>NZ_CP097762.1:0-373160 GCF_023585745.1 Candidatus Blochmannia ocreatus
GGTCGGAGGTTCAAATCCTCTCTCGCCGATATAAATGTTTATATGAAAAATATTGTTGATATTTTATTATTAGCTAATTTTATTTCACATTAAAGTGTGATAAATATTAAATAGATGGAGTAGTATATGGTTTATTTATTAAATTATGCTTTGAATAAGTTATGTCACTAATATATAAAATTATGTATTTTAATGTATAAAATAGGTTTTATATATTCTTATGAAATGCAATCCTTTATTGAAAGATTCTGTATTGCCGTTGTTTTCGTCTATTAGCCCAGAGCATGTAGCAGAAGCGATGCAAACAGTTTTAAATAATTGTTATTCTACAGTCGAGAGAATAGTGTCTACCCAAGATGTATCTTGGAATACAGTATATTATCCCTTGATGATTGCTGAGAATGCTTTGCAACGTACCTGGTCTTTAATAGCACATTTAAATTCAGTAAGTAATAATTTAAAATGGCGTAAGGTATATGAAGATAATGTATTATTTATATCGGAATATAAAACTTGGATAAGTCAGCATTTTGGTTTGTATACGGTTTATCAAATATTACGAAATCATGATACTTATCCATATTTAAATATAATGCAAAAAAAAGTTTTAAATAATGCTATAAATAATTTTAGGTATTCAGGTGTTACTTTATCCAAATCAAAAAAGAAAAGGTATTTACATATTCAATCTGAATTATCAAAATTAAGTTTTAATTACGCAAATAATGTATTTGATGCAACAGCTAGTTGGAGTAAATTAATTTCTGAAAAAACAAAACTTTCTGGTATACCAGATCAGCAATTAGAAATAGCTTCTTTAGAAGCGAAAAATCGTGGACATAAAGGTTGGATATTTACATTACAATATCCTAGTTATTCTTCTGTACTGTTATATTGTGATAATAGAGAATTACGAGAAGAGATGTATTGGGCGTTTAATACACGAGCTTCCGATCAAGGGCCTGATCGTGGTCAATGGGACAATACATTAATAATAGATGCAATTTTAACATTGCGTCATGAGTCGGCAAAAATTTTGGGGTTTAATAATTATTTTGAGAAATCTTTAGTTAATAGGATGGTGCGTTATCCAGAACAAGTATTTAATTTTCTCACATATTTATATAAAAAAATATACCATAATGGATATCAAGAATTTATAGAAATAGAAAATTTTGCAAAAAAAAAATATTCTTGTATGTCCTTAAAACCCTGGGATGTATTGTATTTTCGAGAAAAACAGAAAAAGTATCTTTTTTCTATTGATCACGAAAAGTTACGATTTTATTTTCCCGAAAATATAGTGTTAAATGGTATTTTTACAATAGTAAATTGTATTTACGGTATTTCTATTAAAGAGCGTTATAATATTGAGACTTGGCACCCAGATGTGAGATTTTTTGATATTTTTGATAATTTAGGAGAATGGAAAGGAGGATTTTATTTAGATCTGTATCATAGAGATAATAAATTTGAAGGCGCTTGGATGGATGATTTGGTCAGTTTTATGTATTATAAAGATGATCCAGTGAATCAAAAACCTATTGCATGTTTGATTTGCAGCTTCGATCCAGTACGTAGAGGGACAAATACTTATTTTTTTACACACAATAATATTGTTACTTTATTTCATGAATTTGGACATGTATTACATCATATTATGACGTGTATAAATATTCCAGAAATATCTGGAATTCGTGGTATTCCTTGGGATTTAATAGAATTACCCAGTCAATTAATGGAAAAATTTTGTTGGGAATCAGATATTTTGCAATTAATTTCTATGAATTTTGAAACAAAAAGAAGTTTATCTAATGCTACAATTAATAATTTGTTAAAAACAAAATTATTTTTTTCGTCATCTGATTTATTACATCAAATAATGTATGGATTATTCGACGCTCGAATACATTATGAGTATATTCCAGGAAAATCCGGACAAGTACTAAAAATATTTAATGAAGTGCGAAAAAAAATATTAGCACATTCTAATGCGATGGATTGGGAGAGATTCCCGCATTCTTTTTTACATATTTTTTCTAATGATTACGCTGCAGGTTATTATAGTTATTTATTATCGGATGTTTTAGCGTCTAATGTTTGGATGCGTTTTAAAAAATTAGGAATATTGCATCCAAGTATTGGAAAATTATTTTTTAATGACATCCTATCTATAGGGAGTGTTATTAATTTAGAAAAATGTCTTATGGATTTTTGTGGACATGAAATTACAGTAGAATCTATATTGGAACATTATAATGTTCCTACGCATAAAGTTGTGTATAATAAATATAAATAAACCATTTTTTAGTAAAATTTCGTGGTTTTCTTCAGAATCATTTAATATTGAAATATATTTCATATTTATCATGTATTTATATAAATAACGTGGTGTGTTTACATGTGATATTTTATAAGCACATTTATATTGTTACTTAATTTAAGTAGATATATTCAATTAATTTTTTTTTTTGATTTTTTTAATAAAAAGATACTGAATAATATTCAGTATTCATATTACATATTTATATGTGTTAATAATTTATAGAAATAAAAATTATTTAAATATATTAAATATGGTAATTCGACTAAAAATTCAACAGTATTATCATTAATAATAGTTTATTAATTGGATTGTGTGATTTCAATTGACACAGTAGTGTTTTTTAAAAAATTATGGCAACATACACAATATTAATTGTTTATATTTGAATATACTTATGCAATAATTTAAGTGTAGACCAGTAAAAACTACCGCTTAAAGTTATAGATACCGGAAAAGTTAATGACCAGGTTATTAGAATATTTTTTATTGTTTTTATTTGTATACCTTTCCAATTTTGGGTTAACATACTGCCAGTAATAGATGAAGATAGTATATGGGTGGTAGAAACAGGCATACCCACATAACTAGCTGTACTGATAGATATAGCTGTGGTCAGTTGTGTTGACAATCCTTGTGCGTAAGTCATTTCTTTTGTGCCTATTTTTTCTCCTATAGTGATAGCAACTCGTTTCCAGCCGATTATTGTTCCTAAGGATAATGATAATGCAACTGCAAAAATAATACACGTTGGCGCGTATTCAATTGTATACAGTAAATTTTCTTTTAAATTTTTAAGAAAATACTTATCATGATGTGATGTTTCTGGCAGATCTATGATTTGATCTAGTATATCTACTATATATATCAGTAATTGTCTTATTTGAAGACGTTGGGTAGTATTCAATTTTTTATAATCGTCCAAATTATTCAGTAATAAGGAGATGTTATGCATCATGGTTAAATTTAATGAGAAATCATGAAAAATTTTTTTTATCTGTATATCTGTTTGTATCGGATTGTTATTATAACATGCAGCATGTTTATCATTGTAGATAATAGTTTGTATTGATTTCTCAATAGAGGGGAATAGTATTTTTAATTGATTAAATGCTCTTGTGATAGGCATGGATATTATTTCTGATGGTACAATATTTCTAAAGCTGTTGTTATGTTTGATATAATATTCTTGAAAATCATTAATAGCATGATTGGTGCGGGCGATATCATAATTGCTAGAATTTAAATTTAGCATAAAGCTCGCAGGGGCTATTCCTATTAAAAGTAACATAATTAGCCCAATACCTTTTTGTCCATCGTTTGCGCCGTGAGAAAAACTAACTCCAGCTGCTGATATAATTAACATGGTGCGAGTCCACAGAGATGGTTGAGATTTTCCGTATGTTTTTAATTTTTTTGTTGGAGTGGTATGGATACTATCATATCCTGTGTAATCGCAATACTTATATAATATTAACATTATTAATTTAGCAAGTATTAGACCGATGATTGGTGATATTATTAATGATAAAAATATTTTTATTAGTTTTGAAATATTTAACCCATGTGTTATTGGGCAGTTTGTGATTATTGCATGAGCAAATCCAATACCTATTAATGCTCCAATAAGAGTATGAGAACTAGAAGTTGGTAATCTCAGATACCATGTTCCAAGATTCCATAATATTGCTGCAAATAATATTGAAAAAATCATTGCTAAGGTATTATTCACACTAGTGTTTGTAAAGAAATATGTTGGAAGTAAATGAACAATTGTATATGCTACACTTAGTCCACTTAGCGTAACTCCTAAAAAGTTAAATACTCCTGATATTAATACTGCATTATGAGGACGTAGTGCACAGGTGTAAATTACACTGACTACAGAATTAGCAGTATCGTGGAAACCATTAATAATTTCGTAAATGAAGATAAGAGTCAATGCAAGAATTAACATGACTCTAACATATGTATCTAAATTGAAAAGAAAATATGACATAAGAAATACGCTATTATTAGAATAATAAAAATTATATTATGCATGAGATTTATTTAGATAAAAATAAAATTATATTTTTATGATAATTATATAGAATTGTTGTCTTGTATAATTTGGTATTTTTAAAAAATTTTCTCATGTTCTTTTCCTATTTTATTTATAGTATGGCATAAGATATTTATTAATTTTATATTTTTATTGTATACTAACTATTTAGTTAAAAATATTAATTGTTTTAAGTAAACAGAATAATTTTTTCAAGTCATTACATATGTTTATTGAATATAATTACAATATATCAGTGTTATTAATGTAATTAGTATAATAATATTATTTATTTACTGTATGTCAAATAGGTTAACTTTTATTAAAAAGTGTTACAATTTAGCATATGTAATGCGCGTTAATCAACCTATTGGTTTTTTCTTGTTGTTGTGGCCCACTTTATGGGGTTTGTGGTTATCAAAACAAGGTATACCTGACACTACTATATTAGTGATATTTATTATTGGCGTAATATGTATGCGTTCCGCGGGTTGTATTATTAATGATTATGTAGATTATAAAGTTGATAGTTGCATAACTCGCACTAAAGGTCGACCCTTAACTACTGGTCAACTTTCTAAAAAGGGAGCATTAATAGCATTAGTGGTATTACTGATAATTGCATTTATATTAATCTTGTATTTAAATGTGATCACTATATTTCTGTCGTTAATAGCCTTAATACTATCTGTAGTATATCCGTACCTTAAGAGGTATACTTATTTTCCTCAAGTAGTATTAGGGATATTATTTAGTTGGCCCATTTTAATGACGTTTACTGCAATCGATAAATCTATAGACAGTATTATGCTTTGGTTATTATTTCTAATGAATTTTTTATGGGTAATAGTTTATGATACGCAATATGCTATGCTGGATAGGGAAGATGATAAAGAGATAGGTATAAGATCTTTAGCTGTATTTTTAGGAAATATGGATACATTAGTAATAGGAATATTGCAATTTTTTATTGTTTTTATTTTAGGGATTATTGGGTATCTTGAAAGATTTTTTATAGAATTTTACATATTTTCATTATGTGGGGTTATTATGTTATTTATTTGGCAACAAATGTTAATTAGAACACGAGAGAAAAAAAATTATTTTCGTGCATTTTTAAGCAATAATTATGTGGGTATGCTAATATTTTTGGGGATTTTTATTAGTTTTTATTAAAATTTTTTATGCAATGTTAATGCACAGAATGGTGGTAATATGTTTTATAATTACAAATTTATCAATAATGTTGTGTGATTAATTAAATCAGTATAGAACTATTAAATGAATTTAATTACTGCATTAAGATTTGTGAATGTATGCTAATGTAATTAATCAATAATAAAAATTTTTCGAATAAAAAGCAGTTGTGATATACATATATGTTGTTAATTTTAATTAAATGATATAAAGCTATTTTATATTATTATTTTTATATTTTAAGATTTAAAATGTGTGTGTAATTTAACATTGAAACATTTTGTGCATAATCCATGTGCTTCTATTGTATTATTAAAAATAATAAATCCTGCTATTTTTGCCATACTTTGTAAAATTTTTTCAATTTCTTTTGTTGTTTGTTCAGTAACTTGTTTGCAACTATTGCAAATAAAGAACGCAAAGTTATGTGATAATTCATAAAAATAGTGACATAACATAAAACTGTTAGTGGATTCTATACGATGGATAAATCCTTGGGCTAATAAAAAATTTAAGGCTCTATAAATAGTAGAAGGTTTAGCATGTGGAAATTCGGATTTTCTTAATAGACGCAATAAATTATATGCGCTGATAGCCCCCCCATTGCATTGTGAAATTAATCTCAATACAATTAAGCGTTGTGGTGTTAAACGTACACATCTTTTGTCACATAAATTTTTAATTTGTATTAAAAGTTTTTGGGTATTATTTTTCATATTTTCCTTAATTATTTTCTGTTGTATTATTAAGTAATAGATTACATAGTATTAACGAAACAGTATATATATGATATATATATAGTAATTAAATAAATTTAAAAGATAATTATTTAAATTTTTTTTTCGAGGCGTTGATTAATTATATTTAATATAATATCAAATTTTATGATTTAAAATATATAGATATTTAAACAATATTTTTTGTACATTATATATAGATATATATGCATAAATTAGTATATGTGTAATTGAAGTTTATTTAATTATTATAAAATATTAAATAATCGTTAATATTATTATTATTATTATGTTTGATATTTGTTGATGAGGTAATAGCTATAGTTTATGCTAAAAAAAGAGAAAATTAATGTTCTAAAAGACTCCTATAATCAGGATGTTAATAACATAAAATCACCCCCTTATTCAATAGAAGCTGAACAATCTGTTTTAGGTAGTTTAATGCTAGATAACAGTCATTGGGAGTATATATCAATACAATTAAATGTTAATGATTTTTTTAATTATGCTCATCGTATAATCTTTAATGAAATGAAAAATTTATTAGAAATTCATAAACCTATTGATTTAATAACATTAGCAGAATCGTTAGAAACACAAGGAAAATTAGAATCGATAGGAGGATTTGCATATTTAGCTGAATTATCAAAAAATGTTCCTAGCGCCGCTAATGTAGGTGCGTATGCTGATATTGTGCGTGAACGTTCTGTAGTACGTAATATGATTGCTATAGCTAATAAGATTGCTGACGCTGGATATAATCCTAAAGGACGAAGTAGTGATGAGTTATTAGATTTGGCAGAATCGCTTATATTTCAAATGTCACACAGTAAGAGTAATTATAATCTTAATCCTAAAAGTATAGATGTTATGTTAACAGATGTAATATCTCGTATTGATCAGGCACGTAATAGTAGCCTTAAATATGGTATTACTGGAATATCTAGTGGATATAAAGATCTTGATAAGAAAACTGATGGTTTACAAAAATCTAATTTTATTATTATTGCGGCGCGCCCATCTATGGGTAAAACAGCGTTTGCTATGAATTTATGCGAAAATGCAGCGTTAACTGAAAAAAAACCGGTGCTAATATTTAGTTTAGAAATGCCTGGTGATCAAATTGTGACGCGTATGTTAGCATCTTTATCAAGAGTAGATCAAATACGCATTCGTACAGGGCGTTTAGACGATATTGACAAAAAAAGGATTAAAGATTCTATGCAATTGCTTTTAGATAGACGAAATATATATATTGATGATTCATCCTATTTAACTCCTACTGAGTTGCGAGGCCGAGCGCGTAGATTATATCGTGAACATGATGGATTAAGTTTAATTATGATAGATTATTTACAATTAATGCGGGTTCCATGTTTATCTAATAATCGTACATTAGAAATTTCAGAAATTTCTAGATCATTAAAGGCTTTAGCTAAAGAATTAGAGGTGCCAGTTATAGCAATATCTCAGTTAAACAGAGGTTTAGAACAAAGAATCGATAAGCATCCGGTAAATTCAGATTTACGTGAATCTGGCGCTATTGAACAAGATGCTGATCTTATTTTGTTTATTTATCGCGATGAAGTATATAACGAAAATAGCGCGATGAAGGGTGTTGCAGAAATTATTTTAGGAAAACAAAGAAATGGTCCTATTGGTACCATACGATTAGTATTTCATGGACAATGGTCCAGATTTGATAATTATACCGATGTTAGTCAGTATTGAGAAAAATTTTCTATATTATTTTTAATACAGTTTATAATATTCTATATGTATCTTACATTAATTTTTTTATTAGATACTTAGTAGATTAAATTTTTATGTATTTTACATTATGTAATAAGAGCATTATATTAATGCATTAATTTTTCGTATAGATAATTTGTACATAATTTTTGTAGATATTCAATACTTATTATTATAAGTAAGTTTATTTAGTTAAAAAAATTAATTTTTTGTCAATTATTTTATAATTTATACGTTTTTGTGATATGAATATGCATAAAAATAAGTGTTATGCTAATTTATCGGAGGTATTGTGGTTAATAGAGGTATTAATAAAGTGATTTTAATTGGTTATCTTGGTCAAGAACCTGAAGTACGTTATATGCCGAATGGTAATATAGTAACTAATATTTCTATAGCTACTACACAATCTTGGAAAGATAAGCAATCTGATATGTTTAAAGAAAAAACTGAATGGCATCGTGTAGTATTATTTGGAAAATTAGCAGAAATTGCATCTGAATATCTCCATAAAGGTTCCCAAGTATATATTGAAGGATCATTACATACTAGAAAATGGCAAAATCAAAATGGACAAGACAGATATATAACTGAAATTATTGTGAATATTGGAGGCACAATGCAAATGTTGGGTGCACGTAATAATGTACCTGGTAATGTTTCTGATAATAAAAATACGTTAATTGATAACAATGAAAAATTGCTGGAAAAAGAATCAACGGTTGAAATCGATGATGATGATATTCCTTTTTAGTATAATATAAGTATATATTGTCTATATGATATGTTTAAATATAAAGTGAATCATACTATATATGATATATCATATTATATTTCAACAAATAATATAATGATTCATTATGTGGTCATTTGTATAGTGATAAAATAATGCATAAAATATTATTTTATGAGTGAATATTAGTTATTGATAGATGTTATATTTTGCGGTCTTATACTTATTTTATAAAAGTAATAATATTAATGCATTAAGTGTCATGAATGTGTTTATATAAAAGTAATTCTGCATTAAATAATAGTATTTATATAATTAATTAGTTATTTTTAAAATTAATATTGATTATGTCGAGCAAAAATTATAACACATATGTGGTTGATATTGTATCAATATTATTATTATTCTGATTCTGTACAAATACGGTTGAGATTTTAAATGATGGAGATTTTTTTTACAATTCTTATCCTGATTTTAGTTGTTTCTATATCAGGAGTAATGATACGAATTT
Organism: Candidatus Blochmannia ocreatus; assembly: GCF_023585745.1. Taxonomy (NCBI): domain Bacteria; kingdom Pseudomonadati; phylum Pseudomonadota; class Gammaproteobacteria; order Enterobacterales; family Enterobacteriaceae; genus Candidatus Blochmanniella; species Candidatus Blochmannia ocreatus (nom. nud.). The sequence continues at coordinate 9,298 of NZ_CP097762.1, forward strand.
TTCCATTTCAAATGCCTTTACCTTTAATGCAAATTTTATTAGGAGCGGTTTTAGCATGGCCACGATTTGGTTTACATATAGATTTTAATCCCGAGTTATTTTTATTGCTGTTTATACCTCCTTTATTATTTTCTGATGGCTGGAAAACTCCGATGCGGGAATTTTTACGGCATGGTGGGGAAATAGTGATACTAGCATTAGTATTAGTTATCATTACTGTAGTGGGTATTGGTTACCTAATTCATTGGATAATGCCAGAAATGCCGCTTGTAGCAGCATTAGCTTTAGCTGCAGTTTTATCCCCAACTGATGCAGTAGCTTTATCTGGTATTGTTGGGGAAGGACGTATTCCTAAAAAATTAATGGATATTTTGCAAGGAGAAGCTTTAATGAATGATGCATCTGGATTGGTTTCGTTAAAATTTGCTATTTCAGTAGCTATGGGGACTATGATATTTAGCATCGGTGGGGCTTCCATAGAATTTATTAAAGTGTCAGTAGGTGGTTTGTTAGCCGGGATAATTATTACTTGGTGGTATAGTAAATCATTAAGATTTATTACTCATTGGAGTGGCGGTGATTCTGCTACTCAAACAATATTATTATTGTTATTACCTTTTGCAGTATATTTAGTTGCAGAACATATTGGCGTGTCTGGAATCTTATCATCAGTGGCATCTGGGATGACGATTGGACAATCTGGAATTATTCGTAATGCACCATTAAATATGCGTTTAAGAGGAAATAGTGTATGGGCAATGTTAGAGTTTGTATTTAATGGTATGGTATTTATTATGCTTGGATTGCAATTGCCTGATATTTTATTTACTTCTATGTTAGAAGCATCTATGGACCCAACTATTAAAACGTGGATGTTATTTATATATGTAATTCTTATTTATGCTGCATTAATGGTACTTAGGTTTGGGTGGTTGTGGTTGATGAAACATATAAGTTTATATTGCGCGCAGAAGTTCACTATGGTATTTAGTGAGTATAGTACACGAGAAATTTTAATTGCTTCTTTTGCAGGAGTACGTGGGGCTATTACTTTAGCTGGTGTGTTGTCAATACCTCTGTTTTTGAAAGATGGTTCGATGTTTCCGTGTCGTTATCAGTTAGTTTTTATTGCTACTGGAGTGATTGTATTTTCTTTATTATGCGGGGTATTTGTACTTCCATGGTTATTGCGAGGAATTGTTGTATCTGATAAATTATTACAGAGAAAAGAAGAGCGTATGGCTCGATCTATAGCAGCAGAAGTAGCTATTGAAAGTGTATATAAGTTAGAAGAAAGATTAGTAAATAGTCAAGAAGAGAATATTGATAGTCAGATTGTTAATGAAGTAAGCGCACGTATTATAGGAAATTTGCGACGCCGTATTAATGGGAATAATGATGTACATTTTATGTTAATAGAAGAATTAGAGAGACGTATGCGATTAAGTGCGTTACGAGCAGAACGAGGAGAATATTATCATTTAAGAGCACAACAGAAAATTAGTAATGAAACATTAGTTAAATTATTACGTGATTTAGATTTTTTAGAAGCTTTGTTAGTGGAATATGAATAATATTTGTAAATTAAATTAATTTAAACAGGAAATTAGAATTAATATAAATTCTTGTTAATAAGTGTATAGTTTTAACTGTCAAATAATACTTATTATAAGTTTGTGTTGTATTTTTATACATTTTTGTGTAAAAGTGTTTTATATTTAATAAAAAGTACTGTAGCATATAGATTATGGATTTTTTATATATATAGCATATAATATACTGGTTTTAAAAAATCAGTTTAAAAATAAATTTAAATAAAGATTTGTATTGTATAATATGAAAAGGTATTAATATTAATTATTATTATTTTGTAATATTGTTATATATAACATAAGTAATTGATATATGTTTTTAGTTATATTAATTTATATATGCTCAATGCAAGTAATGTTTTGCGTTGAGTTTTGTTTTTATCAGTAAGTAACTTCATGGAGCAGGTTATTAACTTTTAACAATATGTTGGAGATATAATTCTCACATTATATTTTGTTTTTATCTGTAAAATGTAAAAATATTTTTAGTTTATTGCCAAATAAGAATTTGGTTTGTTTTTAGAAATTTTCAGGAGTTGTCTTTGTATTAATTTATTAAATTACAATAAGTTAATAATATATTTAAAAATAAAAACTTTATCTCAATAAAGGGGTAACTAACTACTATGATAAAAAAATTCAAAATTACCCTTGCTTGGAAAATTTTTTTTGCATTAAACTTGGGTATTATTGTAGGAATCGCATTACATAATCAATTAGAATTAAGAGATTTAGTGGTTACTACATTTCTTGCTCCGGCAGGAGAAATTTTTATTCGTATGATTAAGATGATAGTTGTTCCTATTGTAATGGCTACTTTAATAGTGGGAATTGCTGGGATTGGCGATGCTAAAAAACTCGGAAGCATTGGCTTAAAAACTATTATTTATTTTGAGATTATCACGACAGTTGCAATAATATTAGGAGTGGCTTTAGCGAATTTATTGCATCCAGGACATGGAATTGATATGTCTGTGTTATCTAAAACAGATATCTCGATGTATGAGGATACTACGTCTAAAATACAATCTAATTTGGTGGGTACTATGTTATCTTTAATCCCATCTAATATTATTAGTTCTATGTCTACGGGAGACATGTTACCCGTGATATTTTTTTCAGTGATTTTTGGTCTTGGTTTATCTGTACTGCCTGATAAAACTAAACTTCCATTATTAAATATTTGTAATTCTGTTGCAGATACTATGTTTGAAGTAACGCATATAGTAATGCGTTATGCTCCAATTGGAGTATTTGCTTTAATTTCAGTTACAGTGGCTACATTTGGTTTTAGTTCTTTGTTACCGCTTACTAAGTTAGTATTATTAGTATATGGAGCTATTATTTTTTTTGCTTTAGTTGTGTTAGGTATAGTAGCGCGTATATGTAATCTTAGAATTTTGAAATTAATTTTTATTTTAAAAGAAGAACTTATTTTATCTTTTTCTACTGCTAGTTCAGAGACGGTCTTACCCCGTATTATAAAAAAAATGGAGGCTTATGGTGCACCTGCGTCTATTACAGGATTTGTGATACCAACAGGTTATTCGTTTAATTTAGATGGGTCAACTTTATACCAAAGTATTGCAGCAATTTTTATTGCACAATTGTATGGTATTGAATTGTCTTTAGGACAAGAAATTATTTTAGTACTAACTCTTATGATAACCTCTAAAGGTATTGCAGGAGTTCCAGGAGTATCATTTGTGGTGCTTTTAGCTACATTAGGTAGTGTAGGCATCCCTTTAGAAGGATTAGCTTTTATTGCAGGAGTAGATAGAATATTAGATATGGGTCGTACTGTATTAAATGTTATTGGTAATGCTTTGGCAGTATTAGTGATAGCAAAATGGGAAAATCAATATGACTCTAAACAAGCACTGGATTATGAAGTTAAAATGTTATCAAAGTAAAATAATTGTATATTTGGTATTACTATAAATAATTATAAACCATATAGCATTATATTATAATATAATGCTATATGGTTTATAGCAATTAATTATCCTTGTCTATTTTGTGTATTTGGTATTTTTTATAAAAATTTTTATATATTATTACTAATAAATTATATTTCAAAATTTTATTAAGTATAATAATATATATTATGTAATATTTTATTTTTGTTTGATGATTTATTATTATTAATAATAATCCTAATTTGTAGGCTTTATTGCAATTGCTTCAATTTCTATATTAGCATTTTTTGGCAATCTGGATACTTCCACGCATGAGCGAGCGGGTAAATGCATTTTTTTGCCAACAGAATGTGTATAAAAAAATTTTTTGTAACTATTATTAACATCAGGTAAATCATCTATATTTATTAGAAATAATGTAGTTTTGATAATATTTTCTATTTTTAGATTTATAGTATCGATGATATTTAAAATATTTTGTAGTGCTTGATAGGTTTGATCATAAATATTATTTGGAATAATATTTGTGTTAGGATATATAGGAAGTTGTCCAGATATAAATATCATATTTTGTGTATTTATTGCTTGAACATATGGCCCAGTTGGGATAGGAGCATTATTTGTATTAATAACTTCTGATTTCATAGGTTGTTCCTAATTGTGTTTTATGCAAAGTGTTGAATTTATAATAGATAATTTTGTTAATTTTTTATTAAATACATATTTAAACTGAAAATCTATAATATATTTAAGTTATGGAATTAACGTAGCTATCATTAAGGCTTTAATAGTATGTAAACGATTTTCTGCTTGATCAAATACTATGCTATGTGTAGATTCAAAAACGTCATTTGTTACTTCTAATCCATTATATAAATTATATTTTTTTGCGATCTTTTTTCCAATGGTAGTTTCTTGATCATGCAAAGCAGGTAAACAATGTAAGAATTTTATATTTGGATTATTCGTATTTTGCAACATATTAAAATTAACTTGATAAGGAGCTAGTAAATCAATACTTTTCTCCCATCCTTTTTCATTTTCTCCCATAGATACCCATACATCAGTATATAAAAAATCCACATTTTTTACTCCATCATTAATATCTTCAGTTAAAATAATATTTCCATTGTTTTTTAACGCAAGTTTTTTACATTTATTAAATAGTTCCTGTGTCGGCCAAAATGCCTTAGGAGCAATTAATCTTAAATTAAAACCCATTATTGCTGCAGCTTCTAATAAAGAACAGCTGATATTATTTTTTGTATCTCCAACATAAGCTAGAATCATTTGATTGAATGTTTTATTTGGTGCGTGCTCTTGCATGGTTAATAAATCAGCTAGTAATTGTGTAGGATGAAATTGTGCAGTTAGTCCATTCCATACTGGAATTCCAGAATATTTTGAAAGAATGGAAACAATATTTTGATGATATCCACGATATTGAATTCCATGATACATACGACCTAATATTCTAGCAGTATCTTTGATAGATTCTTTATGTCCCATTTGACTAATATTTGGAGTCAGACAAGTTATACGAGCGCCTTGATCAAATGCTGCCACTTCAAATGCGCATCGTGTTCTAGTAGATTGATTTTCAAAAATTAAAACTAGATTTTTTTTATTGAGTTTTTGTGTTTCAGTATGTGTATTTTTTTGATGTTTTAGTGTGGATGCTAATTTTAATAAATATTTAATTTCTTCTGCATTAAAATCTATTAAGCGCAGAAAAGACCGTTGATATATTGGATTCATGTGATGTTTTACCTGTTTATTTATATAAATGATTAAATTTTATTTAAAATAAAATTTTTTCATTAAAATGAGTACTATTATAATACAAAATGTTTAATTATATAGAAATTAGTTTTTATTAAAACACGAAATAACAATTGTTTTTAATTTAGATGTATTTAGATTAAATTAATTTTGGAATCAATTTAATTATAGTATATGATCATATAAATGGTGATTTAGTGTAGTTTCAATTATTCCATTACATGGAATACAGTTATTTCTAGAACTTATGAAGTTTTTTGTATTGTTAATAGTTGCTCGTATAATTGTTTTTTTGTTTTTTTATAATTGTTTAATAGTGTTTTTTTATTTAGTATAATAGTGCTAGGGGCTTGTTTTAAGAAATTATCATTTTTTAATAGTGTTTGTATTACTGTAATTTTATTATTTATTAGTTCTAGTTCTTTATGCAGTTGATTTAGTTTAATTTTTTTATTGAAAGTATGTGGTATATATACCAATAATTTTGTAGTATCTACTGATATATTAACGTGTTGTGAGTGGTTTTGGTATGTTGGGTTAATATCTATATTTTTTAAGTGGGCTAGTTTACATAAAATATTGTAGTTATTTGTAATACGTTTTATAATTTTTGATGAAGCATGTTGAAATGCTATTTGTAATGCTGCTTTATGGGTTATATTCATTTGCATACGCACGGTACGTATTGTGCTAATAATATGTTGTATCCATTCAAAATCTATTATTGATTCTTTATCAATAGCAGATACATCATATTTTGGAAATGGTTGTAGTGTAATAGTTTTTTCAGAATTTCCGGTGATTATTTTAGTTTTTTGCCATATTTTTTCTGTAATAAAAGGGATAACAGGATGTGCTAATTTTAATATTAATTCCAGCAATGTGATTAATGTATAACGTGTACCGCATAATTCAGATTTACTACCATTATGGAGTATTGGTTTAGTAAATTCTATGTACCAATCGCAAAATTGGTGCCAAATAAATTCGTGTAAAATACTAGCTATTTTATCAAAACGATATATTTCTAATTGTTTATGGAATTGTTGTATTGTTTGATGAAATTTTGTCATTATCCAGCGATCTGCTAAAGAAAAGGTTTTTTTTTCTCCAGAAAAACCACAATTTTTATTTTTAGTATGTGTTAACACATAGTGACTGGCATTCCATAATTTATTGCAAAAATTATGATAACCTGCTAGTCTTTTCATATCCCAGTGTATATCTCTGCCGGATGAAGATAAAGCCATTAGAGTAAATCTTAAGGAATCGGCACCATAAGGTTTAATACCATTGGGGAATTGTTTTTTGGTACATTTTGTAATCTCTTGTATTAATTGGGGTTGTAAAACATTAGTGGTACGTTTTTTTAATAAATTTTTTATTGAAATTCCGTCTATTATATCTAGTGGATCAATAGTGTTTCCTTTAGATTTAGACATTTTTTTGCCGAATTCATCGCGTATTAACCCGGTTATATATACAGTTTTAAATGGAATTTGTGCTATTCCTTTATGATTTTTTATCAGATTCATAGTTAGCATTATCATACGCGCAATCCAAAAAAATATAATATCAAATCCACTTATTATGATATTAGTAGGATGAAAAGTATGTAGTAAATCAGTATTAATCGGCCAACCTAGACTAGCAAAAGTCCAAAGACTTGAAGAAAACCATGTATCTAATACATCATTATCTCTATTTAGATGTATGCTATCATTAAGTTTATTTTTTATTCTTATATCTTGCTCACAATGTCCTACATATATTTGATTATTATCACCATACCACACTGGTATTTTATGTCCCCACCATATTTGCCGCGAAATACACCAATCTTGTACATTATGCATCCAACTAAAATACATATTTTTATATTGTTCTGGAACAAAATTAATTAAATTATTTTCTACTGCGTCAATTGCTTGTTTAGCTAAATTTTTAGTACGTATATACCATTGATCAGTTAATATAGGTTCTATTATAGTTCCAGTGCGATTATTACACGGGATCATCATATTATGACAAGGTTCAATTTTATGTAATAATTTAAGTTTATTAAATTCAGCAACTATTTTAATCCGTGCATCGTTTATATTAAGATTATGGAATTTTTTTGGAATACTACAGGAAGTTTTTTTTTGTATATCACCATGATGATCATAGAAAAATTCCGGATGTTCCAGAATTTTTCCCGTTAATGACATGATATTTATCATAGGTAATTTATGTTTTTTCCCTATTATGTAATCGTTAAAATCGTGTGCTGGAGTTATTTTAACGCAACCGGTTCCTTTTAACATATCTACGTTATCATCAGCAATTATAGGAATACGTCTATTAATAATTGGTATGGTAACATACAGTCCAATTAATTTATTATATCTTGTGTCTTCTGGATGCACTGCAATTGCGGTATCTCCAAATATAGTTTCTGGACGTGTTGTGGCAATAATCAGATGCTTTATATTTTCTTTTTTAGAACTGTGGTTATTGATGTAGCGTTGATAATAATAATTATCGTGATCTAATGGGTAATATATATACCACATATGACCGTGCATTTGTTTATTAGTAACTTCTAAATCGGAAATTGCAGTTTGTAATTTAGTATCCCAATTTACTAATTTTTTGCCTTTATAAATTAAATTCTTTTTATACATTTTAATAAATGCTTCTCTTACTGCGTAAGACATTTCTGCATCCATAGTAAAACGTTTTCTTTTCCAATCTATTGAATTTCCTAGTCGTTTCATTTGATAAATGATAGATATTTCCAATTCTTTTTTCCATTCCCAAATTTTTTCTATAAACTCATCACGCGTATAGTTATCTTTAGTTTTTCCTGTATCATTATAAATTTTATTTTCCATTAGTATCTGTGTAGCAATGCCAGCATGGTCTGTTCCTGTTTGCCATAAAGTATTTTTCCCCATCATTCTGTTATAACGAATCAGTATATCCATGATAGTATGTTGAAAAGCATGACCTAGATGTAATTGTCCTGTAATATTAGGTGGAGGCATCATAATGCAATAATTTTCTTGTGAAACATTTCCATTATGAGAACTGAAATAATTTCCTGTGTCCCAAAAATTATAAATTGATTCTTCTATGGTTTTAGGGTTATATATTTTTTCCACTATATGATTACTCATGAATTGGTACGTGAATAATATTTAATTTAAATCCATGTTTTTTATAGGATTTATATCGATTTCTTGCCCATACTTTCAAAGTATTAGTGATAGGGACGAAATCTATAATTTCGTTAAAATTGAAAAAGAAGCGCATGTTTTTTTTCATTAGATTTACTAGTATATCTCTTGATTGATAATCATAATAGTGTTCTCGCCAATAAATTAGAATTGGAGTGTGTTTGTTATTTTTTTCAAATAAATCATGTGGTAGAAATGTATTATTATCATATATCCATAAAGCTTGATTGATTTTTATAGCTTGTTCTTTAGTATCACAGGTTATTAAAATACTTTTATTGGATCTCCATTGTTCACTTATTAACTTACAAAAAAAATTTTCTGTAAAGTATTTAAACGTATTGTTTTTTTGCAGCGCTTGAGGCAGTATATAGAAAATTCCATGTTTCATATGTTATATGAATTTTAGTTGTATTTTATATATCAATATTATTATTAAGTATTGCATATAATATATAGTGACATTATTTTAATTTATTAAGTAAAAATTGTGATAATAGTGTTACAGGACGTCCTGTAGAACTTTTATTTAAATCATGAGAGATCCATGCTGTTCCTGCAATATCTAGATGCGCCCAGGGATATTTAACAAATTTTTGTAAAAAACATCCTGCAGTAATAGCTCCAGCAGATCTACCACCAACGTTTGTCATGTCAGCGCATGTAGACTTTAATTGGTTTTGAAATTCTTCGTGTAATGGTAATCTCCAAATGTAATCTTTGGTTTGTTGCGATGCAAAGATTAAATCTTTGGATAATTTTTCTTCATTGCACATAAGTCCGCTAAAATGATTTCCTAAAGCTACTACACAAGCTCCAGTAAGTGTTGCTATGTCTATCACTATACTAGGTTTATATCGTTTTGCATATGTTAGAGTATCACATAAAATTAAGCGTCCTTCGGCATCAGTATTTAAGATTTCTATAGTTTTTCCGGAAAGAGTGGTCAAGATATCACCTGGACGAAATGAATTACTGCTTATCATGTTTTCGCCAACAGCAAGTATGCCAATAATATTCAAGGGCAACTGTAGTTCTGCTGCTATATACATGACAGCATATACTGCGGCCGCTCCACACATATCATATTTCATTTCATCCATTTTATGTGCATCTTTGATAGAAATGCCACCGGAATCGAATGTTAATCCTTTTCCGATTAAAATTATAGGATCGGAGATTATATCAGATTCATTTTTATGTCCTTGATATTTAATTATAGGCATTATCGGAGGATAATTTGATCCTTGGTTTACTGCTAAATAAGCATTCATTCCTAATTTTTTCATTTCTGAAAAATCTATTATATCAATAGAAATGTTATTATATTTGGACAGTTCTTGTGTTTGTTCAGCAATATAGTTAGGAGTGCAAAAATTAGGAGGCAAATTTCCTAAATCTTTAGCTATATTCACGCCGCGTGCTATGACGATAGCGTCTTTAATAGCTTGTTGACAATACTTCAGTTCATTTATATTAGGAATATATAAAGTTATTTCATTAAGTATGGATTTAGATTGATTTTTTTTATTTTTGAATTTATTAAAAACGTATAATTCCTCATTTACAATTTCTATTGTTTGTCTTATTTTCCAATAATTGTCACATCCTGGAAGGTTGAATTCACTTAGTAATAACAATATTTTAACTATAGGTATATTTTTGCATGCAGTGACAGCTGCATGAATCACTTTTTTATATTGATTTTGGTCAAAAGAATTCTTTTCCCCGCACCCTATCAATAAAATTTGTTTATTGTATAAATTAGGTACATCATACAAAAACAAAGTTTGTGTAATTTTTCCTTGTAGTGCTTCACGATATAATAATGAGCTTATATATCCATTGCTTATATTATCAATTTTTTTTGTAGATGGGAATAAATATGATTTTTCAAATACACCTGTAACCACACAACTATCAGAAAAAGAATCTATATAATCATCAGTAATATTAAATTTTATCATAATTTTTTATATATTTGTATGTATATTTATATACTATTATCATTTAATAGTATTTGATTTTTTAACAAAATGTTAGATTAATGATATCTCTGTCTCGTGGACATTTTTATATTATTTTAATATAAAGTTTATTTAAATTACAAACTAATATATGTATATTAGTTTGATTACAATAATTTTTTATTATTATACGTTATTAGTGTTTTATATAAAAACAAGTTTTTTAAAAAATGACATTTATTAAATATATACTAAAAGCAGTGTTTAAAAATCAATTAATTATTTTAATAATATTATTTATGGTATGTTTTTGTCAAAAATTAATAAAATTATTAGGTTTATTAGAAAATGCGAATGTTTCAATGTATTTAATTGTTTTATGTCTTTTGTTAAATATTCCAGAATTAGGAAAATTAATTATCCCTTGTAGTACATTTTTAGGGGTGTTAATCACTTTTTATCGATTGCACGTGCATAATGAAATTATAGCTATGTATTCTTGTGCTGTAGATAAGGTATTATTAATAAAAAGTATACTTATTTTTAGTGTTATTATTGCTGGTTTTTTTAGTATTGATTTAGCATGGTTGTCTCCTTGTTGCGCGTATTATCAAAATAGATTGTTGTATGATATTAAAGATAGTATTAATTTCAATGACTTTTGGGAAAAAAAAATTTATTCGTTAGATGTTGCAAAAAATTTAATTTTATTTATAGATTCTGTGCATGATCAAAAATTGAAGGATATTTTTTTATTAAAAATACATCGGGATAAAGATGTAAGTACTTCCATTATTGTTACTGCGGATTACGGTAATATTAAGCAACAATCTGACGGGTTGAAAACAATTGTTTTAGAAAATGGGGTATGTTACGACTTATATTATAAGAATGAGGTGTACAACAATGTATTTATTACGGATTTTGCGCAATATGAAATGTTGGTAAATCCTGTATTTCGAAAAATTTTTAAACAAAAAAAATCCATTGATTATATGTCTATGCGCCAATTATGGTATTGTGAGCAATTAGAGGCACAAATAGAGTTAAATTGGCGGTTAACTTTGTTAATATCTATTTTTGTTATGCCAATGACAGCAATGTTTTTAATTACTAATTTTTCAAACAGTTATTTGTTTAAATTTTTATTGGGTATGTTTTTGTATATATTTTTTTTCGTTTCACATATTATATTGCATTATTATATTATTGTTGATGAAACAAATTCCATATTATGGATATGGTTATTTAATGGTCTTTATTTAACAATAATATTTTTATGTAACATGTGGAATACTGTTTTTATGAAAAAATTGGTTGCAATTATGTTCAAACATCATTCTTATATGTAAATATAAAAAATCTATGTGCGGTATTTTAAATAAATATATTAGAGCAATATTATTTTCGAGTATCACGGTAGTGTTTTTAATATTAATATCGTTATCCAGTATTATCCGATTAGTTGATGAATTACGAAAAATAGAAATAGAAAATTATTCTATATTTGAAGTAGTTATCTTTATTATTTTAAGCGTTCCAAAAGATTTTATATTATTTTTTCCTATTGCTGTTTTGTTAGGTGGACTTATAGGATTAAGTATATTTGAGACACATAACGAATTTATAGCAATTCAGTTATTTGGATATAGTAAATTTCAGATTTTTATATCAGCAATAAAAGCCGCTATGCCTATATTACTATGTAGTTTGATATTTAATGAATGGTTAATGCCAAATAGTGAAAAAATGATATATAAATATCGTGATCATTCCCAAAATAATTTTTATTTAGTTTCAGAAAAAATAAAAAATTTTTGGTTTAGAGATAAGGATAATTTTGTTCATGTAGAATGCGTGACGACATACGAAGAATTACTTGGAGTAACTTTATATAATTTTAATAAAAAACAAAAATTAAATAAGATTTTTTATGCTAAACGCGCAATATTTATAAATAAAGTTTGGAATTTATTAGATGTAACTGAATTATGTATATCTGAAAATATGCATACTATTAATAATAGTAAATTTTCATGTGTTGAATGGAATATACAGTTAAATCCCAAGATATTATCTATGATAACGGTTCGTCCCAATATTTTGTCTATTTCGAATTTGTATAATTGCATTAAATATTTTAATCAGAACAGGCAAAATTCCAGGCATTATCAGATTATTTTTTGGAATAAGATATTATCTCCTATTTCTGGAATAGTAATGATGTTCACTGCATTAACATGTACTTTTGGTCCGTTATATCAAAAAAAAATGGGATTTAAGTTATTTATAGGAAGTATAATAGGCTTTTTATTTTATATTTTAAATCAAATATTTAGTGTATCAAGTGCTGCGCATAATATTTCTCCAGTATTTTCTGCATTAATCCCTAGTATAGTGTTCTTATTATTAAGTATTATGATAATACGTATATATTCTTAGTAAATAAAATTTTAGATTTAGTGATTATTGTATTATTTTATTTGATCTAAAAACATATTTTTAGATAAATCTCGTAACCATTTGTGAGAAGGAGAATGATTATTTTTAGAATGCCATGCTTGAATAATATTTCTTTTACCCAAACTAAAATTAGTATAGAAGCATGTTATTGGTATATTTAATTTCTTTGTTATTACTGATATGAATGCTGGAATTATTGCTAGTATATCTGAATTAATTACAGTATTTATGGTAGTAATATATTCTGGAGTAGTGCCAACTATATGTCTTTCGGACCAAAAATATTTTTCTTGTTCGTTTGAATCGGCTGAGTATTCATTTTTAGTTTTGATGAATTGATATTTTAATAAATTATCTACATTTTTGTTTTTGGATAAAATTGGATGATTTTTTCTACATATTATGCAACATTTTGATATATAAATGGTCTTAATGGTAATTTCTGGATTAAGCGCACGCATTTCTCCTATATACAAGTCTATTGTATGGTTTCTTAAAAAGTTATCATCATAATCTGCGTCATTTATTAGATTAATGAAGATATTAGGGGCAATTTCTTGCATTGTTTTAAACAGTATAGTGTTTAAAATAAAAATAATAGTATTATTAGCAGCAATTGTAAATTTTGTAACAGTGGTCTTAGGGTTGAACTCAATATTTTTATTAAATATTGATTCAATACGATTTACCAATTCTTTAATATTTGGTTTTAAATCTGTAGCTTTAGGAGTAGGTATTAGTTTAGTGCCACTACGTACTAAAATTTGATCATTAAACAAAATACGTATTTTGTTTAATGATTTACTGATAGCTGGGGCAGTAACATTTAATTTTTTTGCAGCTAAATTAACACTATTATCTTCTAATAATGCATTTAGAACTATTAATAAATTATAATCAAAATTATTCATATAATAATAAATGTTGCATTATATAATATTTGTTTATCAAGTATTATAAAGTATAAATATATAATAGTAAAATATATTAATATGATACAATATAATATTGTTATCTACAATAGTAAAAATATTGATTTATATTTTTGATATGTACAGTTATTATTGTTATACATATATTAATATAATTGATATTATTAAAATATGTGTTATTATATTATAATAAGTGCTATATTTAATGATATAAATATAGTATGAATGTTTTTTAAGTTTTGTTTTTATGAAAAAATATTTATTTGTATTTTACCGAAGTGGCGAAATAGGTAGACGCAATTGACTCAAAATCAATTATCTTAAGTGGTGTGCCGGTTCGATTCCGGCCTTCGGTACTTTCAATCTTGGTGTTGTCTCAAGGAGTTTGATTTTTTAATTATGGTTATGTTATAACATAACTAAAAATTTTCTAAAAACTATGTCATTATTTTATTATAAACCACGTTTTTCAATTAGCATGAAAGTATTTATTGCTTCCAGTTTCATTCGTGTATTATTAATATTAGTAATATTACTATTTTTTTGGTTTGCTATTCTTTGGGCATCTTTGTTGCCATAAGGATTAAATATGAAATATGATTAAGTTATATAATTTAATAACAGGTTATAACACCAATAAAATTGGTGTATCTATAACTGGTTGCATTAAGCCAGGAAGTATGATTGCTATTGTCGGACCAAATGGGATAGGTAAATCAACGTTGCTAAAAACATTAGCTGGATTATTACCCCCAATATCTGGTAGTCTAGAACTTTCAAACAAGACTAATCCTTTGAGTATAAGTTATTTACCCCAAAAAATTACTATAGACCTGAATTTTCCATTAACGGTATTTGATGTAGTGTCTATGGGTTGTTGGCCTGGAATATGTTTAATAAAAAAATTAGACAAAAAACAATTAGCTATAATTTGGAGATCTCTGAAACAAGTAAAATTATTAAATACATTGAATCAGTATATTAGTAATTTATCGGGTGGACAAGTACAACGCATGTTATTTGCCAGAGTTTTAGTGCAAAAATCTTCTTTGATATTATTAGATGAACCGTTTCAAGGTGTAGATTTAGATACCTGTAATATGATGATATCTGCTATTAAAAAGCTTTGCAAATTTGGACACACAGCGATTGTTGTATCGCATGATATTAAATTTATAAATAAGCATTTTTCTGATATATTTTTGTTGACTAGTTCTTGTAGAACTTGTGAGTTATCAATGTAATTGAATGTTTATAAGTATTACAATTAATTAGATTCATTTTTTTCGTGTCTTATTATGTGTTTATAATATCTCAATTGAATTGAGAATAATAAAATTGTATATGATTATTCATATGTTGTTTGATCCTTTTATTAATTATGGATATATGCGTAGAGCTATCGTTGCTTGTTTCATATTGTCTATCAGTATGACTCCTATAGGTAATTTTTTAATATTGAGACGAATGAGTTTAATAGGAGATGCGTTGTCTCACGCTATATTACCAGGAGTAGCAATAGGGTATTTTTTTTCAGGAATGTCGTGTATTACTATGAGTATAGGCGGATTTATTTCAGGAGCAATTGTCGCAATATTATCTTATTGGGTTAGTGAAAAAACATTATTACAACAAGATGCTAGTTTTTCTGGATTTTATCTTGGATCTTTATCTTTTGGAGTGATACTAATATCATTACATGGATCTAGTATAGATTTATTAGAATTGTTATTTGGATCAATATTGTCTGTAAGTATATTACATTTAAAATGTATTGGAATTATTAGTGCGATAACTTTATTTATAATTTCTATATTTTATAGAGCTTTAGTGATTGCAACATTTGATCCAGATTTTTTAATTACTAGTAATATTCAGCATTTTTGGATAATTCAAGTAATTTTTTTATTAATATTAATGATAAATTTAATAGCTGGTTTTCAAGTGATTGGAACTCTGATGTCTATTGGTTTGATGATGTTACCTAGTTTATCGGCTCGGTTTTGGGTAGATGGTTTGATAAATTTATTATTATTATCAGTATTTATTGCGTTGTTATGTTCATGGATTGGATTATTAGGAGCTTTTTATATGTCTTTACCTGCTGGTCCTGTTATTATATTTTTTAGTAGTTGTGTATTTTTTTTATCAGTGTTTTTTGGGAAAAATAATGGCATTTTATTTATTATATGTAAAAAAAAATAATTTTCATTTGTCATTAAATTTTAATATTTGATATGTATTAATTATTAGTGCTTATAGATTAATAATATTTAAGTAATTCATTTATATAGTATCCATTGGATAACACAGATTATTTATAAATATATTTTATTTATACGCATGTCTTTAGTTTATTTTTGTTTTTTTATATAAAAATCCGGGAAAATAATGAATTATTAAGTGATTAGTGTTGTGTATTTTAATACATATATATTTATGCATAAAATGGTTTAATGTTTTAATTATATTAAAGCGCAGGTGTTATACAAATACCTTGGTAGTAAGTATTAAATAATATTTAATTTAAACAATTAAGCTTTATTTTTTTTATTATTAAAGGTATTAGTTTTTAAATTTTAAAGTGTTTATTTAATGACTTTAAAATTAAGTTAATTAAAAAATTCATTTTATGAAACATTGTATGATGTTAGTGTACATATTTATTTTTTATAAAAATTTATATTTTTAAATATAAATGAATTTTAATATTAAAGTTATTAATTCATTTTCTAAGAAATTAGGTGTTTATTTTTAATTGTAGTTAATTATTAACATTAACGTATTGTATTTATAAAGACAAATTTTTTATTTTAATTAAAATGAATTAGTATGTTATATACTGTATTATTACTGGACCATTTATAAAATTTTTTATATTTATAATATAATATTTCTGAAATTATTTAATATTAGATAATATATTAAATATTTATATTGTAAGATTCTTTAAATTAATTCAAGAACTCAAATGAGTTACCCAAATATACTTTTTGTACATATTTGTTATTTAATATTGCATTAGAATCGCCGTGAGCGATAATGGTTCCCTGGTTCAATATATATGCTCTATTACATATACGTAAAGTTTCTCTGACATTATGATCGGTGATTAATATTCCGATGCCATGTTGTTGTGTAAGCTTATGCATGATTTTATGTATTTCTATTATTGAAATAGGGTCGACTCCAGAAAATGGTTCATCAAGTAGTATAAATTTCGGTTTAGTTGCTAATGCTCTTGCAATTTCTACACGTTTTCTTTCACCCCCAGATAAAGTATATCCAATATTATTTTTTAGATGATGAATATTAAAATTATTCATTAATTCAGTAATAATTTTGTAACGTTTTTTAACATTAAGTTTGTATTTTATTTGTAAAACAGCCATGATGTTATCAAAAACAGTTAATCTTCTAAATATAGAACTTTCTTGTGGTAAGTAACTGATACCTAATTGTGCTCTAGTATAAATTGGTAGTGTAGTAATATTATTCTTATTAAGAAAAATATCTCCAGAATTGTGTTTAATAATTCCTAATATCATATAAAAAGTTGTAGTTTTTCCAGAACCATTAGGCCCTAATAAACCCACAATTTCTCCAGAAGTTATATATATGCTAACATCTTTAACAATGTTTTTACCTTTATAATTTTTAGATAATTTTTTTGCAATGAGTGTTTGCATTAAATTATTGATTTATTGGTTTAATTAATAAAGTTGAAATTATTTGTTTATTTTTATTAGAAATAGCTTTTATTTGTTTTTTATTTATTAAATAAATAATATTTTCAGCTTTTATCGAATTATCCGCTTGCTTTATACAAGCATCTCCAATAAAAGAGAGAATATGATGGTCTGCATTATATTGCACAATTAGTGATTGAGCAAATATTGTATGACCTATTTTAGGTATTTGTTTTAAAGTAACAGGATTTCCATATGCTTTTATCATTGATGGGAGTTGTGTATTTTTTATATGAGAAATTAATATTTTATCTGCATATAGGTCAATGTTTTTATATTTAAGGGTTACTTTACCTGTGAAGGTGATAGTATCAGTTAATATATCAATAGTTTGATATGATGAATAAATTTCAATTGTTTGAATATTTTTTTGAATTTGAGCATCTAAATTATTGGATACTGAAATAGTGCTAATGCAAATTAATAGAATAGTATATTTATGGTATATATTGAATATCATAATAGGTTTTTACATCATCAATAAATATTGCTGTTTGTGTGTATAAATTAGCATGCATTTTTGTGCTTATAGAAAAGAAATTTGTCCCATATACCGTTACTTTTGTATTCATAATAACACTTTGAGTAGTTAAATTAATTATAGCTTGGTTTGAGATAATAGATTGTAAGGAAGTATGTTGCACTAAATTTCTGATATCTACACATCCATGTAAAAATAATATTTTATTGTAGTTTAATGCTGCTTTGTTTGCTGTAATACGCCATATTGGGATATTTTTTTTATCAAAAATAGTGATTTTTGGGTTAGTAAACCAAGTAATTTTATCATGTAAAATATGTGTAACATAACATGTTGTTATTATACATTTAAGATATCCTTTAGTACTATATGAATGAATGGTTACCATATTACTTTGGCAGTTATATGTATTGTGATAGGGAAATAAATTTTGTGGGTTATGAAGATTTATTAAAATTTTAATTGTGGTTATAAGAATAAATAATATTATTATTATTAAAAAAATTATAAAAATGTATTTTTTTTTTATATTTTTATATTTTTTAAAAAATTTAAATGTAGATATAATTGTGATTATAATCATTTTAAATGAAAAATTAATTATTTGTATAATGTATAAAATTATTTAGTTAATTTAATTTATTTAAGTACATATCTAAAATTTAGATATATTATATTTTTATATAAAATTTTTACAAAATAGAAGAACTCTTGTCTTTAAAAATATGAATGCAATATATATAATTAAGTTAATTTATATAGTATGCAATTAAATTTAATTATTTTAGGCATAGATAAGCAGTATTAAATACATAGTAATATTTATTACATTAAATATATTAAATTATTTTATTACTCTATATGAAGTATATTTATATGTGTTAATTATGTATATATCTTTTTGGATTTGTAAATTTTTAAATAAACTATTTTTAATAATTTTGATTTGATTTTTAATCATATTTTTAATAAATAAATTTGATTTTTTTGTATATATTACAATATTGTTTATTATTAAATTAAGTGTGTTGTAGTAACTTAATGAATTAAATATTTTTGTAAAAATATTTTATTATATGTGAGCAACATATATGTTTTATATAACCAATTGTATTTTATGGCGCATGCATAATATGCATAGTTGTATTTATTAAAAATTTATACTAAATTGTATAATAATGGATAATGATGAATTTTATGTTTTTAATAGATTTTATAGAAATAAAAGGTATGCACTTATAGTGTTATAATAACAAATAAATATTATGAGTTTTAACGTAAAAATATGATTTTGAAAAATTAGTTTTAACTCTAAATTTAATATTTAGTATATGGTTTTAAAATAGTGCAATATATGTATGAGTATAAAATTAAATTTTATATAATATGCGTTATACAGTTTGGATAAAAATCTATGAGTATAAGTAATATAGTTAAAAATATTTTATTACAACATTTATCATTAGATGAATTGTACGTGAATACAAATCAAAAAAATTGCTATATTATAGCGGTAAGTCGTATCTTTTACGGTATTACAGAATTAGAGCGGCATAAGATTATTTATGCTCCTCTTATGACAGAGATTATAAATAAAAATATCCATGCGGTGACTATTAAAACATTTGATCCTGAAGAATGGATCGTAAAACGTAAATTTTACATCGCGTAAATTTACATAATTTAATATTTAATTTTTTTATGATAATGGATAGATTTTATATTCATGGACCCACCCCATTAAGTGGGGAGGTGATAATATCAGGAGCAAAAAATGCTGTATTGCCGATTTTGTTTGCTACTTTGTTAACTGAAAAACCAGTCGAAATTATTAATGTTCCTAAATTAAAGGATGTTGATGCTACTATCAAATTGTTACGGAAATTTGGTGCAAAAGTAGAATATTACTGTGAAGTATTATTTGCAGATACTAGTAATGTAAAGATATGTTGTGTACCTTACGATTTAGTTAAATCCATGCGTGCTTCTATTTGGGCCTTGGCTCCTTTAATAGCAAGATTTGGTCAAGGAAAAATTTGGTTGCCTGGTGGATGTTCTATAGGCCAGAGGTTAGTAGATTTGCATGTTAGTGGTTTAAAAAAAATGGGTGCTAAAGTTATAGTAAAAGAAGAGCATGTTATAGCTTCAGTCAATGGTAGATTACGTGGAGCACATATTATAATGGACAAAGTTAGTGTTGGAGCAACAGTAACTGTTATGAGTGCTGCAACTTTGGCAGAGGGTATAACTATAATTGATAACGCTGCGCGAGAACCAGAAATTGTTGATACTGCTAATTTTCTTAATATGTTAGGAACTAACATTATTGGAGCTGGCAGTAATAGAATTATTATAGAGGGAGTGCAAAAATTAGGTGGTGGCAAATATTGTGTTATGCCTGATCGAATTGAGACCGGAACATTTTTAGTTGCAGCAGCAGTTTCACGTAAAAGTGTAGTATGTTTACGATCCCGACCAGATACTTTATGTGTTGTTTTAAAAAAATTACGTGAATCGGGAGCTGATATTAAGACGGGTAAAGATTGGATTAGTTTGAATATGCATGGAAAAAGACCAAGAGCCATTAATCTTAGGACTGCACCATACCCAGGATTTCCCACTGATATGCAAGCGTTATTTACTTTATTAAATTCGGTGGCTGAAGGTACAGGAAAAATTGTGGAAACTATATTTGAAAATAGGTTTATGCATGTACCAGAGCTTGTTCGTATGGGCGCTAAAGTTAAAATTTTAGATAAAAATATAATTATTTTTTTGGGGGTTAATTCATTATTTGGCGCGAGAGTAATGGCGACAGATTTGAGAGCATCTGCAAGTTTGGTGTTAGCTGGATGCATTGCTCAAGGTTTGACGGTTATTGATTGTATATATCATGTTGATCGAGGATATGATGGTTTTGAAAAAAAACTAAAAAATATGGGAGCCTGTATAGAACGTTTAACTATAGTCTAATAGGTTAATTTAGTAAAATTTAACTATTTTAAATGCCTACAGTAACAAGAAATTTAAATATATTTTTTTTAAAATTATGTTTTTTTAAAATCAATTATTTTCATAATTTTTAGTGTTTTGACAATGTTGAATTTTATTTATTTATAAATATTATCGAAGTAATAAAAATATATTAGTATCTCCACGCAAAATGTTTAGAGCTATTACTGATGGTTTTTCGTTTAGGATTTGTCTTAATTGTGATAAATTTTGTATTTTTATGCGGTTTAATCCAATTATTAAGTCGCCTTTTTGCAAGCCAATAGAATACGCGGGAGAATCTTTGATAACATCTATAACTTGCACACCTTTTACACCATTTTTTAAATACCCATTACTTAATGATGCTCCTTGTAATGCAGGAGTTAATATTTCTTCATTGGCGTTAACGCTAACAGAGGCTTTATCATCTAACAAGACTGATACTGTCTTTATTTTTCCATCTCTTAATAGACCCAATGTTATAATTTTTCCCGGAACGGTAGTGCCTATTTTTACTCTTAATTCAGCAAAGTTTTGTATTGGTTTTCCTTCTATAGATACAATGATATCTCCAGCCTTAATATTTGCTTTAGCAGCAGCAGATCCCGGTAAAACTTCGCTAACAAATGCACCGCGTTGTATATCTATATTGAAAGCTTTAGCTATATCAGCAGTTAGTTCTGTGCCTTTAATTCCTAGTTGACCGCGCTTTATCTCCCCAAATTCGATTAATTGTTGACTTAAATTTTTCACAATATTACTAGGAATAGCAAACCCGATTCCGATATTTCCTCCGCCAGGAGCTAATATTGCGGTGTTAATTCCAATTAATTCTCCATGTAAGTTAACTAGAGCGCCTCCTGAGTTTCCTCTATTTATAGAGGCATCAGTTTGAATAAAATTTTCTAATCCTTCCAGATTTAAACCACTTCTTCCTAAAGCAGATACAATCCCAGATGTTGCTGTTTGACCTAATCCAAAAGGATTACCTATCGCAATAGCAAAATCTCCCACTTTTAAAGTATCAGAGTCTGCCATTTTAATTTCAGAAAGATTTTTAAATTTTAATATTTGTAGTAATGCTAAATCAGTTTGTTCATCATGTCCTATTAATTTAGCATTAAATTCTCTTCCGTCATTAAGTTGTACTTTAATTTTGTCTGCTCCATTAACAACATGATTATTAGTTACAACGTAACCTTTGTTAGAATTAATAATAACTCCTGATCCTAATCCTTCAAATGGTTTTGATCCAAAATTACCGCCAGGTATATCTGGTCCAAAGAAATATTTAAATTCTTTAGGTAATGTAAGTTTTCTAACGGGTTGTGTACCTTCTACATGTATATTTACAACTGCTGGTAGCACCGTATCTAACATAGGCGCTAAACTTGGCATAGTTTTTAATGATGAAATTTCTGTAGATACTGGGGTTTTTTGCATAACAGCATAAGAATGTGATATTCCTAATAAAAATGGTATATTTAGTAATGTAAATAATTTTTTTATTTTCATAATAAATAGATGTAATTAGTTATATTAAAATATATAAGCTTTAATTTTGTTAAAAATCTATCAAATGTATTAATTATAATTTTTTGGTGTTAAAAATTATTTAAATTATCTGCAATAGTCATATTGCGTTATCTGACGATAAACATTATATTTATGAAATAACTATAGAATTGGAAATTTTTATATTATTTATTGTTGAGATTTTCTGTAGTATTTTCTATATTATCAGAATAGTCTAACGGGGTTTCAATAGGTAATTTTTCATGTTTTATGTTCTGCGTGCTAAATTCTTCTATGTTATTTAACATATGTGCATTTGGTAAGAAAAAATTAGCGCTTTTTTTAACGTTATCATATAGACTGCGATAATTTTCTGCTATTTTATTAAGTAAATCTATGGTATTAAAAAAATGCTGACTTAGTTCTTTTTTATATGCATTAAGTTGTGTTTTATTATTTTGTAGTTCATTACGTAAATTTTTTTGATTATTTAATAAATATTTTGTCTTATAGTACATAATAGTGATGCCTATAAAAATTCCAATTACTAAATTAATGAGCGCTAATACCCAGACCATAATATACCTCTATAAATGTATTTATTACGTATTCAATATAATATATTGGTTCAATGTTTTATAGCTATTAGTGTATTTATTTAGAATTTTATTCTACTTAGATTGTTTTATCAATAAAAGTTATAATAGAAAATTTTGTAAATCGGTATGATTTTGATAGGTATATTTAGATATATATATATTTTAGTTTTTATTTGCTGAAATGGATTGTATGTACTTATGAATAAACATGAGTAGGTCAATATATTAATTATGATGGTTATATATTAATGGTGTAGCGGTATTTAATTAATAGGTTAGTTATGTTCAATTTATTGAAATTTTTAAAAAATTAGGAGGTACACTATTATTTGCAGTAACAAAATGTTACAATGCTTGGGGATGTTATGAGTTGCTTTATATCGAATATAGTTGTTACTTATTATAAATAAAGTGTTTTAGGTTAAATTTAATTTTTATGAAAACTTTTATGGTAAAATCAAATTTTCTTAAAGAACGAAGATGGTATGTTGTTGATGCTAAGGATAAAGTGCTGGGACGTCTTTCTAGCTTAATTATTAAATATTTAATAGGTAAATATAAAGTAGAATACGCTCCTCATATAGATATTGGAGATTATGTTATTGTTTTAAATGCAAAGAAAGTATATATTTCAGGTAAAAAGCAGAACTATAAAATATATTATCATCACACTGGATATATAGGAGGTATTAAACAATTAAATTTTAAACAGATGATGAATAAACGCTCGGAGAGAGTAATAGAAATTGCAGTAAAAGGTATGTTGCCTAAGGGGCCGCTAGGTCGTGTTATGTACAGTAGGCTTAGAGTATATGCAGGTAGCACACATTTACATTGTGCGCAAACTCCGAAAGTTATAAATTTTTAGATTTATGAAATATGGAAATAGATAAATTGAATATTGCTAATCAATATTATGGTACTGGCAGGAGAAAAAGTGCTTCTGCTCGGGTTTTTATCAGACCTGGTACTGGAACAATAACTATTAATAAGCGCATTTTAAATGAATATTTTGCAAAGTATAGTGTTCAAAATGTTGTAGTAAGGCCTTTGCAAGTTACTAATTTGTTGCGCGATTTAGATGTATATGTAACTGTTAAAGGCGGTGGTGTATCTGGCCAAGCTGGAGCTATACGCCATGGCGTGACACGTGCGTTATTACAGTATAACGATAAATTAAGAGGTGTTTTACGTTTAAATGGTTTTCTTACTAGAGATGCTAGAGAAGTAGAAAGGAAGAAAATTGGATTACGTAAAGCACGTAGAAAACCGCAGTTTTCTAAACGTTGATAAGTTAATTAGTTTTATGGGATTGATAGAGATAAATGTATTTTTATGATTTTATCAAATATATTAATATTGTGCTTTATAATGAAAATATTTACAAGTTTATATTCGTTAATATGGTTTAACGCTGGGAGTCATGTTGTATTTAAATTGTTTCTGAAAAAAATTTAGATATTTTGTATGTAAGTAATTTATATTAAAAGATTTCAGTTGTTATAGAAAAATAATATTTAAATATTTATTGGTATGTACAATTAATTTTGATCATAGTGTTTTATTCTTAAATAATCAGGCAATATGGTAAGATGTAGCAGTTTTACCTTTAATAAAAATAAAGAGTTATTATTTATTGATTTATTAATTTAATTTAGTGTAATTTTAAAATTAATTTAAATATTAATATTGATTGAATATCATATAATAATTTTTTATAATTTTATTATTTATAAAAAGTGAATATACCAATACATAATAAAATAGTGCGCTTGATTATTTTTTATTTTTATTTTAAAAATGTAAAATGATGAGGTGCACTGTTGTTTTTATAAATTTTACATTTAAATAATATTTATTTAATCATATAGATAGAAATTATTTAAATATTAAAATATATAATATAAAATAAGATCATTTATGTAAATATGGGATGAATATTATCGATACTGTCGGGGCCGTTTGTTTTATTATCTCTCTAAGTATATTTTCTTTTTCTGGAGTAATTTTACCTATTAAAAATACTTCTTTATTTTCTGTAGTTATTTTAATATCAGAACTATAAATATTATCTTTTAAAAAGATATTAAATCGTATTTTGTTAGTAATCCACATATCTCGTAAAATAGACTGGAGATTTATTGGGGATTTTTTTCTGATGGCATTATAAATTTTTTTAGTTCCATTAATTTCTCTGATTATTTTTATAGCATCTTCAGTCAATGCAGAAGAAAGAGACTGACCAGTTAACAATACGTCACCGTGATATACAGTATTTTTTATTCTAGCGGCTTGCCTGATATGTGAGTTTTTATATAAAGAATATGTGATATTAATTGCTATGATATTATCATCTAATTGTGTACCTAAAGTACGGGAATCATTCCAAGCAGTTGTTATAGCCGTAGCGGTTCCTACTGCTAGTAGGCTGGAACAACACGCTTGCAATGTTACTATAGATAATAAGGTTGTTAATAATAGCCAATTCATGTTTTGTTCTTTATATTTATAAAACTAAATTTTTATTTAAGTTTATACTTAAAAATAACATGTGTTTATATAGTTAGTATTATATCAATTTTAATAAATTATTGAAAGAATTTATATTTGATAACATCAATTATATTAATTGAATTAGTTTTTAATATCTATTATTATCTACAGTTTTGATTTAAAATTTTATGTATATAATAAATTTTCAAGTAAACACAATAATATGGTTATATTATCACATAATATACATAAGAAATTTATATAAACTTAGTATTTTATTGCGAATTGAATATTTTTTATAGATTATACATGTATAATTTTTTCAAGTATAAATATGTCAATATTGTATATTGTTCCTACTCCAATTGGTAATTTACAAGATATTACATTTAGAGCGTTATCTGTTTTAAAAAAAGTGGACTATATTGTAGCAGAGGATACTCGGCGTGTACGTGTTTTGTTGGAATTTTATTCCATAAAAGCAAGTTTGTATTCATTTCAGCAATATACTGAACACAAAAAGACACCAGTGTTAGTAGATAAATTAAAATCTGGTTTTAGTCTCGCGTTAGTTGCTGATGCTGGCACGCCATTAATTAGTGATCCCGGGTATTTTTTAGTAAAAACTTGTAAAGCATTGAATATTAAAGTAATTCCTTTGCCGGGTCCATGCGCTGCTATTACTGCATTATGTGGATCTGGATTACCAACAGATCGGTTTTGCTTTGAAGGTTTTTTGCCGCGCAAACATAGTGTCCGTATAAATCGGTTACAAGATTTGTTAGAAGAGCCTCGTACTTTAATTTTCTATGATGTAAAACATAGAATTATAGAAACTTTACAGGATATGATTAGTGTGTTTGGCACAGAACGTCATGTGGTTTTAGCAAGAGAATTAACTAAAGTATGGGAATCTATTTATGGCGCTCCTATAGGTACATTATTATCTTGGATACAGAGAGACACTTCGAAGATTCGCGGAGAAATAGTATTGATTGTTTCTGGAAATTGTTTAAACAGTAATGTTTTGTCACCTAAAATATCGTATATTATGGAAATATTAATCAAAGAATTACCTTTGAAAAAAGTTGCAATTTTAATGAAAATTATGTATGGTACAAAGAGAAATGTGATTTATAAACAATATTTAAATAAGAAATTTAATAAAGTTAAAAAATAAATATTTGTAAAATATTTGAGTATTAATATTAATATATAATTATATATATAATTTAAGGAGTTGATTAAACAATCGCTGCTTCTATATTTACAATTATTTGATATTATTAACAAGTAATGTTTTGTGAATAGAATAAGGAGAGGAAAGTCCGGGCTCCATAGGACAGAGTGCCAGGTAATACCTGGGAGATGTGAATCTACGACCAGTGCAACAGAAAGAACACCGCCTGTGATTAATATTATCAATTCTATATATAGAATATATGTGTAGGAAAAATATGTGTTTATTACACGGTAAGGGTGAAAAGGTGTGGTAAGAGCACACCGCACGAATTGGTAACAGTTCGTGTCATGTAAACTCCACTCGGAGCAAGGCTAAATATAAGTTCTATAGTATGTCCGTACTGAACTTGGGTAAGCTGCTAAAACTAATATGCAAATATTAGTTTAGATGAATGATTGTTCGAGACAGAACCCGGCTTAACGATCGACTCCTTATAATAAGTTAATACTACAGGTATCTTGAATATAAGGTGTTTTAATCAAAGTCATTATTATATTTTATTCAATTAGTGGTGTTTGTTTTATTTATTACAGTGTGAGTTTTGATTGAATAAATAGTAAAATATTTTGAGAAATAATTTTTTATATGAATAGAGTGAATTATTTTCTTTTTAGAAGATATACATATATTATGTTATATGTAATTAAGTATGTAGTTGTATAAGTTATTTATAAAGTTTTTTCGTCTTTATTATATTAGATAATTAAACTAGCGTATTTATAAAGTAAAATTTTAGTGAGATTAATGATTATTGCTTTCATTATACTTAAATTCATTTAAAATTTTTAAAAACGGGTTTTTATGCTTTGTATAAATGGTGTTTTGTTTATATAAAAGCACTAAAAAATTTATAGTATTTATTATATAGTCGGTATTATTTTCTGTAATGCATCATATGGTTATGAATATTTTTAGAGAACTGTTATGGACAATATGCAATTATAATTTTACATTATTTTCAAATATAAGAGTTATTTTGATCGTTTATTCTTTAATATTTATTATTCTTTTTTTAGAAAATGCTATTATTCCAGCTGTGTTTTTACCAGGAGATAGCTTGTTGATTATTTTAGGGATTTTAATAGGAAAGGGTTGTTTAAATTTTTTCATAACTTTGTTTATTTTAACAATAGCTGCAAGTTTAGGGACGTGGATAAGTTATTTACAAGGTAAATTTTTAGAAAGAAATAAAACTGTAAGACGTTGGTTGTCAAGATTTCCTAATAAATTTTATCAAAAAATCGTGTTTATGTTAAATAAACACGGTTTGTATGCTTTATTTTTTGGGCGATTTATAGCATTTGCACGAACTGTATTGCCTATTATTGCGGGTGTATATAGATTAAATTCATTACGTTTCCAAATATTTAATTGGATTAGTTCTTTTTTATGGGTTTTTATACTTATTGTGTTAGGTGTGTTAGTAGAACGTACTAAATTTTTAGATATATTATGTTATTTTAATTTGTGAAATGTATTGAATGTTTTAATTTTATTATTAATAATAATTATTTTAACAAAATATTGTTTTATTGGTCCTTATTAAAATAATAAATAAGGATTAGTGTTCTTTATATTGCGGGTCAAAGTAATAATAAGGCATGTTTCATTTCTTTATAAACATAGAGAAAAATTATTATGTCATATATACATGTATGTGGCCCCTGCTGGATTCGAACCAGCGACCAAGCGATTATGAGTCGCCTGCTCTAACCAATCTGAGCTAAGGGGCCGTTATTTTATCATTTATATATAAAAAATATAACTCTACAAAGAAAGCATTATATTATGATGTTATATTTAACATATAATATTTATTGCAAAAATGTTAATTTAAATAATTATTATATATAATAATTAGTATTTTACTAGATTATTTTATATTATCTCTTGTGTTTCACATGTAAGAGCATTACATCAACAATATTGACTTTTTAATTAATACAATGGTTTTTTTCCATAGCATATAAACGATTATAATTTTTATGTAAGCATTATTATATATTTATGTAATATATAAATATATCTAATCATCTAAAAAACTTTTTAATATTTCAGAACGACTAGGGTGACGTAATTTTCTCAAAGCTTTTGCCTCAATTTGTCGAATTCTTTCTCTAGTTACATCAAATTGTTTTCCAACTTCTTCTAACGTGTGATCAGAATTCATATCAATACCAAATCTCATGCGCAATACTTTAGCCTCTCTTGGAGTCAACCCGGCAAGTACATCATGTGTAGCAGTACGTAAATTATCTGAAGTTGCTGAATCTAACGGTAGATCTAAAGTAGTATCCTCAATAAAATCACCAAGATGGGAATCATCGTCATCCCCTATTGGGGTTTCCATGGAAATAGGTTCCTTAGCTATCTTCAATACTTTTCTAATTTTTTCTTCTGACATAAATAGACGTTCTGCTAGTTCTTCAGGAGTTGGTTCATGACCCATTTCCTGTAACATTTGACGAGAAACTCGGTTTAATTTATTGATAGTTTCTATCATATGCACTGGAATACGAATAGTACGTGCTTGATCTGCTATTGATCGGGTGATAGCTTGTCGAATCCACCAAGTGGCATAAGTAGAAAATTTATAACCACGACGGTATTCAAATTTATCTACAGCTTTCATTAAACCAATGTTCCCTTCTTGTATTAAGTCTAAGAATTGTAGTCCCCTGTTTGTATATTTTTTTGCAATAGATATTACTAAACGCAAATTAGCCTCGACCATTTCTTTTTTAGCTCTACGTGCTTTAGCTTCGCCTATAGACATTCTACGATTAATATCTTTTAATTGCTTTATAGTTAATCCAGTTTCTTGTTCAATTTGATATAATTTATGTATGCCATTATATACATCTTGATTGATTGTATTTAATTTTTCTGACCATGATGTATGCGTAGATAAAGCAGCGCGAAACCAATTGTCATTAGTTTCGTTACCCGAAAATAATTCAATAAAATTTTTTTTAGGCATTTTACTAGTTTCAACACATAATTTCATGATTAATCGTTCTTGTGTTCGTACTCGTTCCATAATAGTACGCATACTATTTACTAAGTAATCAAATTGTTTTGGAACCAATCTAAATTGTTTAAATACTTCAGAAAGTTTTGAAATTTCTTTTAATGACTGAATATTATTGCGTCCATTACATTGAATAGTTTTACGTGTTAAATCATATTGATTACGTAGTGTTTTGAATTTTTTACGAGCCATTTCTGGATCAATATTGTTATAATCATTTTCTTCTTCATTATCTTCAGATATTGTTTCTATATTAATAATAGAGTGAATATTGTGAGAAATATTATTTATGTTATTATTTAAAGAGGTAATATTTTCCGCATTAATATCCACAAACCCTGTGATTAATTCTGATAAACGTACTTCACCAGTTTTGACGCGTTCGTATTGTTTTAATAAATAAGTAATCGCATCTGGATATTCAGCAACTGAACATTGAACTTGATTTATTCCATCTTCTATTCTTTTCGCTATATCTATTTCACCCTCCCGAGTTAATAGCTCCACAGTACCCATTTCCCTCATGTACATCCGCACCGGATCAGTTGTTCTACCTAAATCTGATTCTACATTTACTAACGCCTGTACAGCTGCTTCTGTTGCATCTTCTTCATCATTAGTGGAGGTAGTGTGTTCTATTAATAAAAAATCGTCGGAATTTGGGGCTTCTTCCATAACTTGAATACCCATATCATTCATCATTTGAATTATATTTTCTATTTGCCCAGGATCTGCGATGTCTGCTGGTAAGTGATCGTTAACTTCAGAAAAAGTTAAATATCCTTGTTCTTTTCCACGGGTAACGAGTAACTTTAGTTGTGATTGTGGGTTGTGTTCCATTATAAAAGACTCCCACTTCTTGGAGTAGTATTAAAATGTTAATAGTGACTTAAAATTTTATATTCTAGTACAGGAAAAATTCATTATAACCTATTCGATAGATATTTGTTAATGAAAATTTTTTATTAAAACTTAGCAGTATTATATTGCACTGATAATGCTTGATTGATTAGCCATAATTCTCTGCGTTCTTGTTGTGTTAGTTTATTTACACGATCTTGCGCTATTAATGTTTCTTGTTTTTGTTTTAATATTAAATTATGTAATTTTATTAATGCTTCTATAAATGTATTTTCAATTATATCTTCTTTAACCATGTGGTTCCAAAAAGTTAATATTTCAAGTTTTTTGAAAAAATTATTATCACGATAATGCTCTAATAGTTGAGCAGAATTTAATATAGTATATGTTTTACATGTTTCAACTAAATCTATAAATATTTTTATATCATAGTTTTCGTATGTTTGTAATATTTGTGTGTCTGGAACTAATTTAGCAAGTTTTGGGTTTTGCATCAATAATCCTATTAATATGTGTTCTACAGTGTTACTAATGTCAATATTTTTTGTGATTTTTGTATTATAATCAGATGAAACAGGTGTTTTTTGAAGTAATTGATGCAGTTTTCTATCATCTAAGATTCCTATTTTATTTCCTAATTGTTGCAATAAGTACAATTTTAATGTTTCTCCAGGAATTTTTTTAATCATAGGTAATATCAAATTGCTTAATTTAATTTTTCCAGATAATGTTTGCAAATTTATTTTTTGAGATAATATTTTAAATAAAAAATTTGATATATCTTGTTTGTTTTGCAAAATTTTCAAAAATTTATCTTTTCCTATTTTACGTATTAGGGTGTCTGGGTCTTCTCCATTAGGTAAAAATATAAAATATATTTCACGTTTATCAGTCAGATAAGGTAATGTCTGATTTAAAGTACGCCAAGCTGCTATTTTCCCTGCATTATCACCATCATAACAACAGATAATACAATCGGTAATTTTATATAGCATATTAATTTGATAAGCAGTAATATTAGTACCTAAAGTAGCTGTTACATAGGGAATTTTAAATGCCATGAGTGATATAACATCGAAATAACCTTCTACTAGAAGTATGTAAGGAATTTTTTTATGTTGCACATAATTTTTATATAAACCGTATAAATTTTGACTTTTTTTAAAAATCGCAGTATCTGCAGAATTTAAATATTTAGGTGTTGTTTTGTCTGAAATAGAACGTCCACCAAATGCTATAATATTTCCATTGATATTATGGATAGGAAATATAATTCGATTATGAAATCTATTGTATCTTTGGTGATAATTTAGATGTTTACCCAAAAATATACCTAATTTTTTTAGTAATTCTGTTTTGTATGAAAGAATTTTAGTGATTTTTATAGAATGTTCCCATTCTGGAGGGGCAAATCCTATGCTAAAATTATTAATAGTTTCAGAGTTTAATCCACGTTTTTTTAAATATTCGTAGACATATGAATATTTTTTTTGATTGAGGATATTAATATAATATTCGCATAGTTCATTAACTAATTGGTATAAATCATTTTGTTGTGAGTTGTTATTTTTACAAGCATTAATATTTGAATTTATTGAAATTCCATGCATGTTTGATAGGAATTGAATAGATTCAATAAAATTGAGCTTATCATGATTCATTAAAAAATCTATTACATTTCCATGTGATCCACAACTAAAACAATAATAAAATTGTTTTTCTATACTTACGGTAAATGATGGATTTTTTTCATCATGAAAAGGACAGTGACCTACAAAATTTTTTCCCTGTTTTTTTAGATAAAATTTATGGGATATTATATCAATAATATTTGTGCGTGATATTAGTTCTTTAATTATTGTATTTGAAACACGAATAATTTTGTTCCTTAATTATTTGTTTTTTTAGACAATTAAATTAATAGCTGATATTGATTATTAATATCATACTGAATACACAACACTCTTGTTATTAAATATTATAAGAAATAATTAATATCGTATGTTTTTCGTAAAAAGTAGTGTTAATATAAACGAGCGCGTTTTAGGTTTTCTCGATGCATTTTTTTTACATGACGTTTTATTGCGGATGCTCTAGCACGTTTGCGTTCCGTAGTTGGTTTTTCATAAAACTCTCTACGACGTACTTCAGATAGAACTCCAGATTTTTCACAAGATCTTTTAAATCGGCGTAAAGCCACATCGAACGGCTCATTTTCACGTATTTTAACTATCGGCATATTTTCTCTCTATGCAATTTGAGACACTTTGTAGTGTATTGTAATTTTGATGTATAGTATGATAATTATATTTTATATATTATGCAATATGTAGATATTAATTTTAGCAAATAAATATAAGTATATCTTTAATATTTGTATTTGTTATAATGTGGAGCTGTATGTATGCGTATTTTAGGAATTGAAACATCATGTGATGAAACCGGGGTCGCAGTTTATGATAAATATCAAGGATTGTTAGCTCATCAAACGTATGCGCAAAATATATTGCATGCTGATTACGGGGGTGTGATTCCAGAATTAGCTGCTCGTGATCATATAGTAAAAATAATTCCTTTAATTTTATCTGTATTAGATCAGGCTAATTCAAGTCCTAAGGATATTAATGGTATAGCGTATACTGCTGGGCCTGGTTTAGTAGGAGCGTTGTTGGTCGGAGCAACTACCGCGAAAGCATTAGCATATGCTTGGAAAGTTCCTGCTATTGATATTAATCATATGGAAGCTCATTTATTGTCTCCAATGTTGGAGAAAACTCCCATTAATTTTCCATTTATAGCCTTATTAATTTCTGGAGGACATACTCAACTTGTATTAGCGCGCGATCTAGGAAAGTATGAAATTTTAGGAGAATCTACAGATGATGCTGTAGGTGAGGTATTTGATAAAATAGCTGTATTATTAGGGATAAAATATCCTGGCGGAGCGTTATTATCAAAAATGGCACAACAGGGAGTTTCTGGGCGTTATATATTTCCGCGACCTATGATTGATAGACCAGGTTTAAGCTTTAGTTTTTCTGGTCTTAAAACTTTTGTAGCGCGTACTATTTTATCTAGTTTTTATAATGCTCAAAATTATGCTGATATTGCACGTGCATTTGAGGATGCTATCGTTGATACATTAGTGATTAAATGTCGTCGCGCTCTAGATCAAACTGGTTTAAAAAGTTTAGTAATATCTGGAGGTGTTAGTGCTAATTGTGTATTAAGATCAAATCTTTTAAAGATGATGCGTATTAGAGACGGCAAGTTATTCTATCCTAGAATAGAATTTTGTACGGATAACGGAGCAATGATAGCATATGTAGGATGTATTAGATTACAGGTAGGCTTAATTAATAGGGATTTATCTATTTTAGTACGACCAAAATGGTCTTTAGAAGAGTTACCTAAGATTAGATAAGTATAAAAATATATAGTTATTATAATGATTTCTTATCATTATGTATTGCTTTTTTATTTTTATTTCCCCAGATATGTTTTTCTTGTTTAATCCATAGTAATTTTATATTAGGAATATGTTTTGTTACAATTAAAGTAGATATTACTATAATTGCAAATAAATATTGATATTGAAAATACCACGTGTAAAATGGTACTACTGATGCTGTAACAATTGCGCTTAGGGAAGCGTATCGAGATATTAATATAATTGTTATCCAAAGGCTTATCATGATTAGAAAAAAATCATAATTCATTGCTGAAATAGATCCAAATGCAGTAGATACACCTTTTCCTCCTCGGAATTTTAAAAATACGGGATACATGTGTCCTAAACAAGAAAAGATAGCTGTTATTCCTAGAAATTTAGGATTCATCATTACGAGATAGTATCCTAACCATATAGGTATGGCTCCTTTTAGTGCATCAAACATTATGACTACTATTGCGATTTTATAACCAGCAATTCTTAAGATGTTAGTGGCTCCAGGGTTATTAGATCCAAAAAATCTTGGGTCCGGAAGACATAATATTTTACAAATTAAAACAGCACTGGATATTGATCCAAAAAAATAAGCTAATATTATTATTATAATAAAAGAAGTTTCCATAATTATTATTATAAATGCATAACAAATTATTATATAATATATAATACTTTATTTCACTTAAAATAGATAATTTTTTATTTAACTGCGTAATATGTGTATATGGATATTCTGTTTATAGAAAAGTTAATAGTGATGGCATATATTGGTATATATGATTGGGAGAAGAAATTTTTACAAAAATTAATTTTTGATGTGCAATTAGGTTATGAGCCAAAATCAAAACATTTAGGAAATAATGATAAAACTTTTTATATTAATTATATTGATGTTAGTAATACGATACTGAATTTAGTAAATGAGAAACAATTTTTTTTGATAGAAGATGTAGCAGATATCGTGGCAAATATTTTAATAAAGCAATTTAATATTCTTTGGACACAAATAATAGTTAGTAAGCCGCAAGGTATTACTGGGGCAACTAATGTTGGAATTTGTATTAAAAGAAATAAATGGTAGTCTACATTTAATTTTATTAAATTCAATGTATTTATTTTTTAAAATAAAAGTGGCATGTTTAAAATAAAATGTTTTGTATTAAAATAATTATTTATAATATTTTGTGTTCAATAAATTTTTATTGGGATTTTATATGTATTTATACATACATAAATTAATTATAGTGTTTATATTAGGGATAGTAGAAGGTTTAACTGAATTTTTACCTATT
Source organism: Candidatus Blochmannia ocreatus (assembly GCF_023585745.1). NCBI lineage: Bacteria > Pseudomonadati > Pseudomonadota > Gammaproteobacteria > Enterobacterales > Enterobacteriaceae > Candidatus Blochmanniella > Candidatus Blochmannia ocreatus (nom. nud.). The sequence continues at coordinate 44,880 of NZ_CP097762.1, forward strand.
TCTTCGACAGGACATATGATTATGGTTAAAAATCTTCTTAATTGCACCGATGATTCTATGATTAATTTTGTTATAGTTATACAATTTGGTGTTGTTATATCTATAGTATTGACATTTTGGAAGAAATTGTGTGCTATGCATATTATCTGTATAAACAATTTTTTTTCTAAAATACATGTTGATATACAACATTTTTGTATTCAACATATATTGTTAGGAACGTTTCCTGGAATAATATTAGGTATAATTTTGTATGAAAGTATCAGATATATCTTTGATATAACATATATTATATATGGCTTGATATTTGGCAGTGTATTTTTGTTAATTGGAGAATTATATTATTTTAAAACACCTTCCTGTACTTTTGATATTGATAAAATGACGTATGCACAAGCATTATTAATTGGATGTTGTCAATGCTTAGCTTTTTTACCAGGATTTTCTCGATCCGGGGCTACTATTGGAGCAGGATTATTAGTAGGTTTAAACCGACGTGTATCAACAGAATTTTCTTTTTTTATAGCAATACCTGTTATATTTGGGGCTATAGTATGCACTATATATCAGTGTAGATTATTTTTTAATAATATACAGGACATTTTATTATTAATTATTGGCAGCGGTGCAGCATTTGTTATTTCTTTTTTTACTATTAAATATTTTTTAAAAATAATTCAAAAAATTTCATTTATTCCCTTTATAATATATCGAATTTTATTAGCGGGGTTTATTTATTTAAAGATTATGCCTAACAATTAGGCATTTAACAAGTTTTAATTTATTAAAAGTTAAAGTTACGCAAGATTAATTAGTATCTTATTAAAGATAGATTAAATTATTTTTAATAGTCTTGATTATTGTGAATAAATTAACATTATACTATTTATAGTAATATTATGCGTAATATGTAGAATTTAATATTTACATATTTTTGTTGTTTTATGTAACAGTATGCGATTTATATCTCTCTCTTGTAAGAGAGTAAATAAATTAAATATTTATTTTTTGTGTCTCCATGTGTTCAAAGCATGTAAACGTCTTAAGTATAGCTCTTTACTTATGTTGACTCCAGTAAATCCATCGTTAATGATATTAACTGTAGAAATTTTTTGAGCTATACTAAAGGCGCTACGTAAAAATTTTTCTTGATCAGATAATGCATCATTTTGGAATTTTTTATATTTAGTTATATTAGATTTATTGATTAATATTATTTTTTCTATTTTGTTCGGATAGTGCCAACAGTCAAAATTATTAAATAAAATTATTAATATTTCTGAAGGCAATTGTTTAAAGTTATATAAATAATTTCGGTATTTTGAAACAGTTTCTGCAAAATTTCTAATTTTATTTGGTATTTTTAATCTATTACATAAATTTCTAATATTAGAAATTCCTGATTGTTTTTTATTTATATAGTTAGTATTTATATTGTTTTGTGTTTTGTTAAAAAAAAATTTTGTATCTAAATCTCGACATAATATAGAAAAACGTATATTAATGTCATTTGTTAAAAATGCAATTTTAGAAAGCGCTTGCATAGTATATGCACCAATGTTCATTTCAGTATGATTTTCTGCAATAGAAAATTTATTAAATAACATATTTATTTCAGGAAATAAAATTTTTAAGGCTCCGCAATAATATAAGATTTTAAAATATATCTGTGGGCTATTAGTAATTAACGCTTTTTTTGTTTCTGTCCAGATCCTTTCTGAGGGTATAGTAATTAGTTCTTTAGACATTGTTTTCATTAGAGCTAAAGTATCTGGTGCTATAGTAAAATGCATGTATGCTAGTTTTGCGGCGAATCTTGCTACTCTTAATACTCGTAATGGATCTTCATTAAATGTGTGAGACACATGTCGTAATAATCTTAATTGTATATCTTGTTGTCCGTGATAAGGATCTATAATAACGTTAGTATTTGGATCATAAGCCATAGCATTAATCGTTAAATCTCTACGATATAAATCTTCTTCTATAGTAATAGAAGAAGTAGTGTTACATATAAATCCAGTATATCCTAATCCTGATTTTCTTTCAGTGCGCGCCAATGCATATTCTTCATGAGTTTTAGGGTGTAAAAATACCGGAAAGTCTTTTCCAACTTGCGAATAACCTGTATTTAGCATTTCTTGTGGATTAGATCCGACTATTACCCAGTCTTTTTCTTTAATTGGTAATTTTAGCAACATATCTCGTACTGCCCCACCTACTAAATATTTTTTCATTATATGACCTTATATAAATAGTACGAATTTTATATGCATTCTTTAATACAATTTACTTGAGAATATTGTTATTCAACAATATAAATTGTTTTAAAATAAATATAATAATTTTGTTATCGTAAATTATTTAAAGAATAATTTGAATAATCATTTTATTATGGATGTATAATTATTCATTTAATTGTTTTGTTTATAGCGTATATAGATTAAAATTAATAACTTATAATTTTAATTAATTTTATCATATTTATTAGATATTAATGATAAACAATATAGTTAAATTATCGAGTATATGATTTTTGATAAGCGTATTTACTGTTGTAATATATATATTTTATATAAAATAATTAGCATTTTAATAAAAAATTTATTTTTTTGGACAAAATATGACTGTAGTTTTTCCAGATTTTTCTCAGTCTAATGTATTGATTGTAGGAGATATTATGTTAGACCGATATTGGTATGGAGTATCTAATAGGATTTCTCCAGAAGCGCCTGTACCTATTGTTAAAGTTGATAAGATTCTAGATAAACCAGGTGGAGCTGCTAATGTTGCAATGAATATTGCGTCTTTAGGTGCTCGATCAAGATTGTTAGGATTAACTGGATCGGATGAAGCTGCAAAAATTTTGGGAAAACAGTTAAGTCAGTCAAATATAGATTGGGATTTTATTACTATTAAAGAATGTCCTACTATAATAAAATTACGTATTATTTCACATAATCAGCAACTAATTAGATTAGATTTTGAGAATAATTTTAATAAAGTTAATGCTAAAGAATTATTTGAACGGGCAAAATTATATTTGCCTGAATGTAAAATTTTGGTATTATCTGACTACGCAAAAGGTTCGTTAAGTTGTATAGAAGATCTAATTAAATTAGCACGTTGTATTAATATACCTGTTGTAATAGATCCTAAAGGGACACAGTTTACTCGATATAGTGGAGCTACTATATTAACGCCTAATATATCAGAATTTGAAGCTGCAGCCGGATTGTGTTATACCGAAAAGGTATTAATTAGTAGAGCACAGGAAATCATAATTGATTATGATTTACATGCCATATTACTTACTCGTTCTGAGCAAGGTATGACTCTATTTATAAAGGATAGAGATCCGTTATATTTTACCACACACGCGAAAGATGTATACGATGTAACTGGCGCTGGGGATACAGTGGTTGGAGTCCTATCCGCCGCGTTAGCTTCAGGTGTTAGATTAGAACAAGCATGTTTTTTAGCTAATTTAGCTGCTGGAGCTGTAGTGAAAAAGTTTGGTACCGCTACTACTAATGTATCAGAAATTAAAAATGTTATGAGTAAATGCATTAGCGCTAATGTAACATTGGGAATATTAGATGAAAATACATTGAAAAAAGAAATAGCCTTAGTTCGTGATAGAGGAGAAAAAATAGTAATGACTAATGGTGTATTTGATGTATTGCATTCTGGCCATATTAGTTATTTAACTAATGCCAAGAAACTTGGAGATAAATTGATTGTAGCTGTTAATAGTGATGATTCAACAAAACGTTTAAAAGGTAAAAATAGACCTATTAATACTTTAGAAAAACGTATGTTTGTGCTAGCTGCTTTATCAGCAGTAGATTGGGTGGTATCTTTTAGTGAAGATACTCCAACTAGATTAATTGTAAATTTATCTCCGGATGTTTTAGTAAAAGGCGGTGATTATAACGTTGCTGATATTAAAGGAGGCGCAGAAGTGTTACGTCAAGGAGGACAAGTGTGTGCATTAGATTTTTGTCCTGATGATTCTAGTAGCAATATAATTTCTATGATTCAAAAAAAAGATAAGGAAAAATGAATTTATTTTAATAAATATTTATCTTCTAAAAGAAGAATGTCTAATATTATATTTTTTATAATATAAAGGTTGAATTCAAATAAGTTATATAAAAGTCTATTAGTAATAAATTTTATTTTACAATAGATTTATATATTGATAGTAGCTATTTTAGCGTTATGTTGGTACCATATATATGGTATGAACTTATATATAAAGTGTCGTATGTTTCTGATTAATTTAATTGTTACTTTATAGGTTGTGTATATAATATTTATTATGTGTATAAATTTTTATTTATGTTATATCTGATCAGATTATTTTTGTACAAATATTGATATATTGTTTTAGTTAATCTCAAGATATCTAGGAAATTTAATAAATTAGTTTTAATAATTGTAATTGTTTGAGTATATTAAAAGTTTTTTTATTAAAAATAAAATATACTATGTATTTAGTATAGTATAGATTAATACTATAACTAGTAGTATGTTTAATATACAGTAATGAGCAATATAGGTGAAATTCATTGGTAGTATGAAATGGGTATATAATATTAGTAAGTTTTGAATAATATATTTTGCTATAGCAGTTCATAAGATAATTATTAGTACGCGCTTATTTTTATACATATTTAATATGTAGTTAATTTTTTATATTTAGTAAAATCAAAATTTTATTGAGGATAGAATAGTCATGCATCAAGATATTTTATCTACTTTTGGCACATCTAGGGAGCGTGTTGAAAATGCATTAGATGCTTTACGCTATGGTCGTGGCATTTTAGTAATGGATGACGAAAATCGAGAAAACGAAGGTGATATGGTTTTTGCTGCAGAGAATATGACAGTTGAACAAATGGCATTGGCTATACGTTATGGTAGTGGAATAGTATGTTTGTGTTTAACAGAAGATAGGTGTAAACAATTAAATTTACCAGTTATGGTAGAAAATAATAACAATAATTATCAGACTGCTTTTACTATTACAATAGAAGCAGCAACAGGTATTACTACGGGTGTATCAGCATCTGATAGATTAACTACTATAAGAACATCTATAAAAGAGTATGCGAAACCATCTGATTTGCGTCGTCCTGGACATGTTTTTCCTTTGCGCGCAAAAAATGGTGGTGTTTTAAAACGCGCAGGGCATACGGAAGCAGCTGTTGATTTAGCTATATTAGCTGGATTAGGTCCATTTGGAGTATTGTGTGAAGTAACAAATGAAGATGGAAGTATGGCGCGTATTTTAGAAATTATTAAATTTTCACATAAATATACCATGCCAGTTTTGACTATTGCAGATATTATAGATTATCGAAATGCTATGTGTCCTTAAGTGTTATATGATAAAAATATCTAAAATGTTTTAATTTTAACATTAGTTCTTTTTGTAAAAGAACTATTAATTTTTTGATAAAAATATTTATATAGGGTTATAATTATAACTAGGTTTATTAGTTTTTATTTATATAAAGTTTTGTTGAAATATAATATGTTATTAAACAATTAAGTTGTATGAAATTATCATAAATAATAATTGTTTTATATTGAATAAATGATTAAGTAGTATTATTTTTCTTATAAGTTTTTAAAAATTAATTAAAGTAATTGATATTATTGCAAAATACTGTTAATAATATGCTATTAACATAGGGAATTTTTTGTGCTTGCAGTTATACGTATTATTTTAGCATCAATACTATCAGTTAGTATTTGTATACTCGGTATTATTTATTGTATATTAAGGCCAAGACATCCAAATAACACAGCTTTTTTAGGTCGTTTATTTGGAAGTATGGCACCTATATTTGGGATTACTGTTGAAATACGTAATCTTTTAAAAGATAAATTACCCAAAAATTGTATATATATATCTAATCATCAAAATAATTATGATATGGTAACGGTGTCTTGTATAGTACCGCCTCGTACTATAACAGTAGGAAAGAAAAATCTGCTTTGGATTCCGTTATTTGGTCAGTTATATTGGTTATGTGGTAATATATTAATTAATCGTTCTAGAAGATTTACTGCTTATAATACTGTATTAAAAATAGTTAGATCTATTAAAGTAGATAATATTTCTCTTTGGGTATTTCCAGAGGGAAAACGTAGCTTTAATAAAGGATTATTGCCATTCAAAACTAGTATTTTTCACGCAGCGATTTCCAATAAAATACCTATTGTGCCAATTTGTGTATCTAACCTTAATAATAAAGTAAAATTAAATCGTTGGTCTAATGGCGTAGTAATAATTGAAATTATGCCACCTATAGATACTGCAGGATATAATTTAAGCCAAGTTCGTTATGTTACTAAGTATTGTTATATGATTATGAAAAATAGAATTGATTCTTTAAGCAAAGAGTCTCTTCAACGAGAAGATCATAATTTAGTCAATTAAAAAATATATTGCTACTGTTTATATAAATATTTTTATGCAGTCCTTATATTCGCATATGATGTATTTAATATGATTTTGATAAATATGTAAAGAGTACGCATATAATATTTTGAATAGTTATTATTTATTTACACATCGATTCTATTCAATCCATGAGATAAATCTTGTATTAAATCATTAGGATCTTCTAATCCGATATGAACTCTAATTAAAGTTCCTGTAAAATCTAATGTTTTAATAGGGCGCATAGAACATAGTTCTTTAGTTTGATACGCTAAAATTAAAGATTCGAATCCGCCCCAAGAATATGCAATTTTGAAATATTTAAAATTATTAAGAAAATTGGATAATTGTACGTTGTTTAATTTTTTTTTTAAAATAAACGAAAATAATCCACTAGATCCACTAAAATTTTTTAAAAAATTATTATGTCCTTTGCATGTGGGTAAAGCTGGGTGATTGACTCGTTCTATAGCGGGGTGCTGAGATAACCATTTGGCAATGTGTAATCCATTTTCTTCATGTTGTTTTAATCTTATATGTAATGTGCGTAATCCCCTAGATGCCATATATGCAGTATCAGTATCTACCATTTGTCCCATTAAGTAATATTGTTTCTGTAATCTTTCCCAGCAACGTTCGTTAGATACTGCTGTTCCTATCATCGCATCAGAATGACCTATGATATATTTAGTGCCAGATTGCAGGGAAATATCTACACCGATATCTAAGGGTTTTAAAAATACTCCAGCAGACCAAGTATTATCCAAGATAATAGTAGTATCTGGTTTTTTTTTACGAATTGCTTGCACTATACTAGGTATATTTTGTACTTCCATAGTGATGGAACCTGGAGATTCTAATATAACTAAACAGGTATTGTAATGAATCAAATTATAAATTTCTTGCTCAATAAGTGGATCAAACCAAGTAATATTTATATTCATTTTTTTTGCAATATATCGACAGAATTTTTGTGTTGGTTCATACGCAGATTCTGTAATTAAAATATGATCTCCTGGATTTACAAAAGAAAGAATTGTGTGGGTAATAGCTGCTGTGCCACAGGGATATAACGCACAACCCACTCCATGTTCTAGTTCTGTCATTGATTTACAGAAAGAAAAATGAGTTATAGTGCCATAGCGTCCATAAAACAGTTGTTTTGAATAGTGGTGTTCTTTAGCAATTTTTTTTTGTTCTTCAACAGAATCAAATATTACTGAAGATGTACGTTGAATAATGGGATTAATTGCTCCATGTGTATATTTTTTGCTTCTTCCTGAAATAATTAATTTGGTTTTAATTGTACTCATAAGTGTTATATTTATTTAAATAAATTTAAAGTTATAATTTATATAATATTGTTTTTAGATTCTATAAGTTCTATTTAGTTTTCTTAAATATGTTATTTTATTTCCTTATAATAATCTCTTGTGGTAAAGATTTGCAAGCAAGAATCAATATAAAGTTTTTTTATATAAAATCTTTTATTTAAAAATTTATAGTTATATGAATGACAGTTCTTGAATTTTATCAATTAGTATTCATCAATAGAACATTGTATGAGTTAGTAAATTTATTTATATGCAGATGGTTTATGGTTCTTAAAATTAGATACATCATATTTCACATGCAAAATAGATATTTTACGTTCTATTCACATAAAAATTTTTGTAGATTTGTCGTGCTATATTTTAATTATAATTCTGTGTTACTATATGTTGATCAGTATTACTATTTTATTACTATCAGTAGTAGTGCATATTGCTGTTAGCAATGTTGGCTTGTATATATCAGTATCATATAATAATTTTGGTCGCAACAGTTAAAAATTAATATATTTAAATATCAATTATTACATTTTGTTCTGTGAGTTTAGTTAAATAGAGCGTTGTTCATATTTAACAAAATTGTTCTTTTATGTATCCTTTTAATATTCTTAATAAAAGTTTTTAAATAAGAAAAAATTAATTTGAGAATAATTATATTAATAGCACTGGTTAATTTTAAATTTAGAATTTTATTGTAAATGCCCGGACTTGGAATTGAACCAAGGACACGAGGATCTTCAGTCCTCTGCTCTACCGACTGAGCTATCCGGGCTCTTGATTTTACATGTGTATTGAAAGAATATTTTTCTATAAAATCTTTTGATAGCTTATTCTATCAAAAAAATTTTTTTTTAAAAGCAAAAAATAGCAAAAGCAATTTTAAAAATTAATTGTAATTTTTTAGTTTTTACATTTAAATTCTGTTGTTTAAAATATTACGTTTGAGGTAATACTGATTGCATCCATGATAGATAATTAGAGTCGCCATCCAGAATCGGTAATACTAATAACTCTGGTATTTTATAAGGATGAATTTCTTTTATTGTTTTAAACACTGAGGTTTTTAGAGTATTTCGTGTTTTTATTAATAATTGTATTTCGGTATCAGTTGTAAGCGTATTGTTCCAATAATAGAATGACTGTACAGTGTTTATTATAGTTATGCAGGCTGCTAATTTTTGATTTAGTAAATTTTTTGTTATCTTAGAAACAAGAGATGTATGGTTAGGTATAGTGCATAAAATAATTATCATTTTATAGTACCTTGTTGAATTATTGTAGTATTCTTACTTAAGATATTAGTATTTTGTGGAGCAGCATAAATTGTTTAAATATTATCTCATAATGTATATATGTGTATGTAAATTAAAAAATTTCTTATTTCCCCTTGAAGCAATCTGTAATGCCCCCATTTTAGATATTGTCTTGAGGCAGTAATATTAATAGAACTTGCGTCTAATATATAGTGCGAATCTAATAGATTTATTATACAAATAGTATATAATATGTAATTAGGAGTATTAAATGAAAATTCGTCCATTGCATGATCGTGTAATTGTTAAGCGTAAAGAGGTTGAATCAAAATCTGCTGGAGGTATCGTATTGACTGGATCTGCAGCTGGTAAGTCTACTAGAGGAGAGGTGTTGGCTGTTGGTCATGGCCGTGTTTTGGAAAACGGAGGGGTAAAAGCTTTAGATGTACGTGTTGGTGATACCGTAATTTTCAATGACGGTTATGGTGTAAAAGTTGAAAAAATTGATAACGAGGAAGTATTAATTATGTCAGAAAGCGATATCCTTGCTATCGTTGAGAAATAATTCACGACTAACTTATTAATTGAATTTAAAATTTTTAAGGAAAATGAAATGGCAGCTAAAGATGTAAAATTTGGTAATGATGCTCGTGTTAAGATGCTTCGTGGTGTTAATGTTTTAGCCGATGCAGTGAAAGTTACTCTTGGACCTAAAGGTAGGAATGTGGTTTTAGACAAATCTTTTGGAGCGCCGGTTATAACTAAAGATGGTGTTTCCGTAGCACGAGAAATTGAGTTAGAAGATAAATTTGAAAACATGGGTGCTCAAATGGTTAAGGAGGTTGCATCCAAGGCTAATGATTCAGCAGGTGATGGAACTACTACTGCTACTGTGTTAGCTCAATCTATAGTTAATGAAGGGCTGAAAGCCGTTGCTGCTGGTATGAATCCTATGGATCTAAAGCGTGGTATTGATAAAGCAGTAGTCGCAGCAGTAGAAGAACTAAAAAAACTATCAGTACCTTGTTCTGATCCTAAAGCTATAGCACAAGTTGGTACTATTTCTGCAAATTCTGATGAAACTGTAGGAAAATTGATTGCCCAAGCTATGGATAAAGTAGGTAAAGAAGGTGTAATTACTGTAGAAGAGGGGTCTGGTTTACAGGATGAATTAGATGTGGTGGAAGGCATGCAGTTTGACAGAGGTTATTTGTCTCCTTATTTTGTAAATAAACCGGAAAGTGGTGCGGTTGAATTGGAGCATCCTTTCATTTTATTAGCAGATAAGAAAATTTCTAATATTAGAGAAATGTTGCCTATATTAGAATCTGTTGCGAAAGCAGGAAAACCGTTACTTATTATTGCTGAAGATGTTGAAGGAGAAGCTTTGGCTACTTTAGTAGTAAATAATATGCGTGGAATAGTAAAAGTAACTGCTGTTAAAGCTCCAGGATTTGGAGATCGTCGTAAAGCTATGTTGCAAGATATAGCAGTGTTAACTGCTGGAACTGTAATCTCTGAAGAAATTGGATTAGAGTTAGAAAAATCAACTTTAGAAGATATGGGTCAAGCTAAACGTGTTGTTATCACTAAAGATGCCACTACCATTATTGATGGTGTAGGCAATAAGTCTGCTATAAATAGTCGTGTAGCGCAGATTAATCAGCAACGGGATGAAGCAACTTCTGATTATGATCGTGAAAAATTACAAGAACGTGTTGCTAAATTAGCGGGTGGTGTTGCTGTAATTAAGGTCGGGGCAGCTACTGAAGTGGAAATGAAAGAAAAGAAAGCTCGGGTAGAGGATGCCTTGCATGCAACTCGTGCTGCTGTTGAAGAGGGTGTTGTTGCAGGAGGTGGAGTTGCTTTAATTCGTGTAGCTAATGCTATTCGTAATTTGTCTGGTGACAATGAGGATCAAGATGTTGGTATTAAAGTGGCTCGTCGTGCGATGGAAGCGCCTTTGCGTCAGATTATGGCAAACGCCGGAGAAGAGCCATCAGTAATAGCTAATAACGTTAGATCTGGAGAAGGGAATACCGGTTATAACGCAGCTACTGAAAAATATGGTAATATGATAGAACTAGGAATTTTAGATCCTACTAAAGTAACTCGTTCTGCTTTGCAATATGCTGCATCTATCGCAGGTTTAATGATTACTACTGAATGTATGGTTACTGAATTACCTAAAGAAGATAAACCTGATTTAGGTGGCGCTGCTGGAGCTGGTGGCAATATGGGTGGTATGATGTAATAAATAGCACTACTATTTTAGCATAATAGTAATGTAAAAATGTTGTATATTATGTTTCTTATTTCTTGAAAGAAATAAGAAAGGTGCAAACGAACCGATAACATTATTAGTATTATTGTTAATATTGAGGTTTTTCGGTTCGTTTTTTTGTTAATTTTAAAATATTTATATTTTCTTTTTATTATGGTAATATATCATATTAATGATTTTAAGTCTGGTCTTAAAATAATTCAAAATAATGAACCATGTATTATTTTACATGCAGAAGCTATAAAACCCGGAAAAGGTCAAGCATTTAGTCGTGTACGATTTAAACAAATTAAATCAGGGAAAATTTTAGAAAAAACTGTTAAATCTGGCGATTTTTTTGAATCTGCTGATCTTGTAGAAGTAGATTTAGTATATATTTACAATGATAATATATTTTGGTATTTTATTAATGAAAAAAATTTTGAAGAAATTGCAGTAGCCGAACAAATAATAGGCAATAATGTTAAATGGATGGTTAATCAATTACACTATGCCGTGACTTTGTGGAATAGCGCTCCCATCCTAGTAGTACCTCCTGAATATATAGGATTAAAAATTATAAATACTAGTATTTCTACAAAGAAGAGATATACTGCGTCTTTATCTGGATCTTCTGGAATTAAATTAGCTACAGTGAGTACTGGTGCTATCATTAAAGTTCCCCTTTTTATACAATCAGGTGATGTAGTAAAAGTTAACACTCGTTCTGGTATATATGTATCTAGAATAAGATAAATAATAAAATAAAGAGTTATTTTTTATAATTTATTGAGATTGTTAACGGTTAGTATTTATTTATTTTTTTAAAAATCTTTGTGCATATATAATTGTAGGTAATAAAGATAGGTAGGTATATAAGGCATATTTAATCCTTTATCTTTATAGTAGTTAAAAATTAACATATGTATTTGATGGCGTATAAGCATACGATATTTTATATCTGATACATATGTTCTTGCTTCAAGAATAGGAAATCCTTGTTGTATATTAGCTAAATATATTTCCGGGGATGGATTTTCTAAAATATATGGCACTGTTTTTATCATTTTTAATATAGTTTTTATTACAGTATTTATATTAGTTTGAGGTGGTACAGGAAATCTTAAAACTACACGTATTATTTTGTCTGATAAAGACCAATTAATAAATTTTTTTGTAATGAATTCTCGATTTGGGACGATGATTTCTCTGTGATCCCAGTCAGTAATAATTGTTGCTCTAATACTAATTTTTGTTATATTACCGGTAAAATTATCAATAGTTACAGTATCTCCGATACGAATTGGTTTTTCAAATAAAATCATTACTCCAGAAATAAAATTAGCAAAAATTTCTTGTAGACCAAAGCCCAAACCTACACCTAATGCAGCTATTAACCATTGTATCTTAACCCATTCTATCCCTATTAACGAACATCCTATGATACCGCCAAGTAACATTAATATATATTTAGTTAATGTCGTGATAGTATATCGTGTTCCTGAAGAAATATTTAGACGTTGTAGAAAAGTTAATTCTAAAAATGCTGGTAAATTTCGCGCTGTTTGTGTAGTAATAATGATTACTAGAATAGCAATAAGAAAAGCGTTAAGAGTGATCGGTTGAATATTATCTATGCCCTTAATAGTAGACGTTACATCCCATAATGTAATGTTTTCTAAAAATGAAAACGCTGATCGTAATTCTGACCATAACAAAGTCATTAATAATAAAGCAATAAGTGTTAATATAGATCGTATTAATTGTAAAGATTGTGCACTAATAGTATCTAAATCTAAATTATTTTTATTTTCTTTATTATGCAGAGTTAGTGTGTTTATTTTCTCTATAGAATTTCGTAAATTGTTATTTTTTTTTTCTTTTGATGAAAGAATGGTACACTGTGTTTTTGATGATTTAAGTGTAAAGTACATACTTTGTATATGCATCCATCTACGAATAATGTGATATATTATCAATATTATCACCCAAATTAGTAAAGAGATTTCTAGTCGGGCTAACAATGCTTGCGTAGCAAAAAAGTAACCTATACTTACAGTAAATACAGAGATTATTGGAGCGCATAACATTATATTCCATAAAAAATGGTTAATAATATTATCAGAAGATTTGTATTTGTTTGTATGTAAATTTAAACCAAAAATTTTTAGTTTATTTGTGATAAATATCAAGTAAATACATAATGATATAAAACATAATCTGCCTAAAGTATTATGGAATTCTTGATTATTATAATGGTTGAATATCATGGTAGTAGTTGTTAAAAAAATAATTATGCTTACATTATAAATATAATTCTTTGAAAAAATTATCTGTACTTTTTTTTGAGACCACCCAAAATGGGTAATAAATAATCCATGTGTAGATGCGAATCGCGCGCCTATTAATAAAATCCACAATAAAATAGTTGTACTACGCATGCTATCACCAATTACTTCATAAGTAATGCATGACCAAGAATTACTTAAATTGTATCCTATAATTTCCCATGCAATGGGAAATGGTAATGATATTAATATTGAACTCCATATATTATGAAAAGTGACTAAAAAATTATCTTGATTAATTTTACCTATTTTTTTGCTAGACTGTTCTAGAAATTTTTGATAAAAATAATATGCTATATAATATATTATTATATATATACTGATGCATAATATTGTTAATATTAGTATTTTCTTTTTAACAAAAAGAATTTCATATAGTATTTTTACTAGATTTTTTAATTTATACATCGTTAATAATTTGTAACAATCTTGATAAACGTCTAAAGGATAAGAAATAGTAATCGGAGGAATGTCAGGTATCCAAAATAAATAACGGTGTATAGCTTTATACATATCTTTTAAAATATTTTGAAGTTCTTCAGAAGAAATTTTTAATTTTGTTAATGCGAGAATTTGAGTATCGAAACTATTTAATAACATAATAATAATATTACGTTGTTTAGTTATTTGTGATGTAATAATATGTTGTTGTGATAGTGTAAGTGATGTGTTGTCATCTTGTTTATTTTTTAAAGGTAGAAAAGTTAGTTTTTTTAATTTATTTTCATATATTAATCGTTGACTCCTTAATTTTTTCATATCATGATCAATTTTTTGTAATTTTGGCATTTTTGGTAATTTAGAAAATTGAGAGCGTAATGTTGCGCCAAGCACAGGAGATTTATTTAACCATTGAGCTTGATTAGTTAGGTTAGTTAAAGCTTGTTTCACTTGTAAAGTATGTAAGGAAACTTCTTGTTGTTTTAATGCAATCTTATTTATATTACGTGTTTGTTGTTCTAAAATCATTAAGAGTTCGTGAGTAATATATACTTGTTGTTTGATAGATTTAGGTAATAAATCATTTTTTATATTTAAAATAATTGTATTATCTTGAATAGATAGATATTTAAATTGTTTTTCATGTAAAAAATTTGAATATTTTTTGAATATTTTTAAGATATTAAAAGTGGAATTATATTTTTTTTCAGACAATGCTGAATTTAATTCAGATACTGTGTATTTGTGAATAATATTAATTTTGCGGTCAGCAAATTCTAATTTGGATGTTTTTGATAGTCTAATTTTTTGATATTCGCATAACGAGATGAATTTATTTTTTTTTACTAGTAGATTATTTTTATGAAATAGTAATATTTTTTGTATTTTTAAAAAATTTAATATATTTCTGAATTTTATTATTTTTTGTGATATTAATGTTGTTAACTCATTTATATAATGAGTAGTGATTTTTTTTTGCTGATTTATTTTTAATAAATTTATTATTTTATTATTAATAAATATTAATCTTTTGTTTAATTTTTTATTATAAATATTTAGGTCTAAAAAAATATTTTGATTATGTATATTGTAATGAAGTATTTTCCACTGAAAAATCATGTAAAAATAATTATTTATTTTTTTTTTACATTTCCACGGTTCTATCTTAGAAGAATTATGTTCAATAGCACAACATAATGTAGATTTTAGATCATTTACAAAAAAATTTTTATTATTAATTTTTCCTTGCATGGAAGGGAAAAAATCTGTTTTTATTTTTTGTGTTTCTAGCAAGTTAGATGCAGATATTGGACTTGGAAATAACAATATCAAAATATATATAAGTATTAATGAAAATATTTTATATAAACAGTTGGTTTGTTTGTTAAAAATCACCATATAGCATCATTTCGTGTAAATTTACAAAAATAATATTTTTCCGATATATCATTTTTATATGTATAAACTTTATATGTGATTATTTTTAGTTTTTTGAATTATCATTATAACCTTGAGCTAAAGGCATACCAATTCGGGCTACATCATGTGGTTGAAATTTATTTATTATTACTTTTTTGCTGTCAAATAAGTTGATTACAGTAGACCCCAATTTAAATAATCCCATTTCATTTCCCTTTTTTAATATGATTGTATTATGATGACTATCATTATTAGTGTCTTTTTGTGGATAATGCCAATGTTTAACTACACCAGCTCTTGGTGGAGTGATAGTACCAAGCCATGTGGTTTTAATGCTACCTACTATCATGGAACCGATTAAAATTTGAGCCATATAACCAAAATTTGTTTCAAATATACAAATAACTCTTTCATTACGAGAAAATATATTAGGTATATTTGTTGCAATTTTTGGATTCACTGAAAATAAATCACCTGGTATGTATAGTACTTCACGTAACGTTCCTGTACAAGGCATATAAACACGATGACAGTTTTGTACAGGTATATATATAATAGAAAAAATTCCATTAATGAAATAATTTATAATATTATCGTGTCCAGCTAGTAATTCATCCAGATGATAGGAAATTCCTTTTACTTGAAAAATTTTTGTTTGATTTATTTTTCCGGTCTGAGTTATTATTCCGTCCGCCGGAATGATCAGTGTAGATGCATTATTATCGATAGGTCTAGCATTACTATGTAGTTTTCTAGTAAAAAATTCGTTAAATGTTGTATATTGGTTTATATTAATTTTTTCAAAATCTTTCATATCTATTTTATAAATTCGAATAAATAATTTAATAATGTAATGTGTGATGCATCCTCCTTTCCATGAAGCTCCTAAACCGATTAAATAAGTTATCCAGTATTTTGGCAATACATATTGTAGTAATACTTGTATTTTTTCTATCATAAAAGCACCTAATTTAAATTATTTTATATAATATTTAATTTAATAAAAATTGTACGTTTGATTTTTAGTATTTTGAGAAATACTATCTTAGTAAGATGTGACTATATCACATATAACGTAATATTTTGTATAAAATATACAAGTTATATGTATTTTATATATTGCTACCAATAACATTGGTAGCAAATGTACATAAATTACGTATTATAAACGTGTTAAATAACTATCTATTAATAGAATTAATATACATATATAGAAACCTGGAGTGTATGGATTAACTGATTTTTTATTACTTTTATTGATGATAATTCACTTAATATTTGTACATATTATACTGAAAGCATAAATATGGTATTATGCATAATAGAATTTATTATTTAACGCAATATTTTATTGTGTATTTTACTTTATTTAATTAATAAAGTTTTATACTTAATATTAAATTTTGAGTAATTAATTTATAGTGTTTATTATGTGTTAAGATTTATTTAAATACAGATTTGATATTATATTGTGTTTTATTTATTAAATATTATCAAAGTTATTATTGTATAATAACAATATAATAATGTTAAAATATTCATTTTATTAATATAAGCGAGAATGCATGTACAATGATAATTTAATATGGATAGATTTAGAAATGACTGGTTTAAATTTAGAAAAGGATCGTATCTTAGAGATTGCTACGTTAGTTACGGATAGTAAATTAAATATTTTGTCAGAAGGTCCTGTAATAGCAATATTTCAATCCGAAACTCAATTATCTTTGATGGACGATTGGAACATGAATGTTCATAATGCTACTGGATTATTACAGAAAGTTAGGTCTAGTAAATTTAATGAAATTAATGCAGCTAATTTAACAATAAGTTTTTTAAAAAATTGGGTTGCTTTTAAAAAATCTCCAATATGTGGGAATAATATTGCTCAAGATCGTCGTTTTTTATTAAAATATATGCCAGAATTAGAAAATTATTTTAATTATCATTATTTAGATGTAAGTACATTAAAAGAACTAGTGCTACGTTGGAGGTCAGATTTGTTATCAGGATTAAAATTAAAAAAAACTCATCGTGCTTTAGATGATATTCGATCATCTGTTACAGAATTAACATATTATCGAAAATATTTTTTAAAATTATAGAGAATTAAAAAATTAGATATTTCATTATATCTGATGTGTTTAGATTCTGTATTATAGAAATATTAGAACAATTAGTTTATGATGCTCTTGATAATATATAAATTTAAGAGATTGGGATATTCTAATATATATAACAAAATAGTTTTGTATCTTGTTTATACGGCATAAGCGGGAATAGCTTAGTAGGTAGAGCGCAACCTTGCCAAGGTTGAAGTCGCGAGTTCGAGTCTCGTTTCCCGCTCCATTTTTTTTGAGTGTGTTTTTTAGTTTTAAATATACAGAAAATAAAGAAATATTATTGCATAATAAACGATTTATATTTCTGATTTAAATAGAGCAGTTTCTAGATTAGAGACAGAACAAATATTTATATTAAAGTAGATAATGCGGATAACTTTTAAAAAGTTTGGCTATTATATATAAGATAAGTTATGTTATAATAAATGTTATTGACTTTAGTATATAAGTTTAATTTGGGGATATTTCACATTTTTCTTAATAAATTTAGTAATCTAAAAGAATCGGTGATCTTATATAGATAAAGTCTTATATCATATAATATATTTTTAGAAAATATATTTTTCATGTTTTGTTGGGTATATTGCTAATTTAATATACATTGAGAATGTGTATTGGAGATTATTTAGAACAGCATTTCAGAATTTTTATGTATTAAAATAATACAACAGTTGGGTATTTTATCAAAAAAAAATAAAATGTTTGAATTATTGATATTTCTATATTCATATAAAATATGAAAAGTTGTGAGTTGATTGTGTCTTATGTTCATGAGACATTGTTATTAGGAGCTATTTTAGCGACAGTTTGTAAAATAGGATGCATTATTTATTTACATGGTCATATAGGAGTAGGGAAGTCAGTTATATGTAAAGGATTTTTGCGGAAATTAGGATATACTGGTCATATAAATAGTCCAACATATAATTTGATTCAGTCTTATTTATTCACTAATAAATATGTGTGTCATTTTGATTTTTATCGGTTAACTTCTTCTGAAGAAGTTGAATGTATAGGGATTGAAGAATACTTTAATAATAACACTATATGTTTAATAGAATGGCCCAAAAAAATGCTAGAAAGTGTTATACCAAAAGCAGATGTTATGCTAACAATAAATTATTTTGATCTCAAGGAGTCTAGAAAAATTACTATGAGATCTGGTAGTGCATTAGGGGATGAGATATTAGATGCTTTTCTAAAATGTTGGAAATTATATACGTAAAATTAAAATACGAAATTATTTATTTAATTTTATTTTTATTAAACTTTTTATGTATTGAATCAATATCTGCATCTAATCTTAATGCTATTGCGATAATAAATTGCGCAACTCAAGCTATAGTAATATTGGATTATTCCAGATTATCTCCTCCGGGATATGTATTATTCCCTTTACATAAACCAGAAAGAATAGTGATTGATTTATCAAAGAAATTAAATCTTGAAAAAAATATGTTTCCGATGTATTTTAATGGTACTAATTTAATTAAATGTGTTAGGACAAATACGGTTAATAATTTTGATATTACACGAATAGTATTAGATCTAACTTATCCTGCCTGTATTGAAACAATTCAACAAAAAAAAATAAAAGAACATTATCGTCTTATGTTAAAGATTTTAAAACAACAAACATCTGGCGATTCTAAAACATGTTTGAAAGTTTCATCGCCTATTATAAAAAATAATAGTAAAACTGGTTCTAAATTAGATGCAAAATCTGTGAAACATCAAAAGCAATATACGAATATTGAGTATAACAATATCACTAAAAATTATAAAAAAAAACTTTCAGTCTGCCCTATAGTAGTGGCAATTGATGCCGGGCATGGTGGTCAAGATCCGGGCGCTACTAGTATACACCGAATATATGAAAAAAATATTACTTTTGGTATAGCAGGAAAACTTAAAGCTTTATTAGATGCAGATCCTAAATTTAAAGCGGTTATGATTCGTGATGGAGATTATTTTATCTCAGTTAAAGAACGTGCAGATATAGCTAGAAAAAAATTAGCAAATGTGTTAATTTCTATTCATGCGGACGCTGCTAAAAACACAACGGCTCATGGAGCATCAGTATGGGTTTTATCAGATAGTCGAGCTAAAAGTGAAATGATGAATTGGTTGAAATGCAGAGAAAAATACTCTGAATTATTAGGCGGGTTAGGAGATGTTCTTACTAATTATAGTAATTATCCATATTTTAATCATTTGATATTGGATGTACAGTTTAGTTATGCTCAGCAAGTAGGATATGATCTAGCATTAGAAGTATTGTATCAGTTAAAAACTATTACTGGTTTACATAAAAAACTTCCAGTACATTCTAATTTTGGCGTGTTACGCTCTCCTGATATTCCATCTATTTTAGTGGAAACCGGTTTTATTAGTAATTTAAAAGAAGCTCGTTTATTAGTCAATAGTAAATATCAAGCTAAAATTGCTAATGCTCTTTATAAAGGATTGAAAAATTATTTTTATACATCTAAAAAAAATGTACCTACATGTAGTACATATAATAAAAATACATATATTACTGCTAGTTAAAGAATATCAAAAAATTTTTTCTAAAAAGTAACTTGTGCAACGATTGCGTAAATACTTTTATATAAAAGTAAATTT
This sequence comes from Candidatus Blochmannia ocreatus, assembly GCF_023585745.1. Lineage (NCBI taxonomy): Bacteria > Pseudomonadati > Pseudomonadota > Gammaproteobacteria > Enterobacterales > Enterobacteriaceae > Candidatus Blochmanniella > Candidatus Blochmannia ocreatus (nom. nud.). The sequence goes on from NZ_CP097762.1 coordinate 65,140, forward strand.
AATTTTTGGTAAAATCATTGATATAATGTTTTATTTTTATGAAGTAATTTTAAATTTTTTTATTTATTAGTGGTTGATATTTCTAGGTTTGTATAATATGTCTGTTTCAGCATTAATTTTGATGTTAATGGGTCCTACAGCATCAGGTAAGACAAAATTAGCTATAAATTTAAAAAAATATAATCTAATAAATATAGATATTATTAGTGTTGATTCAGCTTTAGTATATCGTGGTATGAATATTGGAACAGCTAAACCTGCGCCAGAAGAGTTAAAATTAGCACCACATAGTTTAATAGATATTCGTGATCCATCCGAAGATTATTCGGTAGCAGATTTTTATTATGATGTAAATTATGAGATAGAAAAGATAATAAAATCTGGACGTATACCTTTTTTAGTAGGTGGAACGATGTTATATTTCAAAGTTTTTTTAGAAGGTTTATTTTTTTTACCATCAACCAATAAAAAAATTCGCAATGATTTAGAGTATGAGGCGCAAAAATCTGGATGGATATACGTATTTAATTTATTAAATCGTATTGATCCTATTGCTGCTAGCAAAATTCATTTTAATGATCATAAAAGAATAATTAGAGCATTAGAAATTTTTTTTGTTTCTGGCAAAACATGGACGGAATGGAAAAGTACTCCTGGTAAAAAATTAGAACACAAAATATATCAATTTGCTATTATACCTACAAATAAAAATATTTTGAATGAAAGAATTGAAAAACGTTTTTATAAAATGTTAGAAATTGGATTGGAAAAGGAAGTATACACCTTATTTAATCGTATTAATTTATATAAAACAAAAGGCAATACATTACCTTCATCTATGTCTTGTATTGGTTATCGTCAAATGTGGGAATATTTATCTGGAAAAATTGACTATAATCAAATGATATATAAAAGTATTTATGCTTCTAGAAGATTAGCTAAACATCAGTTGACTTGGTTACGTAATTGGTCAAATTTACATATATTAAATAATAATTGTTTATCTGCTGCTACTGATAGTATTTGTAAAGTTGTTCAAAAAAAAATAGTCTGATTTTATCAGATATGAAGATATTTTTGTAAGATAAATAATTTATTAATATGATTTAGTGCTATGCTTAAATTTTTTTAAAAATATTAAATAACGTACTGAAATTAATTATTATTAGACTTAAAGATTATTCAAGGAAATATTTCAGTCTTTATTTAATATAAAGTAGGATTTAAAAAAAAATAAAATTATACCAAATAATTTTTTATATTCAGTAGTACAACAGAACATATCTATTACAGATACGTTTTTAAAAAATTTTTTCATAAATTTTATTTTTTTGTATATCTCATATTAGTTATCCTAGTGATAGGATTTTTAATAATTTTAAAAATTTTATGTTTTAGTTTATTAAACTTTAATATTTTAAACTAGTGCGTTATTGAATTATAATTTGGAGTGCTTATTTTTGTATAATTTTGATTTATCTAATAAACAGGCCATATTAGTGCACACATTTTTTGCAAAAAAAACAGAAGATATAGATTATAGTTTACAGGAGTTTTTATCTTTAGCGTATACAAATAATATTCGGATATTAAATACTTTAGTTAGTACTTCTAAAGTTTGTTATCCTAAATATTTTATAGGAACTGGAAAAGCATTAGAATTAAAAAAAATGGTTAAAGATAGTTCTGTGTCTATAGTGTTGTTTAATTGTATTTTATTTCCTCATCAGGAACGTAATCTAACATTTTTATTACAATGCAAAATAATTGATAGAAATCAACTTATTCTTAGTATATTTGCTAAACATGCTCGTACATATGAAGGCAAATTACAAGTAAGGTTGGCACAATTACGTTATTTAAATTCTCGATTAGTACATGAATGGAGTCATCTTGAACGTCAAAGAGGTGGAATCGGATTAAGAGGAGGATCCGGTGAAATGCAGTTGGAAAATGATCGTCGTTTATTACGTAAAGAAATAATTCGAATTTTATTGCGTTTAAAAAAAATAGAAAATCAACGTGAACAAAGCAGAAGACACCGATTAAAAATCGGAATACCTACTATTTCTTTAGTAGGATATACAAACGCTGGTAAGTCCACTTTATTTAATTTATTGACTAAATCAAATATTTATACAGAACAAAAATTGTTTTCTACTCTTGATCCTACATGTAGACGTGTTGTATACGGTAATAATTCTAATATTTTGTTAATAGACACAGTGGGTTTTATTCAAGATTTACCGAAAGATTTAATACCCGCTTTTAAAACTACTTTACAGGAAACAATAGAATCTACGTTGTTATTGCATATAGTAGATGTAACTAATTCGAGATTTGAACAACATATAGATTCGGTAAGTTGTATATTGAATAGTATAAATGCGCATAATATACAAACACTTTTAGTAATGAATAAAATAGATCAATTACCGCAGATAACACCACGTATTGATCGTGATTATAATGAACGGCCAATACGTGTATGGATATCTTCTAAAGAAGATGTAGGTATATATTTATTAATGCAGGCTCTTAGCGAATTATTATCGGATAAGATAGTATCTTATTGTTTAAGAATACCTATCAGTAGTAATTTATTTCAAAAATTATGTAAATCTCAGGTTGTACAGGAGTTTGGTATTGAAAACTCGAGTTTTGTTCGAATCAAGATATGTGTGTCTTCTGTTTATTGGCAACGTTTATTAAAAAAAAATAAATTTTTAACAAATTATATTATTGAAAGCATTTAAAATGTACACCATAATAGTTATGTATTGTTTTTGTATGAAAACAATATATATCTGGTTATTATATAATGATCATTACTATATTTCTAATGTATGCAATCATAGTAACCATTAAAATAATAGTAGCTAATTTTAGCTAAAAATAAGAGAGATGTAGTTTAATATGTTTGACATAGAAAAGTTTTTTAATAAAAAAAATAATATATTTAGTAATAAAAATACAGAACATTTGCCTCAAAATAAAAAATTTTTTATAGCTTTAGTATTGTCAATAGTTATTTTAGTATGGCTTTTTAGTGGCTTGTATACTATAAAAGAGGCAGAACGTGGGGTTGTGTTAAGATTTGGAAAATATCATCATTTGGTGAAGCCAGGTTTAAATTGGAAGCCTACTTTTTTTGATATTATTATTCCTGTAAACGTGGAATCAGTGCGCGAATTAGCAGCGTCCGGAGTAATGTTAACTTCAGATGAAAATGTAGTAAGAGTAGAAATGAACGTACAGTATCGTGTTACAGATCCAAAAAATTATTTATTTAATGTAACTGATGCTGATGATAGCTTACGTCAAGCTACTGATAGTGCTTTACGCGGTGTTATTGGGAAATATAATATGGATCGTATATTAACTGAAGGACGTACAGTGATACGTAGTGATACCCGAAGAATATTAGAAAAAACAATATATCCATATAATATGGGGATTACTTTGTTAGATGTAAACTTTCAAACGGCTCGACCCCCAGAAGAGGTAAAAGCAGCTTTTGATGATGCTATTGCTGCAAGGGAAAATGAACAACAATATATTCGTGAAGCTGAAGCATACGCTAATGAAGTACAACCGAGAGCCAATGGACAAGCACAACGTATTTTAGAAGAGGGTAGGGCGTATAAAGCACGTACTATCTTAGAAGCTCAGGGAGAAGTTCAAAGATTTTTAAAAATCTTACCAGAATATAGGTTAGCGCCAGACATTACTCGGGAAAGATTATATATAAATTCTATGGAACGAGTGTTAAGTAATACAAAAAAAATGGTTTTAAGTTCAAAAAATATACAAAATATGTTCATATTACCTTATGAAAAAACAAAAAAAATAACAAATAAAGATGATATTGTTAAATATTCTAATAAATTTGATCAATTTAATCATGTTAATAATTCAAATTTAACAAATGCGATTAGAGATTCTAATAATTTAAAATTAGTGTCACGTAATAATTCTCATTTATCTCAAAAAACTATGGGTCATAGCAGTGTATCTAAAGAAAAAGTATTAGATCAAAGACAAGCTAATACACAGCGTGTTGATATTATGCGAAAAGGGAGAGAGTAAATGATACGAAATATTTTTTCATGCATTATAATATGCGTAATAACATTGTTATTGTTTTCTTTATTTACTATAAAAGAAGGTCATAAGGGTATTATATTACGTTTTGGCAAAGTATTACGTGATACGGATAATAAACCATTAATATGCAATCCCGGATTACATATCAAAATTCCATTTATTGAAACAGTAAAAATATTGGATTCACGTATTCAAACCATGGAAAATCAAGCAGATCGGTTTGTTACTATGGAAAAAAAGGATTTAATTATTGATTCTTATATTAAATGGCGTATTAGTGATTTAAGTCGCTATTATTTAGCAACTGGTGGTGGCGATACTTCTCAAGCAGAAGTATTAATAAAAAGAAAGTTTTCTGATAGGTTGCGCTCGGAATTAGGGAGACTTAATGTACAAGGCATTGTAACTGATTCTAGAAATAAGTTAATGGCAGATGTGCGTGAATCACTAAATAATGGGACTTCAGGTGAAGAATCGATGGATTTTCAATTTAGTAATATAAAAAAAATTAATTGTTATCAATCGATGAATAATGCTTCGATTCATAAAGATTATTATATTTCTAATAGTTTTAATCCAAATAGTATGGCAGCTTTAGGAATAGAAATAGTAGATGTACGTATTAAGCAAATTAATTTACCCACCGAGGTATCTGATGCAATTTACCAACGCATGCGTGCAGAACGTGATGCTGTAGCTAGGCGTCATAGGTCGCAAGGTAGGGAAGAAGCAGAAAAGTTACGTGCTACTGCTGATTATGAAGTAACACGTACTTTAGCTGAAGCTAAACGTCAGTCTTTAATTATTCGTGGTGAAGCTGATGCAGAAACTGCTAGATTATATGCTACTACTTTTAACGAAGATCCATCATTTTATATCTTAATAAGAACTTTAAGGGCCTATGAAAATAGTTTTAAAAAAACTAATGATGATCTTATTATATTAAATGAAGAGTCTGATTTTCTACGTTTTATGAAGTCACCAAAAAAATTTACTGCGCATTAATTATTGATTACAGTTAGTTAAGTTGTATTAAGTTATATAATAGTGAATATTATTGTGCATTTATACATAATGTTATTTAGTTATATATTTATTAATAATAAATAGGTGGTAATTTGAGAATGGGGAAAAGCATTGTTATATTAGGCGCTCAATGGGGTGATGAAGGTAAAGGTAAAATAATTGATTTCTTAGCTCCTTATGTGCAATATGTAGTACGTTACCAAGGTGGGCACAACGCTGGTCATACTATTGAAACAGGTTCAAAAACAATCACGTTACATTTAATTCCTTCTGGAATTTTACATCAGCATATTACAGCTATTATTGGTAATGGAGTTGTTTTATCGCCAGTTGTATTGATGAAAGAAATAGAAATATTAAAAAAAATAAATGTATCTACACACAGACGTGTGTTTATTTCTGCATCTTGTCCGTTATTATTATCTTATCATGTTGCAATGGATGTAGCTCGAGAAAACTCAAAAATTTTTAAGGTTGTTGGGACTACTGGATGTGGGATTGGTCCAGCTTATGAAGATAAAATATCGCGACGCGCGTTACGAGTAGGAGATTTATACAATATAAAAAATTTTACAAGTAAACTACAAGATATTGTAGGTTATTATAATTTTCAATTAGTTTCTTATTATAAGAAAGAACCTATTGATTATTATGAAGTTTTAAATGAAGTGTTGCCTATCGCTAATGTATTACTTGGTATGGTCAGTGATATATCAGATATTTTGGACAATGCTTTGCGACAAGAAAAGTCTATAATATTTGAAGGAGCGCAAGGCAGTTTGTTAGATGTAGATCATGGTACATATCCTTATGTTACTGCAACGAATACAGTTTCAGGTAGCGCGAGTATTGGGTCAGGTATTGGTCTCGCGCGTCGTGTTAATTATGTTTTAGGTGTAGTGAAAGCATATACAACACGGGTTGGCAATGGACCGTTGCCTACAGAATTATTTGATGAAATAGGAGCTCTATTATGCACTAAAGGTAATGAATTTGGATCAACTACCGGAAGACAACGTAGAATTGGTTGGTTTGATGCGGTAGCAGTACGATATTCTATAAGAATTAACTCTTTTTCTGCATGTTGTTTAACGAAAATTGATGTTTTAGACGATTTAAAGGAAATAAAGATTTGTATTGCTTATCGCAAAAAAAATGGGGACTTGATATATAACTTTCCTAATTTTATAGATGAATTGGATAATTTAGAGCCTATATATGAAATTTTACCTGGATGGAATAAAAATACTGCAGGTGTTTTAGATTTCTTTCAGCTTCCTAAAGAAACACAATTTTATATTAAACGTATAGAGAAAATTATTGGGATTCCCATAAATATTATTTCAACTGGAGTAAAACGTTTTGAAACAATAGTGTTATGTAATCCATTTCTTTAATAAGAAACGGTAGTAATTTAATTAACAAAATTAAATTAAGAAAATAAATTTATAGCATATTTAGTGTTTTATTATATTTATATGTTTTATCTATCTTATAAATAGATAATTTTATATAACTAAAATTAGTAATTTTCAAGTGTTTTCAATTTTATAAATGAAATGATACAAAAATTTATTTTAATGGTATTTTTAGATATTTATTACAGGAATATTTAAAATTTTTAATAATCGATTAATTAATTATAATGCTAATTATAGCCACTGTGTTAGTGATATGTATGATTTGATATACGGTATACATGCAATACAATCTATGTTAGATAATCATCCGAAACAGATTTTATGTGTGTATGTTATGTGTAGACATAAAGATAAGCGTGTAAAATTATTAATAGAGCAAATAAAAAAAAATAAAATTAACATTTATGAATGTAATCGTAAAAAAATAAATTATCAAGCAGGTCATGACTCACATCAAGGTATTATAGCGAAAATAAATCGGTATTCTTATATGCGAGAAAATAATTTATCTAATTTTTTAATGCAATGTAAAACTCCGCCATTATTATTAGTATTAGATAGAATCACTGACCCCCATAATTTGGGAGCTTGTTTAAGATCCGCTGGAGCCGCTGGAGTTCATATAGTAATTGTGCCTCGTAATCATTCCGTAAATATTAATGCTACGGTCAGGAAAGTTGCGAGCGGCGCCGCAGACCATGTGCCATTTATGCCGGTAACTAATTTAAGTAGGACGCTAAAATTATTACAAAAACATGATATTTGTGTTATTGGAACTGAAATTACATCTAAACGTTTTGTTTTTGATACCAATTTGATTGGTCCATTAGCATTTGTTATGGGTTCTGAAGGATACGGAATGCGTCGTTTAACTAAGAAAAATTGTAATGCATTAATTAGTATACCAATGATGGGATTAACTAAATCGTTAAATGTTTCAGTCGCTACAGGAATATGTTTATTTGAGGCGTTAAGACAACGTAAATTATATAAGGAATTTTTATAATGTAACAAAATTTTGTGCGCAATGTTAATTGCGTTTGAATAAAAGGTTTACAAAAATCAATATTTAAAGGAATTTAAAGTAGTTTACAAAATATTTTGTATATAATAAATTACTTTTATGTAAAAGATTTTAATATAAAGGAAATTAAAATGCGTCATTATGAAATAGTGTTGTTAGTACATCCTGATTACAATGAGCAAATATCTAATATGATTGATCATTATAAAAATATAGTAACTGGCAAATCAGGAACAGTATGTCGTATAGAAAACTGGGGGCGTCGGCAATTAGCATATTCTATCAAAAAACAACATAAAGCATATTATTTATTAATGAATATATCTGTGCCTAAATCAGAAGTTATTGCAGAGTTATATAGTATTTTTCGATTTAATGATGCTATATTGCGCAGTATGATCATCCGAACTAAATATGCAGTTACTGGCTCTTCTTTTATGATGCAAAAGAAAGAAGATATTACAGCAGATCATAGTATTAAAATATAATGATATATATTTTATTATATAAGTATGTTACTATGAGAAATTTAATATATTTTAATGTGTGATTATAAAATAATTATTAATGAAATTTATGTATTTATATTATAAAGAAAGTGTATATATGTTAATTAGTATAATTGTTCCATATATCATTTTTAGAAGTTAATAATATGTTATATAGATTTATAAAATAAATAGGTGAAAATTATTATGGGTCGTTTTACGCGTCATCGTAAGTTTTGTCGTTTTACAGCAGATAAATGTGTGAGTATAGATTATAAAGATCTTGTTTCTATACAACATTCTATTATAGAAAGTGGAAAAATTATTCCTAGCAGGATTACTGGGACGAAATCTAAATTTCAACGACAGCTTGCTCGTGCTGTAAAAAGAGCACGTTATTTGTCTTTAATACCATATACTGATCGTCATTGATTATTCTGTATACTAGAATAGTGATTTTTTGCATTATAAGGAAAATGAAAATGCGCATTATTTTATTAAATAATGTTGATAAACTTGGGAAAATAGGTGATGAAGTTACAGTAAAATCTGGATATGCCAGAAATTTTCTGATACCAAATAATCAAGCAATATTGGCTACAAAAAAGAACATAGAAATTTTTAAAGCTCAGCAGGTTGCTTCACGAGATTATATAGCAGCATCAAAAGAGAAAGCGAAGTTATGTGAAAATACTTTAAAGCAATTAGGCAGCATTATTATTCAAGCTACATCTGGAATAGAAGGTAAATTATTTGGTTCTGTTGGAGCGAGGGATATCGCCATTGAAATTACAAAAGTTTCTGGTTTTAAAATTTCTAGATCTCAAGTTAGATTACCTAATCACAGCGTGTTGAGGACAATTGGCACACATTGTGTAAAAATCCATATTTATAAAGAGATTTTTGTTTCATTAAACGTTATAATTATTAAGAAAGCTTCTGAGATTAAATAATTATTTAAATACTATTTAAGTAATATTAAAATAATAGAGTATTCTAAATATAGCTTTTTTAATTTTTAATCGGGTGCATTAGTATTTAATACAAAATGATTGTTTTTCATGATAAGTGTCGTTTATTTATTATTGCAGAATATGTTATGTGACAAATATGTACGATTTAAAAAAAATTATAAGAGTTTTATTAATACAATTTAAATTCATAGGCAGTTGAAATGATCCTGTATTGTAAAATGGTTCAGAAAATAAGTGGTATTGCACGTATAGCAGGATCAGAAATTATGAAAATTTATAATGGAAACTTAAAATTAAGTATATTTAAAAAATTTGATATGTCTCCTGTAACATGCGCTGATTTATTGTCCCATAATATTATTATAGGTGCTTTGCGTCGTTTAACACCAGATGTGCCTATATTATCAGAAGAAGATAGTACAAATTGGAAAGAATGTAGAGATAAACATTGTTATTGGTTAATAGATCCATTAGACGGAACTAAAGAATTTTTGTCCAGAAACGGTGAATTTACTGTAAATATTGCACTTATAGAACATGGTGCACCTACCATGGGGGTTGTATATTTACCTATATATGATGTTTTATATGCTGCAGATAACGGTACAGCATGGAAAATAGACAAAAAAGGAAATTGTATCAATATTTCAGTACGTGTGTCTCATTCTCCAATTATAGTAATGAGCCGCAGTCATGATAGTTATAATCAACATAAAATTTATAATTATTTTAAGAAATTTAAAGATTATAAGATTTTTTATATTGGTTCATCTTTTAAGTTTTGTTTAATAGCAGAAGGATATGCTCAGTTTTATCCGAGGTTTTCCCATACCAAAATTTGGGATACAGCCGCTGGACATGTAATTGCGGAAATGGCTGGGGCTGTGATTAATGATTGGAATGGTAATCCACTGCATTATAAAAATTTACGTCAGTCTTTTTTAAATCCGGGTTTTCACGTTTCATTACGTTCAAGTTATATAATATAATTTAAGTTATTTTATATCATAAAATAATATGAGTCTTTTTGAAATCTTTAGTATTAAAAATCCATATTTATTATGTATGAATAATTTTGATATGGTTATTCAACCAGATTTCGTGTAATATATTTCAATATATTAACTGTGTTTGACAATAATTAAACATTTTTATTTAGAAAAGATTGGATATACTTTATACAAATTTATTGATTATAGTAATTATAATTATTAATGTAGCTATTTTAAAAAAACTTAAAGTAAATGTTTTTTTAAGACAGGGACTATTTTAGTGTGATGTGATATATTTTTATATATATGATATCATATGAAAGATTTTCATTTAATTTTAATCTATTTAAAAACCCATTTATATTGAATCATCTTAAAAGATACTTAATTGGTAGATTTTGTGTTGTAATTTGTTATTTTATTCCGTTTCTATGTAATGGAAACACGCAATTACGAGTAGAAGGGTTGAATAGCACATTATATTATAATGTATGTAAAAAATTATCTGAAATTGATACTCCAATAAAATATGTAGATGAAAAATTAAAAAAAGAATTAGAAAATTTAGTTAGATTAAGTCTGCGTCCTTTAGGTTATTATTCACCTTCAGTAAGTTTTGTTTTGTTAAAGTCATTACATCAGGAACCAGAGACTTTAATTATTAAAATTCAGCCTAATATGCCAATTATTATTACTGATGTTAATATTTCTATATATGGAGCAGGAAAACAGGACGTTGATTATCAAAAAATAATAAAAGATAGTCAATTTTTTGTTGGAAAAATTTTGAATCATGATGACTATGAACAACTAAAAAATAAAATTTACAATTTAGCTCTATTTAAAGGATATTTTGATGCAAATTTTCAACATAGCCAATTAATAGTTATTCCTTCCCACTATAAGAGTATTTGGAATATAAATTTTTATAGCGGACCGCGTTATTTCTTTGAAGACATTCAATTTCAAGGCAATCAAATTAAAGAAAAGTACTTAAGAAAAATTTCTAATATAATCCCAGGTAATTATTACAGCGCAGCATCTATTATGGAGTTAAACCGTCGCTTATCTTCTACTAATTGGTTTGAATCAATATCAATTTCTTCAGATGAGCAACATTTGCAAAAAAAAAAAATAATATTAAGTATTTTGTTGGATCCCAGTCTTAAAAATATCTTTGAAACTGGGTTTGGTTATACTATTGATACAGGTCTAAGAGCTAAAATAATTTGGAAAAAACCATGGATTAATTCTTTTGGTCATAGTTTAGAAACTAATTTTAGTTTATCTGCGGTAGAGCAAGTTTTAGATTTAAATTATAAAATTCCCATTTTTTGTGATCCATTAGAGCAGTATTATTTATTGCAAAGCGGCATTGTACATATGGGTTTAAATAATGCTCCATCTAGTATTATTAATGCCAATATAGCTCGTTACTGGAAATTTTCTAATCATTGGAATAGTTCTGTTAATATACATTGGTATTTTAATAACTGTTTTGAAGATGGTAAAATGAACAAAAAAATATTAATTTATCCTGGTGTTAATATTTATCGTATTAGAAAACGGGGCGGAGCAAATCCATATTGGGGAGATAGTCAGTACTATGCGATGCATATATCGCATAATTTTTGGAAATCTCGTATAAATTTTATTGCTATACAAGCGAAGAATGTCTGGGTTAGAACTGTGTTAGATAAACATTGTTTTTTAATTAAATGGAATTTGGCCTGGATAAATACTAAAGATTTTTTATTTACTGCTGCAGTATTACGATTATTTTCTAATACGGATTACGGAATTCGTGGATATAAATATAGATCTTTGTATTCATATAAAAATGACGTTAGATGTATCGAAGAAAATATTATTAAATTAATTATTGCTACAATGGAGTATCAATTTCATATACTGAAACAGTGTTGGGGTGTTGTTTTTTTAGATGCTGGAGAAATAGCCAATAGTATTAAGCGAAAATATTTTAATGCTGGCATAGGTTGTGGTATACGTTGGAAACTGCCTGTAGGCCCAATAAAGCTAGATATAGCGACTCCATTGCTCCATAATAGAGAAGAAAAAAAAATAGATTATCAGTTTCTGCATTTGTATATCAGTTTAGGATCAGATATATGAGTTATATAAAGAAAATCTGTATGATTTTCTTATTATGTATATTGATAATATTGGGAATATTTGTGTTTTTATTAAGCACTAAGATAGGAGCATATTTGATTTTTAAAAGCATTACTTATTATATTCCTGGATTATCATTTGATACTATTTCTGGTAGTTGGGGTAAATTTAATATTACGCATGTTATATACCGAACATCAGTTAGTGTTATTAATATAGGCACATGTAGTATATCTATAAATATAAAACATATATGGAATAAAAAGATATATATTAATCATCTTTATTTAAAAGATGTTTTGATAAAGATAAAAAAAAATAACTTTATATTTCATAATTCTCAAACAAATAATACACATAATAATATTATGTCTATTGCGTTGCCTATAACACTAAATGATGTGGTTTTGCATAATGTTCATATTATATCCGATATTATCATGTTACAATTTAACAAAATAAGTACTAGTCTATCGTTTCAAAATAAATCATTAATCATATCTCCAACATGTTTTACAGAAACAATTTTAAATATTTCAAATACACATATTTCTCAAATGCAGTCTAGTATTAAAACTATACATCAATATACTAATAAATCAGTGATTCAGTCCTTGTTGGAATCTATATCGAATAAGTGTATATCAACGTTATCTATTTTAAAAATTCCTTTTAATATAGTACTTAGCGATTTAAAAGGAGAAAAATTTTATATTAACAATATCAATAAAAAAAATTATCTTATTAGAGATTTACATTTACAAATGCGTTTTTGTCAATATGACATGAATGTACAATTTCATTTTTTTTGTATAAATGGATTGTTTCACACGTCAGGTAATATAAAATTTAAAGAATATTATCCAATTGATATAATTACAAATTTTATACCATATAAAAATGGAACTGATTATTTTAGTATTATTAGTAGTAAAAATATAAAAAAAATAAATTTAATTATTACAGGGGAATTATATAAAACAATTTATATAAAGTGTAATTATTTAAATTTTCTTGCTGAATTAGAAGTATTGTTGCAAACAAATATTAAAAAAAATAATATACCAATAAGCATATCTATAATTGGAAAGAATATATCATTTCCTTATTTAAGGAAAAATCGTTTGTTCATAAAAACAATTAATTTTTATTTACAAGGTAATAAGAAAAATTATTATTTGCAGGTCACATCAGAACTATGTAATAGCAAGTTTTTGTCATCGACAAATATCATGTTATATGCTCAAGGTGATATTAATAATTGTACAATTTCCAATTGTAGAATATCTACATTAAATAGTTATTTCCATATGACTGGAGCAATTAATTGGTCAAATACTATTAATTGGGATATTAAATGTACACTAAGTAAATTCAGTATGTTTTCAAATTGGTTAAAAGATCGTGTGCAGTTATCAGGACAAATTATAACTCAAGGATTTTTGTGTAATAATGCTTGGGAGATAACAATATCTAATGTAGATCTTAAAGGATTTGTAAAAAATAATCATCTTGTATGTATAGGTTCATTATATAATAATTCTAATGGTTTATGGAAAATTCCTACTAAAAAATTAGTAATTCAATGGGGACATAGTGCATTAGAAATAAATGAATCTTTAAAAAATCATTTAATTTTTAATACTATACTTAAAATATCAAATTTTAATTTTTTTAATTCTAAGTTGAATGGAAAAATGAATGGACGATTAAAATTACACGGAACTATTAAGAATATAAAATTATCATTAAATACTGACACGGTTTTTTTAAATTGGTTAAATAAAAATATTTGCATTAATACTATAATTTTGAATGGTAATATTTTTTACAAGTCTTTTATGCAGGGTGTGATTTTTTTACAAGCAAATAATATAAAATATGGATCAATGTTTTTGTATAAATTTATCATGCAAGGCCACGGTAATTTGAAGAAGCATTTTTTTAATATGAAAATATGTGGAGATAAATTATTTGGAGATATTCAGTTATATGGTAATTTAAATGTTGTTAATAACACTTGGTGTAGCAAGATTCAAAAAACCAGCGTTATTACCCCAATAGGAACGTGGAAATTGATGAAAGATATTGTATTTACTTATCAGTATTTGATAGGAAAGATTATTGTAAGCTCCCATTATTGGGAGTTTGTAAATTGTAATATTACTATACCTAATATCTTAAAAAATAAAATAACAAATAAAATAGATACATTTTTTAATAATATTAATTTAGCACCATTAAAAATTTTATTTCCAGAATTAATAAAAATACAGAGTGTTAATGTTGTATGCACAGAGTGTTCTTGGATATTAGGTGATTTATTACCCAAAGGTACTATTTTAATTTCGGGTAAAGATTTGCAGATGAATACTAATATTCAGTCTTATAAAACCACTGTTATACCTAGTATATTTATAAAGGTTACATTGATACAGGATACATCATATTTTGCGTGGCAGATTAATTATATTGATAAAAATGATGAAAATTATGGATTTTTAGCGATAAATAATAATACATCTAATATTTCAGGGCATATAAAAATTAGAAGTATTACTTTAATACCTTTCTTTAATTCTTTGATAGTTTTAGAAAAACCCATAAATTTTACTGGATTATTAAATATAAATGTTAGTTTTAGTAGACATATGAATCATTTAATGATTAATGGTTTTGCTCAATTGCAAAATATTAACTTCAGTCTATTTACCACACCATTTATTATAAATCATAGTCAATTATTTGTTAAATTTTCAGGAGATCACGCTACATTTAATGGAGCAATATACACAGACAATGGAGATAAACTGTCTTTAAATGGTAATGTTTTTAATTTTGATTCTTTCAATAAGATTAATATTTCATTAAGAATGAAAGGAGAGCAAATAAATTTTTGTGTTTCACCAGAAATAAAGTTAAAAATTTCTCCTGATATTACATGTTTATTGGCGTCGAAAAAAATTCATGTTCAAGGAAACGTTGATATTCCTTGGGCTTATGTAAATATAAAAGAATCTGTAAAAAATGTAACAAGAATTTCTTCAGAAGAGATTATATTAGACGATCATGATCAACCAATTATTAATAATTTTAATAATTTAAAAGTTTCTGTTACTTGTAATATTACAACTTGCCTTGGTGAAACAGTGTATTTCAATGGGTTAGGTGTATCTGCGCAATTAAAAGGTAAAATAAAAATTATATTTAATGAGAAAAATCGTTTGTCTTTAACAGGTTTAGTGTATATGAAATCTGGTAATTTTCAAATTTACGGACAGTATTTAATCATAAAGAAAGGACAATTGTTGTTTTCTGGATTAATTGATCAACCATATCTTGATATTGAAGCTATTTGTGATCAATCTAATATAAATATTAGGGATAATACTGTTGTTGGTATTAGAATTACTGGTGTTTTAAATAATCCAAAATTGGAGATTTTTTCTAATTCCTCATCGTATTCATCTCAAAAATTTATTTATTTACTTGGCGATAAAAATTCAGTACCCCTTGGTAAGGACGAAAACATTGCAACATCTTTATTAATTGGAGCAAGCGTCAGAAATAGTGAAAAATTTATTGATAAAATTGGCAAAATATTAGGTGTAAAAGATTTAAAATTGAATACACATAATATTGGTTCTGATCCGTTAATTGCATTAAGTGGTTACATTGCTCCTGGGTTACAGTTTAAATACGGAATTAGTATTTTTGACTGGTCAACTATAGTAACTGTGCGTTATCTTTTATACCCGAAACTTTATTTAGAAATGACTTCCGGCAACAACCAAGCATTTGATATTTTATATAAATTTGAATTTTAATATCTTATCTTATTGTTTAAATGTATTATTAAAATTAACAAACGATAAAAATTTTAAATTTAGGATATTACATAATAGGGTAAATCTACTATATAATAACATTGTTAGCTTTTTTAAAACGATCAGCAGCATCTAGAATTATTTTTTTAGCAGTATTGGCATGTTCCCAGTTTTTGATTTTTACCCATTTTTCAGAATCTAATGCTTTGTAATTTTTAAAAAAATAGTTAATTTGTTCAAGTAATAAGTTTGGTAAATCATCAATATCTTGTATTGATGAATAAAGTTGTGATATTTTATCGTGAGGTACAGCAAAGATTTTGGAGTCTTCCCCGGATTCATCTACCATATTTAACAATCCTATAGGACGACAGAATATTATACAACCTGAAATAATGGGATACGGAGTAAGTACTATTGCATCTACTGGATCACCGTCTAGTGCTAAGGTATGATTTATATAACCGTAATTGCAAGGATAGAACATAGGTACAGATAAAAATCTATCAACAAAAATAGCACCTGTTTTTTTATCAATTTCATATTTAACGGGACTGGAATTAGCAGGAATTTCAACAACAACGTATATATCATGTGGAATATTTTTTCCCGATTTTATTTGATTTAAATACATTTATTTTCCTATTTCATAAAATGATTGTAAAATTTTTGGTATAAATCTGTATGTTAATAAACACCAAATCGATATAGTATAATTTATATACTTTAGATATACCATGTTAATGTATATAAAGAGAGTATAATTTTTTAAGTTGATAGCTGCAATAAAAAATTTTTAAAATTTGGGTAAAAATTAAACTATAAATATAAATTTAATTTAACATAAGTGAAACTTATTGAATTCTTTGAACGATATTTGTAGCTAAACTCTTTAATGCCTTTTTGTAAGGAGATGTTGGCAAAATCTTGAGACAAGATATTGCCTTATTAATTCTTATTGTCGCGCATTTTTTGGTATATTCTAAAGATCCATATTCCCGCATCGTACTAAGAATTTTATTTAATAAATGTCTATTATTTCCAGTTTTAATAGCATTTCGAATAAATGAAGCTTGTTTTGGGGTACTATGATGAATAGTATGCAACAGAGGAAGAGTTAACTTTCCTTCATTTAAATCATTTCCAATATTTTTACCCAATATAGTTTCTGATGCATCATAATCTAATAAATCGTCTATTAATTGAAAAGCAACACCTACATATCTTCCATAATTACGTAATGCTTTTTCTTGAAATATATTGGCTTTAGCTAAAATAGCAGATGCTTGAGATGCAACTTCAAATAAACGAGCTGTCTTGCTATAAATAATTTTCATATAATTATCTATAGTGATATTAGGATTATTACAATTCATTAATTGTTTTATTTCGCCCTCTGCAATTATGTTGACAGCGTCAGACATTAAAGATAGTATTCGTAAAGATTTTAATTCAGTCATCATTTGGAATGCTTTTGTATAGATAAAGTCTCCTACTAATATATTTGCAGAATTTCCGAAAATTACATTAGTAGTTATTTGTCCTCGTCTCATACAAGAATGATCTACTACATCATCATGCAATAAAGCAGCTGTATGGATAAATTCTATTAGTGCCGCGATAGTGATATGTTGTTTTTTTTTATATTGTAATGCTTTTGCGCTTAAAATAGTAATCATAGGTCGAATTTGTTTCCCTTTATTATCAATAATATATTGCGCTAGTTTATTAATTAAAGTAATTTTAGATTTTAGTCTTGTACGAATTTCTGAGTTTACATGCGCCATATCTGGAGCAATTAATTGGATAATTTGATTAATATTCATAAATTATATAGAAGTATTAACTTCTTTAAGTATTTTATTGTAAATATAAATTATATATATTTAATACTTTATATTAATTAATAGTTGTATGTATAGTTAATATATAAGAATTTATTTATTTTCTTGAGAAACATGTATTTTTAATGTATAAGAATACAAATATGAAATAATATTAAATTATAGATAAGAAATAGGCTATTATTTATGTACGCAGTTTTTCAAACCGGTAGTAAACAGTATCGTGTTTCTGTGGGAGAGGTGATTAATATAGAATTATTAAATAATAGTAATATTGGTGATCAAATTGAATTTGATAGGGTATTACTAATTAAAGGTGATAATTTTATTCATATAGGAAATCCTCTAGTAAAAACAGGACAAATTACAGCAAAAATTATAGAAGTCGGTTTATATAAAAAAATTAGTATTGTCAAGTTTCGACGTCGTAAACATTCCCGAAAATGTCTGGGACATAGACAACGTTTTACAAAAATAAAAATATTGAGTATAAATAATAAAATATAAATATATTAAAATAGGTAGGTGATAGTAATGGCGCATAAAAAAGCAGGAGGTTCTACTAGAAATGGCCGGGACTCACGTGGAAAACGTTTAGGGGTCAAGTGTTTCGGGGGGACTTTGGTATCTGCGGGAACGATAATCGTACGTCAGCGTGGCAATAAATTTCACCCGGGTAAATATGTAGGTTGCGGAAAAGATTATACTCTTTTTGCTTTACGACCTGGTAGAATATTTTTTACAAAACAAAAAACATCTGGCCGTAGATTTATAAACATAGTGTCCAATTAAACATAACATCGATGTAAGTAATTACATTTTTTGTTTAATTTTTTATGGTATGGTTTTTAACAAAAAATTGTTGTATGTATTTTGGAAAGTTTATAGATTTTTCATAAATATTATTTGTTTTGTATTCAATGAAATCATGTTATATGCAGATAGGTATAAATAAAATTTATACCCAAAAAAATAATGATTTTATGTATTCGTGATCACTATTTTATAGTAATTATATTGGATTATATATGATATATTATTAAATATTATTATTTATAAGTATTTGATGTTGTATTTTTGATATGTTTATATTTATAAAATAATTTATAATGTGATCATATATATTGTGTAATGGTTATCCTATGAAATTTATTGATATGACTGATATTACAGTGATAGCTGGTGATGGTGGAAATGGATATATAAGCGTCAAGAAAACTGGAAAGAAATTTCCTTTTTTAAAAAAATTGTATAGTAGTAATGGAGGCGATGGTGGTAATGTTTGGTTATTAGCTGATTCTAATATGAATAATTTGAGTTATTTTTGTTTTAAAAACGTTTTTAAAGCTGGTAATGGTCATGGTGGCAGTAAAAATGGATGCTCTGGAAGCAGAGGGAAAGATATTATTATTAAGGTTCCATGGGGAACAAAAGTAATTTGTCGTCAAACAAATAAATTATTAGGAGAAATGGGTCAGCATCAGCAGCGGTTAATGGTAGCTAAAGGGGGAATGCATGGATCAGGTCATATAAAGCGGCGCCATATTTCATATCATACCACATCTAATAGTATTATGGATGGAGAGAAAGGAGAATCACATAATTTATTATTAGAATTGCGATTAATAGCAGATGTGGGAGTATTTGGTTTACCTAATTCTGGTAAATCTAGTTTTTTGCACGTGGTCTCTTCAGCAAAACCGAAAGTAGCTAATTATCCATTTACCACTTTGGTTCCAAATTTAGGTGTAGTAAAGGTTAACGATTATAATAGGTTTGTTGTTGCTGATATTCCTGGTATCATAAAAGGAGCTTCTGATGGATCTGGTTTAGGTATAAGATTTTTGAAGCATTTGGAGCATTGTCATATATTATTGCATTTTGTTGATATAGCGCCTTCAGATAATTCCAATCCATTAGATAATATTATTACTATTCAAAATGAGTTGAATAATTATAAGAACGGTTTGCTTTATAAGCCTTGTTGGTTGATATTCAATAAAATAGATTTATTAGCATCATATCTAGTAAAAAAAAAAATCACATATATCATTAATACTCTAAAATGGAAAGAAAGATATTATTATATATCCTCTGTATATAAGACAAATGTTTCGGAATTATGTAATGCTATTATGAAATTTATTATGTATCGATCATAAAACTAAAATGAGTTTGTTATAATATGCATTATAATTAATGAATTAATAAATAATTTTTTCGTATTATAAATGTATATATAATTATATTACTATATTTATAGTAACAGTATATTGATGTCTTTTGATATTGTATCAAGTAAAACATTTATATACTGTAATATATAGTAGTTTCAGTATAAAATATTTAATATTTGATAAAAATGTAATATCATACTCAAGTATATGTTATTATTTTTAATACCTGTAATATAATGAAGGTACAACATGAAGTATATACCCATGACTTTGCGTGGAGCTGAAAAATTAAGAGAAGAATTAGATTATTTAAAAAATGTGCGTCGCCCGGCTATTATAAAAAGTATTTCTGAAGCCCGTGGATATGGAGATTTAAAAGAAAATTCTGAATATCATGCAGCTCGTGAACAACAGGGTTTTTGTGAAGGGCGTATTCAAGAAATAGAGTTTAAATTATCTAATGCACATATTATTGATATTAGTAAATTAATTACTGATGGTAAAGTGGTGTTTGGTGCTACAATTAATATTGAAAATTTAGATACAAAATGTAGACAAATATATAGTATTGTTGGTGATGATGAAGCGGATCTAAAAGCACATATGATTTCTATAAATTCCCCCATTGCTAGGGGTTTAATAGGTTGTAAAACAGGGGATATTGTATGTATAGATACTCCAAAAGGAGAAATACGATACAAAATAATTCAAGTGATATATTCTTAAGACAGTATTATTAAAGTAAGCGTCATTCAAAATAATATGTTGTGACAACATATTAAATAATTATATTTTATATATACAAATGTCTTAATAAAAAATTAGTAAAATTTTTTATATACTTGATTAATAGATTTAATTTTTTTATTAAAAAATTTTCTTTTTATTTTGTATTGATATAATATTTTAAAAATATGAAATTTAATACTGTATATCTGTGATATATAGTGTATTTTGTTTAATTATTAAAATAAAACATAATAAATTTTTTATAATTGTTTGAAACAATTGATTTATTGGAAATAAAAATAATTTAATGTATGACAAATAAAAAAAATTCTAAAAAATGGATAAAAAAACATTTTACAGATCAATATGTAAAATCTGCTAAAATTCATAATTTAAGGGCAAGATCTTGGTTTAAACTACAAGCTATAAATTATACGGATAATTTATTTACTACTGGTATGAGAGTAGTTGATTTGGGTTCAGCTCCTGGAGGTTGGGCGTTGTATGCAAAAAAAAAAATAGGAAATACTGGAAAAATTATTGCATGCGATATTTTACCAATGCCTAAAATTTGTGGAGTGGATTTCTTAAATGGTGACTGTTCTGATCCAAAAATTTTAGAAGGAATAAATATTTGGTCTAAAAATAGAAAAGTGCATATTATTTTATCTGATATGTCTCCTAATATTACTGGTATATCAATCATTGATATTAATAAATCTATATATCTTGGAAATTTAGCTTTAAAAATATGTCAAGATTTTTTGAAATACGGAGGCACTTTTGTAGTAAAAGTTTTTCAAGGTAAGAATTTAGATAAATACTTGCATGATGTAAGTTCTGTATTTAACATAGTAAAAATTCGTAAACCATACTCTTCTAATCCTGCTTCTCGTGAAATATATATTGTAGCTAAAAAACATAAAAAAGTTTAATACATGAATGAATATAACAAATTATTGGTATAATGTGAGGTTACTCCTTTGAGTGATATGGTAAAAAACCTAGGTCTCTGGTTAGTGATCGCAATAGTATTGATGTCTTTATTTCAAAATTTTGGGCCTAATAATGAATTAAATAATCGAAATATAGACTATTCTACTTTTATGCATGAATTAAACCAAGATAAAATTCAAGAAGCTCGTATTAATGGTCGTGAAATTACGGTTATAAAAAAAGATAGTAATCGTTATACTACTTATATTCCAGTTAATGATCCAAAATTGCTTGATATTTTATTAACAAAAAAAGTAAAAGTTATTGGTGAACCTCCGGAAGAACCTAGTTTAATTACATCCGTATTTATTTCTTGGTTTCCAATGTTATTGTTAATTGGAGTGTGGGTTTTTTTTATGCGTCAAATGCAAGGAGGCGGTAAAGGAGCCATGTCTTTTGGTAAAAGCAAAGCCCGTATGTTAACGGAGGATCAAATTAAGACTACTTTTGCAGATGTTGCTGGATGTGATGAAGCAAAAGAAGAAGTAAAAGAATTAGTAGATTACTTGCGTGAACCCAATAGATTTCAGAAATTAGGTGGAAAAATTCCTAAAGGTGTATTAATGGTTGGGCCTCCAGGAACAGGGAAAACTCTTTTAGCAAAAGCTATTGCTGGAGAAGCAAAAGTGCCATTTTTTACTATTTCTGGGTCTGATTTTGTAGAAATGTTTGTAGGTGTTGGAGCATCTCGTGTTAGAGACATGTTCGAACAAGCTAAAAAATCAGCGCCCTGCATTATTTTTATTGATGAAATAGATGCGGTAGGGCGACAAAGAGGTGCTGGTTTAGGTGGTGGACATGATGAACGTGAACAAACTTTAAATCAAATGTTAGTAGAGATGGACGGATTTGAAGGAAATGAAGGTATTATTGTTATTGCTGCTACTAATCGACCAGATGTTCTTGATCCAGCTTTATTAAGACCTGGGAGATTTGATCGGCAAGTAGTAGTTGGATTACCAGATATTAGAGGAAGAGAACAAATATTAAAAGTACATATTAGGAAAGTTCCGTTATCATCAGATGTAGAGATTTTGGTAATAGCTAGAGGGACACCGGGTTTTTCTGGAGCAGATTTAGCAAATCTTGTAAATGAGGCCGCATTATTTGCGGCTCGAGAAAATAAGCATGCAGTATCAATGTTAGAATTTGAAAAAGCTAAAGATAAAATAGTGATGGGGGCTGAGCGTCGTTCTATGGTGATGACAGAAGATCAAAAAGAATATACGGCTTATCATGAGGCTGGGCATGCTATAATTGGACGTTTAGTGCCTGAGCATGATCCAGTACATAAAGTTACCATAATACCTAGAGGACGGGCCTTAGGAGTGACATTTTTTTTACCAGAAAGTGATGTTATTAGTACCAGTCGACAAAAACTAGAAAGTCAAATATCTACATTATATGGCGGTCGGCTAGCTGAAGAAATGATTTATGGGCCTAATAAAATATCTACTGGATCATCTAATGATATTAAAGTGGCTACTTCTATCGCTCGTAATATGGTAACTCAATGGGGATTTTCTGAAAAATTAGGTCCTCTGCTATATGCGGAAGAAGAAGGAGAAATATTTCTGGGACGTTCAGTGGCTAAAGTAAAACATATGTCTGATGAAACAGCGCGTATTATCGATCAAGAAGTTAGATGTTTAATTGAGAAAAATTATTTGCGTGCTCGTGAATTATTAACAGAAAATGTAGATATCCTTCATTCTATGAAGGATGCATTAATAAAATATGAAACAATTAATGCGTCACAGATTAATGATTTAATGAATCGAAAATCGGTGCGTCCTCCACTAGATTGGGAAAAAGATGCTCCTGGTTCTTCTTCCAATAATACTGAAGATGTTTCTTCTTGTATTACTACTACTTCTTCAAAAAAATTGTTATCTTCTGATAGAAGCTCGTGTAATGATCATTCTGATTCTACGTCAAAATAATATATTTTTCTTAAAAACTATTGTGTTTATGAATATAAAATCTTTTACAAAGTTTTTAAATATTATTTAAATATATAAAAATTTTTACTTTAGATTTATTAAAAATAAATAATGTTAAAACTAAATGCGCGTATTTTGAAGTTTTCTAAAATTCATGTTATGGGAATATTAAATGTTACTCCTGATTCTTTTTTTGATGGAGGAAAGTATTGTGTTTTGTCTAAAGCAATTGATCATGTTTCTAATATGATTAATTCTGGAGCAACCATAATTGATATAGGAGGTGAATCAACCCGACCTGGTTCTAAAATATTAAGTGAATCAGAAGAGTTAGAACGTGTTATACCTATCATACATGAAGTATCCCGACGTTTTGATGTATTAATTTCTGTTAATACATCTTCAGCGTTGGTAATGCGTGAAAGTGCTAATATTAATAATGGTATACATTTAATTAATGATATTCGTTCTTTTACTATGAAAGGAGCAATGCAAGTTGCAGTAGAATGTCAATTGCCAATATGTATAATGCACATGCAAGGCAATCCTCAGAATATGCAAAAATCTCCATATTATTCTGATATTATTACTGAAATAGATGGTTATTTTCATGATCAGATTATTCGTTTTGAATCTGCTGGTATTAGTAGAAATAAATTAATATTGGATCCAGGTTTTGGTTTTGGAAAAAGTGTAGCGCATAATTATAAATTATTGGCTAATTTAAAGCATTTTCATCATTTTGATATACCTTTATTAATTGGGCTTTCACGTAAATCAATGCTTAGTTTTGGTCAATATGCTGTTCAACAAAGATTAATAGGTAGTATTTCTTGTGCAGTAATTGCAGCGATGCAAGGAGTACATATTATTCGTGTTCATGATGTTCGTGAAACAGTAGAAGCTTTAAAAGCAGTACAAGCTACTTTACAATATAATAAAGAGTAATTAATTTATTTAGGAAAGTATTTAATATGCAGCGTCATAAATATTTTGGAACTGATGGTATTAGAGGTAGAGTTGGTATAATGCCTATTACTCCAGATTTTATCTTAAAACTTGGTTGGGCGGCAGGTAATGTATTTAGTAAATTGAATAGTGATAAATGTAGTAATCAAATTATTATTGGCAAAGATACTCGTATTTCCGGGTATATGTTAGAATCAGCATTAGAATCAGGATTAGCTGCAGCTGGAGTATCTACTGCATTAATTGGCCCAGTCCCTACTCCTGCTATTGCTTATTTAACTCGTGCTTTTAGAGCTGCTGCAGGTATTGTGATTTCTGCTTCGCATAATCCATTTTATGATAATGGTATTAAATTTTTTTCTGTTCAGGGTACTAAATTAGCGGTAGAAGTAGAGCTCTCTATAGAAAGAGAATTAAATAAATGCTTGACATGTGTGGCGCCAAAATTTTTGGGTAAAGCTAATCGTATTATTGACGCGCCTGGTCGTTATATAGAATTTTGTAAAGGTACTTTTCCAGCGCATTTGAGTTTAAGAAAATTAAAAATAGTTTTAGATTGTGCTAACGGATCTACGTATCATATCGCTCCTAGTGTTTTTCGTGAATTAGGTGCGGATGTAGTTACTGTTGCATGTCATCCAAATGGATTTAATATTAATAAAGAATGTGGTACTACAGACATTAGAAAATTACGCGCTCAAGTTTTAGCTAGAAAAGCAGATTTAGGTATTGCTTACGATGGAGACGGAGATAGGGTAGTTATGGTAGACCACCTTGGTAATAAAGTAAACGGTGATCAAATATTATATATAATTGCGAAAGAAAAATTATATCGTAAAAAATTAATAGGAGGAGTCGTAGGGACTACTATGAGTAATACAGGGCTTGTAGAAGCATTAGAACAATTAAATATTCCTTTTGTTCGCGCTAATGTCGGTGATCGTTGTGTGATTTCAACTTTAAAACATAAAGGTTGGTATATCGGCGGAGAAAGCTCAGGGCATATTATTTTATTAGATAAAACTACTACAGGAGATGGAATTGTTGTTGCATTACAAATATTATCTGCAATGGTAAGCAATTGTGTTAGTTTGTATGAATTACATAATGATATGTTTTTATTCCCGCAAATTTTAGTTAATGTATATTGTTCTTCTATTAAAAGTCCTTTAGAATCTAAGATAGTAAAAAAAGAAATTCAGGCAGCAAAACAAGAATTATTTGAACAAGGTCGCGTGTTACTTCGTAAATCTGGTACTGAACCATATATTCGTATTATGGTTGAGGGGAAATATTACAGTAAAATACTATGTTTAGCAAATAAAATAGCTTCTGCAATTAGATCAGCGATCAATTCCATATAATAATAAAATAGATAGTTTTTCTAAAATTTTATATAATATTATATTATAAAGAGGTTTTATAGATATAATAATAAATTAAATATTTATTTAGAATTTTTGTATATATAAAAGGTTGTATAATATCATGTATCACTTTTTATTAGTATTATTTGTAATAATAGCGGTAGTCTTGATTTTATTAATTATATTACAACAAAATAAACATAATGATTCAGGAGGAATCTTTGGTAATCGTTCTTTAGGAAATGTATTACATTCATCTAACTTTGGAGATGGTATAACTCGCATTATAGTAATTTTAGCTATATTGTTTTTTTTAATTAGTTTGTTATTAGGTAATATAAATAGTAAACAAAATAAAAGTGTTATACAAACGAATATAAGAAACACAACTGTTTTAAATAAATAAAATTTTTTATAAAATAAATATTACTAATATAAATTTATTATAGTAAATGTTTAAAACAAATTTTAAGTAAAATTTAAATTTTGATTAATTATAAATAGATTTTTTAAAAAAACATTTTATTTTAAACCGAGGTGGTGAAATAGGTAGACACGCTACTTTGAGGTGGTAGTTCTCTGTGTGGAGATTGCGGGTTCAAATCCCGTCCTCGGTATTTTGCTATAAATAAATTTTACTTTTTTGAAAGAGAGTGTTAAAATACACGGTTTGTAGTCATTGAATACACGTTTCTTATTTTTATTAATTAATTTTATAATTTGTAGCGTAGGATCGCGGGGTGGAGCAGTATGGCAGCTCGTCGGGCTCATAACCCGAAGGTCGTTGGTTCAAATCCAATCCCCGCAACCAATAAATTGATTTTTTTAGTGTTTACAAAATTGATATAGTTTCATGTCGTTCTGTTAATCCGGTTTGCTTATGTAGTAGAAAACAAGAAATATTTGACTTAAAACTGATGTGTAAGTTAATTGCAGAAAATATTAAGAGTATAGGTGTGTTAGCTAATTTTTTAGAAACTTATTTATTAAAGTAAGTGTTGATATGATTATGCCATATATAGAAATTTCTAAAAAATTTATCGTATATATCTAGAGATATGGAATTTTATGAATATAATTTTACCATTATGACCAGTTTGGTTTTAACTATAACTTTATTATAAGTAGAGTTGCTTGTAGAGGTTGGTCAATGCAATTGAAATAATGGAGGAGATGTATTAATTATTCTAAATAATTAGATAATATCATTTTTGAGATATTCGAAATGAATAAAGATATTTTAGTTGTCATAGAAGCAGTATCTAACGAAAAGGCAATACCTAAGGAGAAAATTTTTGAAGCATTAGAAGTTGCTCTAGCGACAGCTACTAAAAAACAATATGAACAGGATATTGATGCGCGTGTTACTATTGATCGTAAGTCAGGAGAAATAAAAACATTTAGAAGATGGGTGGTTGTAAAAAAAGTCACTCAACCTACTAGGGAAATAACATTGGAGGCTGCGCAATTAGAACAGCCTAATATTCAAGTATACGATTGTGTTGAAGATAAGATTGAGTCTATTAGTTTTGATCGTATTACTACTCAAACCGCCAAACAAGTTATTGTTCAAAAAGTACGTGAAGCTGAACGCGCGGTTATTGTAGAAAATTTTTTAAATAAAAAAGGTACTATTGTTACTGGTATTGTAAAAAAAATTAATCGGGATAGTATTAATATAGATTTAGGTAATAATGCAGAGGGAATCATTAATAAAGAAGAAATGCTACCTCGTGAAAATTTCAGGATAGGGGATAGAATACGCGGAATTTTATATCAGATCAAACCAGATTTTAAAGGTCCTCAATTATTTTTAAGTCGTTCTCGTACAGAAATGTTGGTCGAGTTATTTCGAATTGAAGTACCAGAGATTGGAGAGGAATTAATCACAATTAAATCAGTAGCTCGAGATCCAGGTTCGCGATCTAAAATAGCAGTCAAAACAAATGATAAAAATATAGATCCAATAGGAGCTTGCGTTGGGATGAGGGGAGCGCGTGTTCAGGCCGTTTCCAGCGAATTAGGAGGGGAACGTGTGGATGTAGTGTTATGGGATAAAAATCCTGTACAATTTGTAATTAATGCTATGTCTCCAGCTGATGTAGCATCTATTGTTGTAGATGAAGACAAGCATACTATGGATATATCGGTGGAAGAAAATAATCTCGCTCAGGCAATTGGTAGGAATGGTCAAAATATTCGTTTAGTCTCACAATTGAGTGGTTGGACATTAAATATTATGACTGTGGAGGATTTAGAAAAGAAACGACATATTGAAGTATGTGCTATTATTAAAATTTTTACGCATTCCTTAGGAATCAGTGAGAAATTTGCTCAACTTTTAATTGATTCCGGATTTTCTTCTCTTGAGGAGTTGGCGTATGTTCCTATAAAAGAACTTTTAGAAATAAAAGGAATTGATAAGACTTCAATAGAAACTATTAGAAATAAAGCCAAAATTGCTTTAGTAAGTTTATCTGAACACTCAGATAAAAATAATAAAATAGAAAATTATCCAACTACTACTAGTTTGATTACTGGATTATTAAGATTATCGAATATCGAATATGATATAGCTTGCAAGTTAGTAGAACGCGGTATTTCTACTTTAGAAGATTTAGCAGAATTGGATGTTTCAGACCTTTCTGGTATTGAAGGGCTTACTAAAGAAAGAACTGGGGAACTAATAATGGAAGCTCGTAATATATGTTGGTTTAAAAATAACGATAAATTTTAGTATTTTAGTAAACACTACAATATAGTTTTCTTTTATCATAAAAGAAATAAATGTAATTGTATTATTAATTGATTTTTAGGTTTTCTAAAAAAAATTTTAGACTACATAACAATATATATGGGTCTCTTAATTTACATAAGAAGGAATTTTATTGAAAAATATGAATTTTAACAAAAATGATACTTATCATAAATTAACTTTACAAAGAAAGACACGTAGCACTTTAAATGTATCTAATGCAAGCGGGAAAAATAAACAGATACAAATAGAGATTAGAAAGAAGCTTACGTATATAAATGATCCTGTCCAAAAAGTTACTAATAACAGTAACGATAGTTTTTCTTCATTAAATACAAGTAAAAAATCCCTTAATGTTTCTGCAAAAAAAATATTAGTAAATGAAAATACTCAAAAACATAATGATTGTGGTTCAGTGCTTGAAAAAGAAGAAGTATTAAAAGATTTAGATAATAAATATGAAAAAAAATTTTTAACAATAGTGAATACAGCACTATCTGGTGATAGTGATCATAAAAATAATCACAATAATAAAATTTCACAAAATATTAATATTGAAATTTTAAAAAAACACGCTGTACCTAATCAGTTAGGTATTTCTGCATTTCTAGAAGAAAAAAGTGTTTATCAAAAACCTGATAATGAACGTAAAAATCGTTTCTTTACTCGTGTACGTTTATCAAAAAGTAAAGTTAGTAGTAATAAATTGATTAAGCAACACAATAGAAAGAATTTTAATAATAAACAACAACGTGTATACAATAATATTATACCTAATTATTACTATAGTAATAATGAAGAATCTTTACAAATATCCCCTTATAATTATAGGACAGTAAAATATAAACGTAAACACAGCACCTTATTACAAGCTTTTAATAAGCCTGTTAATGCTGTAACGCGCAATATTTCTTTGGGAAATACGATTAGTGTATCAGAATTAGCAAGAAAAATGTCAATAAAAAGTTCGAACATTATTAAAATAATGATGAAATTAGGTATTATTGCTACTATTAATCAAATATTGGATCAAGACACTGCACAATTAATAGCAGAAGAAATGGGACATAATGTAATTTTAACTTCTTCAAATGATTTAGAAAAGACGATTATAAAAGATCGTAATGTTAATTTAAACCATAATGTTATATATAAAAAACGTGCTCCGATAGTAACTATTATGGGGCATGTTGATCACGGAAAAACATCTTTATTAGATCGTATTCGTTCTACTAAAATAGCGTCTTCTGAAGTTGGTGGTATTACTCAAAGTATTGGAGCGTATCATGTAAATACTAGCAATGGTATGATTACTTTTTTAGATACTCCAGGACATGCGGCATTTACTGCTATGCGTGTTCGTGGAATACAATTAACTGATATTGTAGTGCTAGTGGTAGCTGCAGATGATGGTATTATGCCGCAAACTATTGAAGCAATAAAACATATAAAATGTGCTAAAGTACCTGTAGTAGTAGCAATAAATAAAATTGATAAGTTTGGTATAAATATTGATCGTATAAAGCATGATCTTAATAGTCATAGTTTGGTACCAGAAGAATGGGGTGGTGATACGCAATTTGTAAATGTTTCTGCTACTTTAGGAACAGGTATTAATGAATTGTTGGATGCAATTTTGTTACAATCAGAAATGATAGAACTAAAAGTATTACATGATGCAATGGCAAGTGCTGTAGTAATAGAATCTTTTTTAGATAGAGGTCGAGGACCAGTAGTGAATGTTTTAATAAAAGAAGGTACATTAAAATGTGGTGATTCAGTATTATGTGGCACTAAACATGGACGTGTACGTGCTATGTATAATGAATTTGGAGAGAGTATTATAACAGCTGGTCCATCTATTCCAGTAGGAATTTTAGGTATATCAGGGGTTCCTGAATCTGGAGATATTTTAGTTGTCGTCAGCGACGATAAAAAAGCACGAGAAGTAGCTTTATATCGTCAAGGAAAACTACGTGAAGCAAAATTATCTCATATACAACAAAAAGAGCCTAATATAAAAGATGTTTTTAATAGTATTAAAACCACTGATAATATAGTGACGGAATTAAATTTAATTATAAAATCTGATACTCAAGGTTCATCTGAAGCAATTTGTAAAGCATTGCGAGATTTATCTCAAAACAATATAATAGTTAAAATTTTAACTGCTTCTATTGGTGGTATAACTGAAACTGATGTATCCTTAGCTGTTGCTTCTAATGCGATAATTTTAGGATTTAACGTTAAATCAGATTCTTCTATAAAACGATTAATAATAAAGCATCAATTAGATGTACGATATTATTCAATAATTTATAATTTAATTAATGATATTAATCATCATATGATTAATTTAATAACTCCAATATGTAAGCGTAACATTTTGGGATTAGTAAGAGTGCGCAATGTTTTTAGTTCACCAAAATATGGAAACATTGCTGGATGCATAGTGATGGAAGGAAAAATACAAGTACATAAAAAAATTCATGTAATACGAAATAATAAAATTATTTATAAAGGGGAGTTAGATTCGTTACGTAGATTTAAACAGGATGTTCATGAAGTGTGTTCTGGAGCAGAATGTGGTATTGGTATAAAAAATTATAATAGTTTTTGTGTAGATGATAAAATAGAGGTTTTTGATATTCTAAAAGAATCAAATATATCTTAATTTGAAATTTTAATATTTATAATAGTGGAGAGAGAAGAATGTATTTTCAAAACAATTATCGTTCTCAACGTGTTGCACAAGAAATACATAGAAAAATCTCCGTTATATTACAACATAATATAAATGATATTAATATTGATATTCCTACAATTTCTGGAGTGACAGTTTCTAAAGATTTAAAATACGCTAATGTGTTTGTAACTTTTTTTAATAAAAATAATTTAGAAGAGGCTAACAATTCTATTATTAGACTACAACGTGCAGCAAGATGTATTAGATTCCTTTTGGCTAAAATTTTATATTTACGTGTAATGCCAGTGTTGTTTTTTAAATATGATAATTCTTTAATAGAAGGTGCTAGAATTTGCAATTTAATTATAAATACTAAACAACCAATTACTATAACGCAAAAAAAAAAAAAAAATAAAATAGATTTTTCAGAGTTCAAAGATATAAAAATATTTTAAAAAGAGAAATTGATGGATTCTTGTTATTAGATAAAATTAAGGGTGTATCTTCTGGGACATTACTCAATAAAATAAAGTATTTCTTTTGCGCAAGAAAAGTTGGACATGCTGGCACATTAGATCCTATTGCGACAGGTATGTTTGTTATTTGTTTTGGAAAAGCTACTAAATTAGCTAAATATTTATTAAATTTTGATAAAAAATATAAGGTAGTAGCTAAATTAGGAATAAGTACGAATACTTTTGATTCTGATGGTAAAATAAGAAGAATATCTCCTGTGAGATTACATGATAATGAATTAAAACAATGTATACAATCTTTTATAGGAATTAAAAAACAGATTCCTCCAATGTTTTCAGCTTTGAAACATAACGGTGTACCTCTATATAAATATGCTAGACAAGGAATAGAAATTACCAGAAAGCCCAGAAACGTTCATATATATGATTGTAGATTACTGAAAAAATCAAATGATATTATTGAATTATACATATATTGTTCGAAAGGTACTTATGTGCGTAGTATAATAAATGATATTGGAGAATATTTAAGTTGCGGTGCGCATGTTATAGAATTAAGACGACTATCCATAGGATATTTTGAATGTTCATCTATGGTTACTTTTAAGAATTTAGAAAATATTTATTACAATAATGCTTTTAGTGATTTAGAAGTGTTACGCAAACTAGACACATTATTAGTATCTGTAGATAATATTAAAAATATGTGTATGACTATAAATACTTGATAAGTAATATAACATTATAAATAGTTTATACAGATATTGATCTCATCATGTAACAATTTAATTGATCAACATCATTTTACGATTAATTTTTAAAATAAGATTTTCCAAAATAGAAAAGAATAATATGTAGCATACTGTGTACAAAAGAAGAAAATTATAGATAATGTATAAAATAATTTTATTTTCTTATCAGAATGTGTAGGTATCACGCAATTTATTTGTTTTATATTTACAATTCTTAATAAGTAAAATACATAATTTAGATTTTCATTTAATTACATTCGATTTGGGCTAAAAGGTATTAAATATGTCGTGTAATATTAAAAAAAAAATTGAGATAATTTCTGAATTTGGTCGAAATAGTAAAGATACTGGTACTACTGAAGTGCAAATTGCTTTATTAACCCAACGTATTGACTACTTAAAGAATCATTTTTTAATGCATAAAAAAGATTTTCATGGGCGACGAGGATTACTTAAAATAGTTTCAAAAAGAAGAAGATTGTTAAAATATTTGAAAGAAAATTATATATTACGTTATGCTAATGTAATTAGGTCCTTAAAATTAAGGCATTAGTTATGGTATTTCAGTTATAATGAGTCATTATTAATTATTGGTACTTTATTTAATATAAAGTCTTGTATATGTAAAAATAACTAAATGATTTTATTAAAATTAAAATATTCTATGATTGCGTATATTGATGTGACATATAATTTCTTATTTTAATTACATGTTATATTGTACATAACAAACATTGTTTTATAAACGTAAAAGGATAATATTTTGTTGAATCCAATTATTCATAAGTTTCAATACGGATCACATACTGTAATTTTAGATATAGGAACGGTAGCGCGTCAAGCTAATGCTGCAGTTATGGTAAGCATGGGTGATACTACAGTTCTCGTAACTGCAGTGAGTACTAATAACTCGCATTTAGAACAAGATTTCTTTCCACTTGTAGTAAATTATCAAGAGCGTACGTATGCTGCTGGAAAGTTTCCTGGAGGATTTTTTCGTCGAGAGGGACGTCCTAGTGAACATGAAACGTTAACTTCTCGTTTAATTGACCGTCCTATTAGACCTTTATTTCCCAAAGGTTTTATGCATAATGTACAAATTGTTGCTACAGTAATATCAGTTAACCCACAAGTAAATCCTGATATTGTTGCTATTATAGGAACATCTGCTGCATTAAGCTTATCAGATATACCATTTTTAGGGCCAATTGGTGCTGCTAGAATTGGTTATATTAAAAATAAATATATATTGAATCCCACCATGGCAGAATTATCTAATAGTAAATTAGATTTAGTTATCTCAGGTACTGAGTCTAATATTTTAATGGTAGAATCAGCGTCATGTTTGTTAAATGAAACTGAAATACTGGATGCAATCAGTTTTGGACATGAACAACAACAAATTGTAATTAAAAATATTAATAAATTAGTTAAATTAGTTGGAAAACCTAAATTTTTCTGGAAAGAAAAAGAAATAAACATGCCTTTGTTAAATCATGTTACTTCATTATATGATTCGCGTAAACAGGATATACTGAAGTGTTTTGATAGTCGTGAACGCAAAAATCAAATTGAAGTTGTAAAAAAAGATATAATAAAAATTATTTTTGAAAAATATGATGATTCATCTATTTTTGATGAAAAGGAGATAATATTTTATTTAAATCAATTAATAACACAGTCGATGCGCAATCATATTGTTACAGCTAATTTACGTATTGATGGACGTACATTTGATGAAATTAGAAAAATTAATATAAAAACTAATATATTACCGAGAACACATGGCTCAGCTCTATTCACTAGGGGCGATACACAAGCATTAGTGACTGTAACTCTTGGAACTGAACGTGATGCACAAAATGTTGACGGAATTACTGGAGCATATACTGATAGATTTTTGTTACATTATAATTTTTTACCATATTGTGTTGGAGAAATTGGTATTATAGGAGCACCAAAAAGAAGAGAGATAGGACATGGTCGATTAGCAAAACGTGGTATGTTAGCAGTTATGCCAAATTCTAACGAATTTCCTTATACAATAAGGATTGTATCAGAAATTACGGAATCTAATGGATCATCATCCATGGCTTCTATTTGTGGCGCTTCTTTAGCGTTGATGGATGCTGGAGTACCTATTAAATCAGCAATAGCTGGAGTAGCTATGGGTTTAATTAAAAATAATAATAATTTTATAATATTATCTGACATTATTAGTGATGAAGATTATATTGGAGATATGGATTTTAAAATTTCTGGTAATCGAAAAGGTATTACAGCATTACAAATGGATATTAAAATAGACGGTATTACTTGCAATATTATTAAATATGCTTTGCAAAAAGCAAAAAAATCTATATCTAACATACTGGATATTATGGACCAAGTAATTAAACATCCTAATAGAGAAATTTCTAAGTTTGCGCCAAGAATATATAATATAAAAATTAGTCCAGATAAAATTAAAGATATTATAGGAAAGGGAGGATCAGTTATTCGATCTATTACTGATGAAACTAATACTATTATTGATATTGAAGATACTGGCGTTATTAAGATAGTAGCTCTAGATTTTGAAAAAGCAAAAAAAGCTATTCAAAGAATTAATGATATTGTAGCTCATATTAAAATTGGAGCGATTTATACTGGAACAGTAACTCATATAGTTGATTTTGGAGCATTTGTTACTTTTTTATCTGGAAAGGAGGGGTTAGTACATGTTTCTCAAATTTCTGAAAAGAAAATTAACAAAGTTTCAGATTATTTAAAATTAGGACAGGAGGTATTAGTGAAAGTAATGGAAGTAGATCGTCAAGGACGTATTCGTTTAAGTATGAAAGGTATATAAATATATAAAATATTTTTTATATCATTTACATATCGGTTTATACATAATGTGACTAATTAATTTTTGATGTTTAGACAAATTAGCAAACTGTATACTGTTACTTGAAAAAAAAGTAAAGATATTAAAAGTTTTTTATTTTAATTAAAAATATCAAAGTTTTAGTTAATTAAATACAACATATTTATATATTCATAATATATATCGTAGTTGATAAACTAAAAAATAAATTTTTTATATAAAATATTTTTGTATGGAAATGAGATGTTTGTTATATGTTTTTATCAAAACATATAACAAACATGTATATTAGCTATGATTTGATATGATTTTATCTTTAATAAAATATATAAAATTTCATGATACATTATTTGAGTTATATTTATAATATAGTAAGGTATTAGTTACAATGAGGCGCGACAAATGTCGAAAACCGAAGATTCTTTTGTGAGTTTAGGATTAAATCCTAATATAATTGATGTACTACATGATTTTGGGTATAAAAAACCATTACCTATACAAACACAATGTATTCCGTATTTATTATCTGGACATGATGTTTTGGGTATGGCTCATACAGGCAGTGGAAAAACTGCAGCATTTATTTTGCCATTGTTACATAACATAAATATTCATGATATTTTTACGCAAGGATTAATTGTTGCTCCTACTAGAGAATTAGCAATACAAATTGGAAAAGTGTGTATTAATTTTTCAAAGTATATGAAAAACATAAGTAGTGTGATTTTATATGGAGGACAAAGTTATAATATTCAGTTAAATGCCTTAAGAAAAAATCCTCATATTATTATATGTACTCCAGGTAGATTAATAGATCATTTAAATCGTGGTACTGTGAATTTATCAAAATTAAAAACATTAATAATAGATGAAGCTGATGAGATGTTACGTATGGGTTTTCTTGAGGATATGGAATATATTATTAAAAATATTCCAATTCAACGTCAAACTGCTTTATTTTCTGCAACTCTACCTATCAGTGTTAGAAAAATAAGTCATAAGTTTATGAGGAATCCCAAAGAAATATATATTACTGAAAATACTAAAATGTGCTCTGACATTAGACAAAATTATTGGTTGGTACGGGGCATTGCTAAACATGAAGCATTAATGAGATTTTTAGAAACAGAAGATTTTGATGCAGCTATTGTATTTGTTAAAACTAAAAATACAACATTAGAAATTTCTAAAATATTAGAGCAATTTGGTTATAATAGTGCTGCTTTAAATGGTGATATGGACCAAAAGATAAGATATCAAACAGTGAATAGATTAATATGTGGTACATTAGATATTCTTATAGCTACAGATATAGCAGCTCGAGGTTTAGATATAAATCGTGTTAGTTTGGTCATAAATTATGATATACCAATGAATTCTGACTCTTATATACACCGTATTGGCAGGACTGGTAGGGCAGGACGTATTGGGAAATCTTTATTATTTGTAGAACGTAAAGAATATAATTTATTACGTAATATCGAACGTA
The DNA here is from genome assembly GCF_023585745.1 of Candidatus Blochmannia ocreatus. NCBI lineage: Bacteria > Pseudomonadati > Pseudomonadota > Gammaproteobacteria > Enterobacterales > Enterobacteriaceae > Candidatus Blochmanniella > Candidatus Blochmannia ocreatus (nom. nud.). The sequence continues at coordinate 102,184 of NZ_CP097762.1, forward strand.
AAATACATTTAAATATTCCTGAAATTAAACATCCTTCTTCTAAAGATTTAATTACTTGTCGTTTAAACAAATTTTCGAAAAAAATAGCACACCAGTTGCATATTAGTAATGATTTAGAAATATATCGATCTTTGCTGACACATATAAAACCTACCAAGGATCTGACTATAGAAAATTTAGCAGCTGTATTATTAAAAATGGCGCAAGGTAATCGTCCATTGGTATTTTCATCTAATTTAAATTCTGAAAATAAAACCATTCAAATAACACAAAAAATTAAAAAATATAAAAAACATACTATCACTAGTATTAGTAATAAATCTGCAAAAATTAAATTAAAACCTAAAATTAATGGACATATGATGGATATTTATCATATATCATTGGGCAGTGATGATGGAGTAAAAAAACATCATATTATTAAGGTGCTTTCCAATAAATATTATAATATTCATTATAATAAAATTGGTAACATTCAATTATTTCCTGATTATGCTATTTTTGAATTAAATAAAGGCTTACTAAATAATAAAAATTTTAAACGATTATCTCGTGCTCGTATTTTAAATAAACCTATAAATTTAAAATTTTTAGGAACTTGATATTCTGAGTTAGAAACATTTTATTATTTTGAATAAGTTATTGATAGTTATACATTATATGAATATGTTAATTAATAATAATAAAAAAGCGAAATATGCTATTTTAGCAGAGTTAAACATTGTATTATGGAGACTAAGATATCCTATTACTGTAAAAAATAAAATCTTATTGAAATTTTGGATAAATACGCGTTTATTATTAATTTCAAGTACACGTATATCAATATACGATTCTTTTATTAAAGATGTTATACATGCTATGCAATTAAATTCTCTAGAAGTGAAATCGATCACTATTAAACAATTTAAAAATTTAATTTTTCCGAAAAATTTTTTTTGTCATTCTTGGTGGATTGATACTGCAGTGTTATATAAATTTCGCGGAATGTGCATAAACACTGTATCTTTATTAAGACTAAGAAAAAGTGCTCGATTAAAATGTGCTTTATGGGAACAAATTAGGTATAATATTAATTCAAATATCGATATTTGTAAATAAATTTTACAAATTACATATAATAATTATTAATGGTTACGTATAGTGCTATATTAAATATTCGGAATTAAATTCATATTGTATTTATGTCATTAATGTAGTAAGTGACACTAAAATTTAATGTAAATGATCGGCATATTTAATACATATTTACTGTTGCTTAGTATTGAATAATTAAAAATTATATAAATAGTTTAATGTAAATTAAAATATTAAATATTTTTGTCAAAATAAAAACAGACTATGAATATAGTCTGTTTTTTTTATAAAATGTAATTTTGTTAAATTTTTAATGTTTTACTAAATTTAGTTTAATTCTAATTAAATTATTTTATAAGATAAATATAGTATATCTGTATAATAAAAATAATTTAATTAATTATCATTAACTGAATACAAAATATATTGTTTTATATAAATTTTACTATATTTTAACATTTTTATAAGAAATAGATATTTATCTATGTTTGTTGTTGATGTCTTCAATTAATTATTGTATTAAAAATTTTATGGTAGATACTATTGTATAAACATGTATAATGATATTATTAGCTAAAATTTGTGCTTATTCTAATTTTTTAATTATTTATGATAATAATCTTGTGTAAGATACAGTAATGTGTTTGGAATACTACAGGATTCCCATACATCTATTTTTATGAATGAAAGCTCAAGATATTCTCATTAATCTTTAGGAGACAAAAGATGCGGGTATTAAAATTTGGTGGCACCTCACTTGCTAATGCAAAACAATTTATTCACGTTGCTAATATTCTTGAAGAAAATATGCAAAAAGAACAAATAGCAGCGGTATTATCAGCACCTGCAATGATCACTAATCATTTAGTATCTGTTATTGATTGTGCTTTAAACAATAATATTGCATCAGAACACATAAAAAATATAGAAATTATCTTTAATTCTTTATTACTAGATATATCTAAAATACAACCAAAATTTGATTTTGTCACATTACGTGTTTTATTAGAAAAAGAATTTATTCAATTAAAAAAATTACTACATGGAATTTCTTTATTAAAATTTTGTCCAGATAATATAAATGCTAGTATTATTTGTTTAGGAGAAAAATTATCTGTATTTTTAATGAAAGGTATATTAGTTGCAAGAAATATACAATTAGTTGTTATTGATCCAGTAAATAATCTGATAACTTATGGGGGAGGATATCTTGCTGCTACAGTAAATATTGAAGAATCTGCAAAACGTATTAAAAAAATCTCTATTTCTCAGGCAGATATTATATTAATGGCAGGTTTTACTGCAGGTAATAAACAAGGTGAATTAGTTGCTTTAGGGCGTAACGGTTCTGATTATTCCGCAGCAATTTTAGCAGCTTGTTTAAATGCTAGACGTTGTGAAATTTGGACAGATGTAGATGGAATTTATACTTGCGATCCGAATCAAGTATCTAATGCAAAATTATTGCATTCATTATCTTATCAAGAAGCTATGGAATTATCTTATTTTGGAGCTAAAATTTTACATCCACGTACTATTGTGCCAATTGCGCAATTTCATATACCATGTTTAATAAAAAATGTATTTAAACCTAATGTTTTTGGAACGTTAATTGGTCCTACTAATAATAATGTTGATAATAATATAGTAAAGGGCATAACATATTTAAAAAATATGGTTATGTTAAATGTATCTGGTCCAGGTATGAAGGGTATGATTGGCATGGCTGCTCGTATATTTTCTGCAATGTCTAAAGCGATATGTTCAGTAGTATTAATTACTCAATCATCTTCAGAATATAGTATAAGCTTTTGTATACCCTATACGGAATTATCAAGAGCTTGTGCCACATTATATGAAGAATTTACTTTAGAATTAAAAAATGGACTTTTAGAACCAATAGACATAATAGAAGATCTTGCAATTATTTCAGTCATAGGAGATAAAATGCGTACTAAACTTGGGTTATCTGGAAAATTATTTCAAGCATTGGCCCATGCTAATATTAACATTATTGCTACAGCTCAAGGATCTTCAGAGCGTTCTATTTCAGTCGTAGTAAATAATAATGTTGCTAACATTGGAATGAAAGTAGCGCATCAAATGTTATTTAGTCCGGATCAATTAATAGAAGTATTTATCATTGGATCTGGTGGTGTTGGTTCAGCGCTAATAGAACAAATTAGACGACAACATTATTGGTTAAAAAACAAACATATTGATTTACGTGTTTGCGGGATAACTAATTCTCGAGTGATGTATATTAAAACATGTGGTATTAATTTAAACAATTGGAAATTATTACTACATAATACACAAGAACCCTTTAATATAAAGAAGATAATGAATTATATTAAAGAAAATCATTTAATTAATCCAGTAATTATTGATTGCACAGGTAGTATTGAGATTACGAATTATTATTTAGGATTTTTATTAAATGGATGTCATGTAATTACGCCCAATAAAAAAGCTAATACTAGATCTATGCAATATTATAAAAAATTGAGAGAAGCTGTATTACAGTCAAAAAAGAAATTTTTGTATGATACTAATGTTGGAGCAGGTTTGCCTGTTATAGATAATTTGCAAAAATTATTGAATGCTGGAGATGAATTAATAAATTTTTCAGGAATTTTATCTGGATCTTTGTCATTTATTTTTGGAAAATTAGATGAAGGATTGTCTTTATCTGAAGCAACTTTTTTAGCGCAAAAACAGGGATATACTGAACCAGATCCTAGAGATGATTTATCTGGTATAGACGTAGCTCGAAAATTATTAATTTTAGCAAGAGAAGCTGGATATGAATTAGAACTAAAAGATATTGAAATTGATCCAATAATGCCAAGTGATTTAATAAAAAAATATGATTTTTCTGATAAAAGAGATTTTTTTAAAAAATTATCTGTATTAGATGATTATATTTTTGATAAGTCTCAAAAATCTCACAAAACTGGCTGTGTATTGCGTTATATTGGCAGTATACAAAAAGGAAAATGTCGCGTAAAAATTGAATCTGTAGATAATACTCATCCTTTATTTAAAGTAAAAAATGGAGAAAATGCGCTTGCATTTTTAACAAAATATTATCAGCCAATACCATTAGTGCTAAGGGGTTATGGAGCTGGAAATAATGTGACTGCTGCTGGAGTATTTGCTGATTTGTTACGTATTTTATCTTAAAACTTTTTAAACATAGGGTATTTAATATGATTAAAGTTTATGCTCCAGCATCTATTGGAAATATTGGAGTTGGATTTGATGTATTAGGTATGGCTGTTACTCCAATAAATGGAGATTTACTTGGAGATTATATAAGCATTGAAGATTCTGATTTTTTTAAACTAAAAAGTATTGGATGTTTTAATAATCAATTACCTATACAATTGGAAAAAAATATTGTTTTTCAATGTTGGCAGAGATTTTGCAAAATTTTAGGAAAAAATTACCCAGTTAGCATTGTGTTGAAAAAAAATACTCCAGTTTCTTCTGGGTTAGGTTCTAGCGCATGCTCAATAGTAGCAGCACTAATTGCTATGAATGCGCATTTCAAATATTTACTCAATAACGATCAGTTGCTTATGTTAATGGGAGAAATGGAAGGTCAAATTTCTGGTGCAATACATTTTGATAATGTATCACCTTGTTTTTTAGGAGGTATGCGTATAATTTTAAAAAATTGTAACACAGTTATTAGTCAAAATATTCCAGGTTTTAGTAACTGGTTATGGATATTAGCATATCCAGGTGTTAAAATTTCTACCTTAGAATCTCGGTCAGTTTTACCAAATTTATATAGTCGTGCTGATTGCATAGAACACAGTAAATATTTATCAGGATTCATACACGCATGTCACACACAACAGGAACTGTTAGCAATTAAATGCATGAAAGATATTATAGCAGAACCTTATCGTTCTAAATTATTATCGGTAAAGTTATCATATATACGTCGTTCTGTTATAAAGAGAGGTGCTATTGCTTGCGGCATTTCAGGTGCTGGACCGACAATTTTCGTATTATGTAATAATTATATTGTTACTAAAGATATTGTTGATTGGTTATTACGTGTTTATGTAAAAAATGATGTAGGTTTTGTTCGAGTTTTTTCTGTAGATAATAAAGGAGCACGTATTGTGATAGAATAATATATGAAATTATATAATATTAAACAACATAATGAACAAGTTACATTGACTACAGCCTTATTACAAGGATTAGGAAAAAATCGAGGATTATTTTTTCCAATACGTCTTCCAAAATTTTCTGAAGATGAGATAAATAATTTACTTAGTATGAATTTCATAGAACGTAGTGCAAATATTTTATCTGAATATATTGGCGCAGAACTATCAAAAAATATTATTTTAGATTGTGTTAAAAATGCGTTTAATATTCCATTACCATTAGTGCGTATCAATAATAGAATTTCTATTTTAGAATTATTTCATGGACCAACTTTAGCTTTCAAAGATTTTGGTTGTAGATTATTAGCTCAATTTTTAAATAAAATTTATAATACTCGAAATAATAATAAACCTATGGTTATTTTGACTGCTACTTCTGGAGATACGGGCGCTGCAGTAGCTCATGCTTTTTTTAATTTAAGTAATATATATGTTGTGATATTATATCCTAAACACAAAATTAGTACTTTTCAGGAAAAGTTATTTTGTACTTTAGGTAAAAATATTTACACTATTTCAGTAGATGGAGATTTTGATGCATGTCAAAATTTAATAAAACAAGCTTTTTCTGATGATCTTTTGCAAAAAAGATTAGCTTTAAATTCTGCTAATTCCATTAATATTGGAAGAATTCTAGCGCAGATTTGTTATTATTTTGAAGGAGTATCACAAGTTTCTAGTGAACTGCGTAAAAAATTAGTTATTTCTGTGCCTAGTGGAAATTTTGGAAATTTAACAGCAGGATTATTAGCTCAATCTTGCGGGTTGCCGGTAAAAAAATTTGTTGTTGCTACTAATATTAATAATACTGTCCCTCGGTTTTTGCGGTATGGTTATTGGGATCCGCATCCCTCTGTATCTACATTTTCTAATGCAATGGATGTTAGTTGCCCGAATAATTGGCCTAGAATAGAGGAATTATTTCGTCGAGATAATAGATCTATTACAGAATTAGAGTATGATTATGTTGAAGATCATATTACTAAAAATACTATTCAATTTATTGCAGATTTAGGATATTTGTCTGAACCCCATACTGCTATAGCATATAAGGTATTGTCTGATAAATTAAATGCTAACGAATTTGGTATGTGTATTGGTACCGCTCATCCTGTTAAATTTAAAAAATTAATAGAAAGTTTTTTTTGTAATAAAATAAAAATAATACTACCATTATCATTACAAAAATATGTAAAATTACCTACTTTATCTTATGATATACCTAAATGTTTTTTTTCTTTACGTAATCTAATATTAAAAATAATATCTGAGTCATAAGGTATAAACTTACTATATTAGTTGATTATAAATTTGAATAATATGATAAGTTTTCTGAAAAATTTTAGTAGATTAAATGTAATTTCAATTACATATTTTATTGATTAAATAAATTTATTATATTTATATAAATAGTATATAGATGCATACAATTTATATAAATGATTGTTATTTAAATTATGTGTTGTTAAATGATTTACATTATTTTTATTTAATAAATAAAATTATCTTAATTTACATGTTTATTTTTAATAAATTCAAATATTATAAATAATATATGAAAAGTTTTTTAAAACAAACTTATTTTAAGGTTGAAAAGTAAGGTTTTGGCCGCATATCAGGTCATAGTGTGAAGAATTTGATTTTCATTGGAGATGTATAGATGGGAAAAATTATTGGTATCGACTTAGGCACAACTAATTCTTGTGTTGCAATTATTGAAGGTAATAATCCTCGTGTTCTAGAAAATAGTGAAGGTGATCGTACAACGCCTTCTATCATAGCGTATACGCAAGACGGCGAGATTCTAGTTGGGCAACCAGCTAAAAGACAATCTGTTACAAACCCTAAGAATACTTTGTTTGCTATTAAGAGACTTATTGGGCGTCGATTCCAAGACAAAGAAGTACAACGTGATGTTAATATAATGCCTTATAAAATAATTTCTGCTGATAATGGAGACGCTTGGTTGGATGTAAAAGGAAAAAAAATGGCTCCTCCGCAAGTTTCTGCTGAAATTTTAAAGAAAATGAAGAAAACTGCAGAAGATTATCTTGGGGAAGATGTTTCTGAAGCTGTAATTACAGTGCCAGCATATTTTAATGATGCTCAACGTCAAGCTACTAAGGATTCTGGAAGAATAGCTGGACTTGAAGTAAAGCGTATTATAAATGAGCCAACTGCCGCTGCATTAGCCTATGGTTTAGATAAAGACACCAAAGGCAGTAGAACCGTTGCAGTGTACGATTTAGGAGGAGGTACTTTTGATATTTCTATTATTGAAATTGATAATGTTGATGGAGAAAAAACTTTTGAGGTTTTATCTACTAACGGTGATACCCATTTAGGTGGTGAAGATTTCGATAGTCTTTTAATAAATTATTTAGTAGATGAATTTAAAAAAGATCAAAATATAAATTTATATAATGATCCTTTGGCAATGCAAAGATTAAAAGAATCTGCTGAAAAAGCGAAAATAGAATTATCTACTGCACATCAAACTGATGTAAATTTGCCTTATATTACAGCAGACAGCGCTGGACCCAAGCATATGAATTTTAGGGTGACTCGCGCAAAATTAGAGTCTCTTGTAGAGGATTTAGTGAATCGTACTTTAGTTCCACTAGAAGTAGCATTAAAAGATGCAAATATATCTATATCTAATATAAATGATGTAATTTTAGTAGGCGGTCAAACACGTATGCCACTTGTTCAAAAAATGGTTTCTGAGTTTTTTAAAAAAGAACCAAGAAGAGATGTTAATCCTGATGAAGCAGTTGCGATAGGTGCAGCGGTGCAAGGTGGTGTATTATCTGGAGACGTAAAGGATGTGTTATTATTAGATGTAACTCCATTGTCTTTAGGAATTGAAACAATGGGTGGCGTTATGACTTCATTAATTGCGAAAAACACTACTATTCCTACGAAACATAGTCAAGTTTTTTCTACAGCCGAAGATAATCAGTCTGCAGTTACTATACATATATTACAAGGTGAAAGAAAAAGGGCTAGTGATAATAAATCTTTAGGACAATTTAATTTAGATGGAATAGCTCCAGCGATGCGTGGAGTTCCACAAATTGAGGTAACTTTTGATATTGATGCTGATGGAATTCTGCATGTCTCTGCGAAAGATAAAAATAGTGGTCGTGAACAAAAGATTACTATTAAGGCTTCTTCTGGTTTAAATGAATCAGAGATAAATAAAATGGTTAAAGAGGCAGAAGCTAATGCAGAGTCTGACCGTAAATTTGAAGAGTTAGTACAAGTTCGTAATCAAGCGGATCATTTATTACATAGTATTAAAAAACAATTAAAAGAAGTAGGTGATAACTTACCATCAAATGATAAATCTACTATTGAGAACTCACTAAAAGAGCTAGAGTCAGTTATAAAAACTGAAGATAAAAATCAAATTGAATCTAAATTGCAAGATTTAATTAAAGTGTCCGGAAAATTATTAGAGATAAGTCAAAAAAATAAAGAAAAAGATAAAACCCAAGATTCTAGCGCTCCATCTAATAAGAATGGAGATGTAGTGGATGCGGAATTTGAAGAAATAAAAAATAAAAAACAGTAGAATTTTTAATAAATTTAAGGAATAAAATGAAAATTATAATAAGTCCTAGTGATATATGATAGTGTTGCGCTATATATCTAATATGTAGATATAATGGAGATAAGAATATGGCTAAAACAAAGTCAGATTATTATAAGATTTTAGGTATTCCTAAAAATGCGGATGAACGTGAAATTAAAAAATCTTATAAACGTTTGGCCATGAGGTTTCATCCAGATAGAAACCCAGGAGATGCTTCTGCAGAAACTAAATTTAAGGAAGTCAAGGAAGCATATGAAATATTGAGTAATCCTGATAAACGTGCTGCTTATGATCAGTATGGGCATGCAGCGTTTGAATCAGGAATGAATTCTGCTAATGCTGCGGAAAACGCAGATTTCAGTGATATTTTCGGTGATGTATTTGGAGATATTTTTGGGGGTAACAGACGTAGTGGTAGAGCCAGCAGGGGAGCAGATTTACGATATAATATGAACCTAAATTTAGAAGATGCAGTGCGTGGCATAACAAAAGAAATTTGCATACCCACTATGTTAACATGTGAAAATTGTCGGGGTAGCGGAGCTAAATCTAGTGCTTCGATAATTTCTTGCATGACTTGTCATGGGCATGGACAGATTCAAATGCGTCAAGGTTTTTTTTCTGTTCAGCAAACTTGTCCTGCGTGTCGTGGTCATGGGAAAATAATAAAAGAAATATGTAATAGATGCCGAGGAAATGGTAGAGTAGAACGATCTAAAATTCTGTCTGTTAAAATACCAGCTGGAGTAAATACGGGCGATAGGATACGTTTATCAGGAGAAGGTGAGTCTGGAAAAAATGGTGCTCCTGCAGGAGACTTGTATGTTCAAATACAAATAAAGAAGCACCCAATTTTCGACAGAGAAGAAAAAAATCTTTATTGTGAAGTGCCAATAAGTTTTTCTATGGCTGCTTTAGGTGGAGAAATTGAAGTACCTACTTTGGATGGTAGAGTTAAGTTAAAAATACCCCCAGAAACACAAACTGGTAAATTATTTCGTGTAAGAGGCAAAGGGGTAAGTTCAATAAGAACTGGGGGTAATGGAGATTTATTATGTAGAGTGGTGGTAGAAACTCCAGTAAAATTAAATGATTTTCAAAAACAATTATTGCAAGATTTATCTAATAGTTTCAAAGGGCCTCATGGTCATAAAAATAGTCCCAGGTCTAAAAGTTTTTTCGATGGTGTAAAAAAATTTTTTGACGATTTAACTCGTTAAATTTAAATAAATGTTTTGTATTTTGTGTAAATAGTAATAAATATTAGATTTTATTTTTCTGTTATTTTAACTATCACCACTAAATAAATAGATTTAGTCTTCAGTTTTATAAGATTTTATTAGGCTCATTGTTTCTTACAATGAGAAGAATTCATAGACATGAGTTGAGCGTACACTCTAGACTTATATCTAGCAGCTTTATTTTTATGTATTAAACCTTTACAAGTTTGTCTATCAATTATTTTCTGCATAGTAACAAACGCATTCATAGCAGTCTCTTGATTTTTAGAACTAATCGCATTATACACTTTTTTTATGAAAGTACGCAGCATAGAACGCTGACTCATATTATATTTGCGTTGAATTTTTGATTTTATTAAAGATTTTTTAGCTGATTTAGTATTAACCAATATCTTGCTCCCAAATTTAGTTTTTAAAATATATTAGATATGATATTATATTTTTGTCCAGATTTAGATTTAAAATGTGTGTATAAATTAATTACGATGTTTTTATGTTCATAGTTTATTTCATAAGTCTGTTTTATATTAAGACTATATTATATATAGTATGAAATATATATAATATAAAATAAGTGATTTTTAAAAAAAAATCAATTAAATATTTTTAATTTTTCAGCTGCATGGAATTTATTAGAGGACTATATAATATTAAACCTCATCATAGAGGTTGTATACTGACTATCGGAAATTTTGATGGTTTTCATCGAGGACATCAAGCATTACTTTCTAAATTGCAAGTTATAAAAAATAATTTAAAATTGCCTATTGTAGTAATGATTTTTGAACCGTATCCTAAAGAATATTTTTCTAAAAAAATAAAAATAAGATTAACTGTATTACGAGATAAAATTAGTTATTTATTTTATGCAGGAGTAGATGTTATATTATGTATAAGATTTGATAAGAAATTTGCTTCTATTGAAGCGCATAATTTTATTAAGAACATATTAATATATAAATTAGGGGCGCAACTTATTTGTATTGGAGATGATTTTAGATTTGGAGCGTTTAGAAAAGGAGATTTTATATTATTGAAAAAAATAGGTAAAAATGCAGGATTTAAAGTAATACGTAGTGTTACACACTGTGATAATCAAGGGGTTAGGATAAGTAGTACTGCAATACGTACAGCCTTAATAGAAAATAGAATTCTGGATGCTGAATTATTACTTGGACATTCTTATTGTGTTTCCGGAAGAGTAATACATGGAGATAAGTTAGGGAGAAAAATTGGAGTGCCTACAGCTAATATATCGTTGCAAGGAAAACTATTACCTATACAGGGTGTATATTTAGTAAAAGTATATGGAATTCTTAACATTCCATTACCGGGTATTGCTAATATTGGTGTACGCCCTACAATACTTGGAAAAAATCAACAACAATTAGAGGTACATTTATTGAATGTTTCAATTAATTTATATGCATATCATATTAAAGTAATTTTTTTAAAAAAAATACGTGATGAACAAAATTTCGTTTCTATAAAAATATTAAAAAATCAAATTACAACCGATATAATAGAAGCACGTAATTATTTTAATAAAAAAAATAATTTTAACAAATTTATAAAATCGGAATTATTAATAAATGATTAACTACAAAAATACTTTAAATTTACCATATACAGACTTTTCAATGCGTGCCAATTTAATTGTTAAAGAACCTCTAATATTAGAACGATGGTATAAAGATGATTTATATACAATTATTCGTAAAAAGAAAAGTAAAAAAAATTTATTTTTTTTACATGATGGCCCTCCTTATGTGAATGGAAATATTCATTTAGGTCACGCAGTGAATAAAATATTAAAAGATATCATTATTAAATATAAAACTTTTATGGGTTATAATGCGCCCTATATTCCTGGTTGGGATTGCCATGGATTGCCAGTAGAATTACAAGTAGAAAAATTAATAGGTAAATCAAGAGTACATATATGTCCAAATAAATTTCGTAATATTTGTCGTGATTATGTTACAAAACAAATAGCAATACAAAAAAAAGATTTTATAAGACTAGGTGTTTTAGGAAATTGGCATCAACCTTATTTGACAATGGATTTTAAAACTGAAGCGAATATTATTCGTACTTTAAGTAAGATTATATCTAACGGTTATTTATATAAAGGTATAAAACCTATACATTGGTGTTTTCAATGTGGTTCCGTATTATCTGAATCAGAAGTAGAATATAAAAATCATTTTTCTCCTGCTATTGATGTTGCTTTTTCTGTAGTTAATAATGCTTATATTACTAAAATATTTAATATTGATTTATGTGAACAAGCTGTAATAAAATTAGTAGTTTGGACTACTACTCCATGGACGTTACCTGCTAATAAAGCAGTTGCTGTACACCCCGATTATAATTATCAACTAATATTAATAAATAATGATACATATATAATTATTGCAACTGATTTAGTAGTTTCTGTAATGAAACGTATAAGATGTATGTCTTGGAAAATTGTAGGAGAAACTACAGGAAAATTTTTAGAATCGTTAGTTTTAAAACATCCTTTTATTACGCATACTACTATACCAGTAGTGCTTAGTAAGCATATATTATTAACTTCCGGAACAGGAATAGTACACATAGCTCCAAGTTATGGAGTTGATGATTTCTTGATAGCACAAAAATACAATTTGAAAGCTGCAGATATAATGAACGACACAGGTTTTTACATAAATGGTACACATTCTGTATTAGATGGTTTAGCGGTATTACAATCTAATAATATAGTAATAAATTTATTAAAAGAATCAAATTCTTTATTACATGTAAACCAAACTTACAAACATAGTTATCCATATTGTTGGCGTCATGCAACTCCCATTATTTTTAAAGCTACTGCGCAGTGGTTTTTAGATATGAATAAAAATAATTTGCGAGATAATTTGTTAAATGTAATTGATAAAGTCAGCTGGATTCCTAACAAAAGTAAAATTAATATTAAAACTATGTTAATTAACAGACCTGATTGGTGTCTATCGAGACAACGTGTTTGGGGTGTGCCAATTCCATTATTTGTTAATAAAAAAACCTCGAATTTACACCCAAACACATCTGAACTAATGGAAATCATTGCGCAATATGTAGAAAAATCTGGAATACAAGCGTGGTGGGATTTAAAAGTTGAGGATGTTATAAAAAATGAAGCTAATCAATATGAAAAAGTATCAGATGTGTTAGATGTATGGTTTGATTCTGGATCTACTTATGATGCAGTAATACCAGAAAGATTAAAAAATTACAATAAAAGATTATCTGATTTGTGTTTAGAGGGTTACGATCAATATCGGGGTTGGTTCATGTCATCATTAATTATATCAACAGCAATTAACAATGTTGCCCCTTATAAAGAAGTAATAAGTCATGGATTTACTGTAGATTCTCAAGGATACAAAATGTCTAAATCTCTTGGCAATGTTATTAAACCAAAAGATATTATAAATAATTTTGGAGCAGATATTTTGAGATTATGGGTAGCATCTTCTGAATATTCTACAGATATGACTATTTCAAACACTATTTTGAAACATACGACTGATATATATCGACGCATTCGTAATACTGCTCGATTTTGTTTAGCTAATCTTAGTGATTTTATTCCTGAACGGGACTGTATTAATGCAGAAGATATGGTTGAATTAGATTGTTGGGCTGTGGATTGTGCTTTATCTACACAATTATCCATAATTTCTGATTATAATAAGTATAATTTTCATAAAGTAATACGTCGGATAATGCATTTTTGTTCAGTAGAAATGGGAGCGTTTTATTTAGATGTAATTAAAGATAGACAATATACTATGAAAAAAAATTGTATAGCGCGAAGAAGTAGTCAAACTGCGTTGTATCATATTATAGAGTCTATGGTCAGATGGATAGCTCCAGTATTATCTTTTACTGCTGATGAAATTTGGCAATATATTCCTGGTAACAAATCAAAATATGTATTTACAGAAGAATGGTATAATGGTTTATTTAGTATAAATACAAAAAATATTATCAGTAAAAATCATTGGAACACATTTCTAAATATTAGAAATGAAGTTAATAAAGTTATTGAACAAGCACGTTTTGATGGTATTATAAAAAAATCTTTAGAAGCTAATATTATTTTATATGCTAAAGACAAACTGTCCAGTCAATTACGTATTTTAGAAAATGAATTGGCTTTTGGCTTTATAACATCTACCGCAGAAGTAATAGATTATTATAAGTTGGATGTTAATCAACATAAAAAAGAAAATATACCAGGATTACAAATAATATTAAAAAAAGCAACAGGTGAAAAGTGTTTACGTTGTTGGCATTATAAATCGGATGTTAATAACAATAAAAATTATTCGAATATTTGTGCACGTTGTATTGATAATGTATTTGGATTAGGTGAAAAACGTAGATTTTTTTAATAATGTATATACAATATAATTGTAAAATTTTTAAGTGGTTATGTTTGTCATTAATATTAATGTTTTTAGATATATATACTAAATCATTTATAAGAGCGCATTTTTTTATTGGAGAGATTTTTCCAATATTACCTGGAGTTAATTTATGTTGTGTCCTTAATTCGGGAATAGCTTTTGGATTATTATCTAATATTATTTGTGTTTATCAAAAAATTTACATCGCACTAATAATATTAGTCATTATTATGGTTGTATTTTTTTTGTATGGTTCGAATTGTTTTTGTAAAACTTATAGTTTTTCATATTCGATGATGATCGGAGGTGCTTTAGGTAATTTATATGATAGAATATTATATGGAGCAGTTATTGATTTTATTGATATTTATGTTGCCAATTGGCATTGGCCAGCATTTAATATTGCAGATGTAACAATTTTTTTTGGTTTCTTTCTTTTAATAAAAGAACATTTTTTTAATTTTTATAATATTTAGACTGCATATTTTATATCTAATTTATTTAGAAAATATTACTCAAATGTAATATTTAGCCTCATATTACTAATATGAGATGTGATAAATCATCATCGATGATGATATTATTTAATATAATGTACTCAAGATTTTAATACATATCAAATATGATCGATAAAATTATATTGGCTAATCCAAGAGGATTTTGTGCTGGAGTAAATCGAGCAATTAACATTGTAGAAAAAGTGTTGCATAAATATGGCAAACCTATTTATGTACGTCATAAATTAGTACATAATGATTATGTGATAAATGATTTATCTAAAAGAGGTGTGATTTTTGTAGAAGAAATAGATGCAGTACCCAATAAATCAGTATTAATTTTTTCTGCTCATGGAGTTTCAAAAAAAGTTAGAGAACAAGCGAAAAATAAAAATTTAACAATATTTGATGCTACTTGTCCTTTAGTTAGTAAAGTACATATGGAGGTGTCTAGGGCTAATAAAAATTATATGGAAGTAATTTTAATAGGACATTTCGATCACCCAGAAGTAGAAGGTACAATAGGACAATACATCATTAATAATCATAAAAAACAAATATATCTTATTGAGTCTAAGTCGGATGCTTGGTTATTAGAAGTTAATGATCCGAATAATTTATCTCTAGCAACTCAAACAACATTGTCTATAGACAGCACTAAAGAAATCTGCGCTATTTTACAGCACAGATTTCCAAAAATTGTTTTTCCTAGAAAAAATGATATATGCTATGCAACATTTAATAGACAAAATGCTCTGAAAAAACTAACATTATTGGTTGATATAATACTTGTAATTGGATCAAAAGATTCTTCTAATTCTATGAGGTTATTAGAATTAGCAAATAATACTGGTAAACTTTCATATTTAATTGAGCATGTTAATGATATTCAAAAACAATGGTTTTTCGGTATAAAAAATATTGGCATTACTGCTGGAGCATCAGCGCCAGATATTTTAATAAATCAAGTGATTGAAAAATTAAGTAAATTTAGCACAAATGATTGTGTAATTGAAGAAATGGTTGCAGAAAAGGAAGATATATTTTTCAATATTCCTAATAATATCTAAGCGTTTAGATAAAACTAATCAATATTAAAAAAATTATTGCTGAAAATATCGTGTTCATCACATACAATATGATTATGATGTTAATATATATTGTATAAATTTTTAAGAAAATAACTAATATCTATACATTATAGTATAACAAACTATAATACTAGTTATTAGTATTTAAATAATTAATAAATCAATATAAAATTATATATTTGTAATTACAAGGTATCTCAATATCATGATTTCTATAAATAATTCTAGTCCATTATTACGTATTGCTGTCACAGGAATAACAGGACGTATGGGTAAAAAAATAATAGAATATTTTTTAATAAAAAAAAATAAACAACTTAGTAAAAAAATTATATTAGGAGCTGCTATAGTACGTAAAAATTCTAGTATTTGTGGTATAGATATCGGTACTTTTAATAAAATTAATGAATTTGGAGTAAAAATTACTGACAATTTAGAATTAATCAAAGATGATTTTGATACTTTAATTGATTTTACTGCTCCAGATATATCAATACAATATTTAAATTTTTGTGTTAAAAATAATAAAAGTATAGTAATCGGTACTACTGGTTTCAAGCAACAACATAAAAATATTATACGTAATGCATCTAAGACTATAGGTGTTATGTATTCTGCTAATTTTAGTATAGGAATAGCATTAATTTTAAAAATTTTACATAAAATTACAAAAATTATTGGAAATAATGCAGATATTAGTATTATAGAAACTCATCATAATAAAAAACGTGATATACCATCTGGTACTGCTATAATGATGCAAGATCTCATTAGAGATACACTACAATCTATACAGACTAATAAATCTATAAATTACAATTTAAAAAAAAGAATGTATCCTTCTAAACAAAAAAATATAATTTATGATATACCAATTCATTCAATACGTATAGGCAACGTTGTTGGGGAACACACAGTGTTATTCAATATTTTAGGAGAACGCTTAGAAATTACACATAAAGCAGATGATCGTGCAATATTTGCTTATGGAGCTTTATGCGCTGCTATTTGGCTAGGATGTAATAAAAAAGGTTTATTTGAAATACATGATATATTATAAATATACATATTTATATACTATAAAAAGTAAATATGACTGCATTAATTGTTAAATAATTACGTTAGTAATATTATTACATTGAAATTCTTAAATTTAAATATAATAAAACATGTGTAAATTTTGTTTACACATGTTTTACTTTTATGTAAAATAATAATAATTTAAATTTTAATAAAAATTCATAAAGTTTCCTAATCAATTATGTTAATTAACAATTAATTGTTTTGTTAAAAATAGAGATATTTTAATGAGACCAGCATTATTAGTACTAGAAGATGGTACCCAGTTTTGTGGATATTCAATTGGTGCAGACGGAGATACAGTAGGAGAAATAATATTTAACACATCTATGACGGGTTATCAAGAAATTATTACCGATCCTTCATATGCTTTGCAAATAGTGGTATTGACATTTCCTAATATTGGAAATGTTGGGATTAATGAATATGATGCTGAATCTTCCTCTATTCAAGTAAAAGGCCTTATTATTCGTAATTTAACTATTACTGTTAGTAATTTTCGCCATCAGTTAACTCTTTCTGAGTATTTAATTCAACATAATATTGTTGGAATTGCTGGAATCGATACTCGCGCGTTAACTCGATTAATACGAAAAAAAGGTACTCAAGCTGGGTGTATTATTGCGCGTGATGTACTAGATGTTAAATTAACAGTATTAAATAAATTTCACGAATTTTCTAATACGCAGAAACAAAATTTTGTTAACTCAACAGTAAGTGCTTCCAAAAAATATATTTGGAATCAAGGTATTTGGAATATGAATTCAGGTAAATTTATTACCCCAATAAATTTACCGTATCATGTTGTAGTATATGATTTTGGTATTAAAAGAAATATTATGCGTATGTTAGTAAATTATGGTTGTTTATTAACTGTGGTACCTTCTAATACTACAGCATATGAAATAATTGATTTAAAACCTGATGGTATTTTTTTATCTAATGGACCCGGTAATCCAAATTTATATAAATATGCAATTAATGCTATTAGATTATTCTTAGATACAACTAATATCCCATTATTTGGAATTTGTTTAGGACATCAGTTATTAGCATTAGCTAATGGCGCAAAAGTAATAAAAATGAAATTTGGTCATCATGGTTCTAACCATCCAGTTAAGGAACTAAAAACTAATAAGATTATAATCACTGCTCAAAATCATAATTTTGTTATAGATAAAAATGCTCTACCCGATACATTACAAATAACACATATTTCATTATTTGACGGAACACTACAAGGTATGCATCATGTTAATAAACCCGCATTTAGTTTTCAAGGGCATCCAGAAGCTAGCCCAGGCCCGCATGATGCTGCATCATCATTATTTGGTCATTTTATTGAGTTAATTAAAAATTATCGTAATCAACAATAAGTATAAAGGAGTTACGATGTGCCAAAAAGAACTGATATAAATCGTATCCTATTATTAGGATCTGGTCCAATTGTTATAGGGCAAGCGTGCGAGTTTGATTATTCTGGAGTGCAAGCTTGTAAAGCATTACGTGAAGAAGGATATTACATTATTTTAGTTAATTCCAATCCTGCTACAATCATGACAGATCCAGATTTAGCTGATGTTACTTATATTGAAGCTATTACTTGGAGAATAATATCTAAAATAATAGAAAAAGAACGTCCCGATGCATTATTATGTACTATGGGTGGACAAACTGCTTTAAATTGCGCTTTAGATCTAGATCGTTATGGTATTTTAAAAAAATTTAATGTTATTACAATCGGTGCAACTATAGATGCTATTTATAAAGCAGAAGATCGTCAAAAATTTCGAGTATCTATGGAAAATATTGGATTAGAAATAGCGCGTTCTGATATTGCAGACAACATGGATAAGGCTATGTTAATATTAAAAAATATTGGTCTTCCTTGTATTATTCGTCCTTCTTTTACTTTAGGTGGAACCGGAGGAGGTATAGCTTCCACTACAGAAGAGTTCAAAATGTTATGTAAGAACGGATTTAATTTATCGCCAAACCATGAACTTTTAATTGATGAATCCTTAATTGGTTGGAAAGAATATGAAATGGAAGTAATACGTGATATTAAAGATAATTGTATCATTATATGTTCTATAGAAAATATAGATCCTATGGGTATTCATACCGGTGATTCCATTACTGTAGCGCCAGCTCAAACCTTAACTGATAAGGAATATCAAATTATGAGAAACGCTGCAATAATGGTTTTACGCGAAATTGGAATTGCAACTGGGGGAGCAAATGTACAATTCGCTGTACATCCAAAAAATGGAAAATTGATTGTTGTTGAAATGAATCCTAGAGTTTCAAGGTCATCGGCTTTAGCTTCAAAAGCTACCGGGTTTCCTATAGCAAAGATAGCAGCAAAGTTAGCTATAGGTTATACTTTGGATGAATTATCAAATGATATTACTAATGGACGCATTCCCGCTTCTTTTGAACCATCTATTGATTATGTAGTCACTAAAATTCCGAGATTTAATTTTGAAAAGTTTCCTGGTTCATATAATAGGTTAACAACTCAAATGAAATCTGTAGGTGAAGTTATGGCCATTGGTCGTAGTCTACAGGAATCTTTACAAAAAGCAATACGTGGATTAGAAATAGGGGCCACTGGTTTTAATTCTAAAATTAATTTAAATCATCCTAAAGTTTTTAGTAAAATTGCATATGAATTAAGAAATGCTAGTAATAATAGAATATGGTATATTGCTGATGCTTTTCGTTATGGTATGTCTGTAACACAAGTGTTTCATTTAACTAAAATTGATCGTTGGTTTTTGTCACAAATTCAAGAATTAATACAATTAGAAAATGAAATAGTATCTTTAGGTATATCGTATTTAAATAAAGATAAGTTATTAATGCTCAAAAAAAAAGGATTTTCTGACGCGAGACTAGGACAATTAACAAATGTTTCGGAAGATAGCATTCGAGTCTTAAGATATATGTATGATATACATCCTGTATACAAACATGTAGACGCTTGTGCTGCAGAATTTTCTACTGATACTTCTTATATGTATTCTACTTATGATGGTGAATGTGAATTCCAATGTGATAAAAAAGAAACTATTATGATATTAGGAGGTGGACCTAATCGTATTGGACAAGGCATAGAGTTCGATTATTGTTGTGTTCATGCAGCAATGGCATTGCGTGAGAGTGGATACCACGTGATTATGGTGAATTGTAATCCTGAAACTGTTTCTACTGATTATGACATTTCAGATGTTCTATATTTTGAACCAATAACGTTAGAAGATATTCTAGAGATTGCTCGTGTTAATAAACCAATAGGTGTAATCGTACAATATGGAGGCCAAACTCCATTAAAACTTGCTAAAGCAATAGAAAATGCTGGAATATCTATAATAGGTACACACCCTGATGCAATAGATCAAGCAGAAAATAGAGAACGATTTAAACGTTCTATCAAATATTTAGGATTAAAGCAACCAAATAATATTACTGTTACATCTTTAAATATAGCTCTTAGTAAAATTAAAACTATAGGATATCCAGTAGTAATAAGGCCTTCATATGTGTTAGGGGGAAGAGCTATGAAAATAGTATATAATGAAGAAGAATTACTATTCTATTTTAGAAATGCTGTGAGAGTTTCTCATAACGCTCCAGTATTATTAGAACATTTTTTAGATAATGCAATTGAAGTAGACATAGATGCTATTTGTGATGGAAAAAGAGTATTAATCGGCGGGATCATGGAACATATTGAACATGCAGGTATCCATTCTGGAGATTCAGCATGTTCTTTACCGGCCCATACATTGAATAAAAATATACAAGATGAAATACGTAATCAAGTAAAAAAATTAGCGTTTGAATTTAGAATAAAAGGTTTAGTAAATATCCAATTAGCAGTACAAAAAAATAAAATTTATATAATTGAAATTAATCCAAGAGCCTCAAGAACAATACCTTTTGTATCTAAAGCGACTGGTATTGCTTTAGCAAAAATCGGTACTCGTGTTATGATTGGACAATCTTTGTTGTCTCAAGGTATAGTACAAGAAGTGGTTCCTCCATTTTTTTCAGTAAAAGAAGTAGTTTTACCATTTAATAAATTTATTAACGTTCATCCAATATTAGGGCCAGAAATGAGATCTACTGGAGAGGTTATGGGAATTGGGCGTTCTTTTGAAGAAGCATTTGCTAAAGCGACATTGAGTCATCGATCTATTTATATAAAAAAAAGTGGTTGTATATTATTATTATTATCTGATAAGGATATGAATAAGGTAGTTGATTTGGTTACTAAATTTTTGCATAAAGGTTTTATGTTGGATGTTACATATGAAACTGCTAAAATATTAAAAAAATCTGGTATTGAATCTAATTTGATTCAACCAATCCATTTAAATAATGGATATGTTTATAAAAAAATAAAAAATAAAGAATATATATATGTTATTGATACTAATTCAGTTAACGTTTTTGACAAAAGTAATAACAATTCTACATTATTTTGTCAGATTGCTTTGAAACACAATATTCATTATGGTACCACAGTAAATGGAAGTTTTGCGACAGCAAATTCATTACTTATAGATCCTACCGAATATGTTATATCTGTACAAGATATGCATTTAAAAATAATGAAGACATTATTTAATCAATAAATATGTGAATATATTAATATAAAAACATTTTTATGTAAATGATCATAATAAAAATATAAATTTTACTTTTATTAAGTATGATTATTAGCTTAATTGTTGCATTAACTTCAGAACATATTATTGGGAATAATAATAAAATTCCTTGGAATTTTCCAGAAGATATTAAATGGTTTAAATATCATACTATATATAAACCTATAATTATGGGAAGAAAAACTTTTGAATCTTTGGGAAAAAAACCATTATTAAACAGATATAACATTGTTTTAAGTAACAGATTATCAAGATATAATTATCATAATGTTTTTATAGCAAATAATTTATATTCTGCTTTATCTGTTATAAAGAATAAAGATGAAATTATGATAATTGGAGGTGGTGCAATATATAAAATTTTTTTTCCGTATGCTCAGCGTTTATATTTAACATATATTAATAGTAAAATTTCTATTGAGGGAGACACATGGTTTCCATGGTATAATAGAAAAGAATGGGTGTCTATTTTAGATTATTCTTATAAAACTAATAAATATAATTGTTTTGAACTAAATTTTCAAATTTTAAAACGTCGTTGAGTATATATTATTTAATGTATGAATAAGTGATTTATGAATGTATTTAAATAAAAATTGACATATATAGAACTATTATTAGGCAAGTAATAAAAACGCTCTAAATTTTAATTATTTTGAATAATAATGTGCGGTATTTCTGGAGCACAGGATAGTTTTTTAATTTTTTTATGTTCCCATTGTAATATAGTTAACGAACCACCCCAACAACAACCAGTATCCAATCCATAAATCCTCGGAGGAATTTTAGCATTTTTTAATGATGCCCAATGACCAAATATAATATTATATGCAGGATCAATAACTCTTTTGAAAGAAAACCATGGATACAATTCTTTAGGGGAAGATTTAGGATCTCCTTTATATTTTAAGTTTAATTGACCATTCGGATAAATATAACGCATACGTGTAAATACATTAACATTATTTTGTACTCTCTTTATAATTTCTGGATGAACATATTTAATATTAGATATATTCTGATGAGTAAATAATATACTAAGGTCATCACTAGTTAAAATTGATTCTATTTCTCGTGCATATTCTTGAGTATTTAATAGATTCCAATGGGGATGAATACCAGCATGCGTCATTAATATCTTTTCGTTTTCATTTATATACAATAAAGATTGATGTCTTAACCAATATATTAATTCATCTGAATCTGATGCATGTAATATTTCATGAAAATAATCGACGTATTTTTTATTATGCATATCAAAAAAAGTTTTTAATAAATGTAATTCATGATTACCTAATACGGTATAAGCACTTTTACGTAAAGAATAAACGTAACGTAGAACTTCTAATGAATTTGGTCCTCTAGAAATAAGATCTCCAGTTAAATGCAATATATCCATATTTGGATCAAAATTAACAAGATCTAAGATCTTCATTAAACTTGAATAACATCCATGAATATCTCCAACAAAATAATTAACCATTTTAAATTAAAAATCTTGAAATTAAATGAATTAAATTCACATTGTAATATGATACACTATCAGGATGTATATTGCTATATAGTTAGAAATTATTACTGTAAGTAATAATGAATTATTATTTGAAAATATTTTATATAAATAAAAATTTAATAACATTAATATATACGAGTTCATTAAAAATAATTCGTGGGATACTATTTCTTAAATAGGTTATCTTAAAAGCTATTTTTTAGGATTTTCAGCTTGTCATTTAACATAGATGTTAAAGTGCAATATTGATTAATAGTGATATTTTCTGCTCTTAGTTTCGGATTGATTCCTTGTTTTAACATTTCATTACTTCTGAAAATTTCAGATAAACTATTGCGCAAAATTTTACGTCTTTGTCCAAAAGCTAACTTTGTAATCAGTGATAAGTGTGCTATATTAATTTTTGGATATGGAATAATATGATGTGGTATTAATTTTATAAATGTAGATCTCACTTGTGGAATGGGAAAAAAAGAACTTTTTGGTATGTTTATTATAGGTGTATTAACACAATAATATTGTGTTAATACACTTAAGCGTCCATATGCTTTTGAGTTGGGAGCAGCTAAAATTCTATCAGCTACTTCTTTTTGCATGGTAAAGTACATATCATTAATTACATGAATATATTGGAACAAATATATAATTAATTTTGTAGATATGTTATATGGCAAATTTCCTATTAATCGAAGTTTTTTTCCCATTCTTAATGATAAATCAATGAAATTTATATTCATTACATCTTGATGATAAATATTAAGTTTTTTATTAAATATTTGGTTTAACTGTTTAACTAAATTTAAATCACATTCTATTACAATTAAAGAATTAATATCAGAGGTAATTTGTAATAATTTTTTAGTTAATGCTCCTAATCCAGGTCCAATTTCTACTATTTTTTGATTTTTTTTAGGAGCAAAATTGGTAAGAATGTCATTAATAATATTTTGATCTTTCAAAAAGACCTGACCCCACTTTTTTTGTATAAAATGATTTTTATAATATAATTTTTTCATACATACAATTATTACTCATGTTAATAGCTACATTGATAGCTGTGATCATACTATTAGGTAATGCTTTGCCAGATCCAGATAATTCTAAGGCAGTACCATGTGCCACTGAAGTTCTAATAAATGGTAAGCCAAGTGTAATATTCACTGATGTGTTAAATCCAGAGTATTTTAATACAGGTAAACCTTGATCATGATACATTGCTAATATTACATCAGCATGTTTTAAATATTTTGGTTGAAATATAGTATCAGCTGGTATGGGTCCTAATATTTGATAATTTTTATTTTTTCTCAAAATATTTAATGTAGGTATAATGATTTCAATTTCTTCTCTGCCTAGATAACCTGATTCTCCAGAATGTGGGTTTAACCCACATACATAAATTTTCGGGCGTAAAATACCAAAATATTTTTTTAAACTTTCAGAAAGAATATGAATAGTTTCACTAAGAGTTTTATGGTTAATAGATTTTGTAATAGATGCAATGGGTATATGGGTTGTTACTAATGCTACACGAAACTTATTATTACTTAGCATCATAACAGTTTTTGAACAATTACTAATTTTAGATAAAAATTCTGTATGTCCTTGAAAAAAGATATTATATTTATTAATAATAGCTTTGTGCACTGGACCAGTTACTAATGCTGCAAATTCTCCAGTTATACATCCATGAGTCGCGCGCGTTAGAGTATTAATTACATAACGACTATTTTTTATATTTAATTGACCAGGAATTGAATTTTGTGAAAGGAGTGAAGGTAAAATAGATATTTCTCCGGGTTTACAGGGAAATGGATTTTTTTTGGGATAGTATGAACGTAATTTTAAAGGTAAATTAATTATTTTTGCTCTATCTAATAATAGATTAGGATCTGCGCATATAACTAGTTCTACAGGCCATTTTTTTTGCGCGCTCATAATTAGTATATCAGGCCCAATACCTGCAGGTTCTCCTGCAGTAATAATAATACGTTTATATTTTTGTATATCTTTAGTATTTTTCATTTTGATGAATAATCTTAATATATGAAGATGAATGTAATTCTTGGATCCATTTATTCATAATTTCATTATTTTTTTTATCTAATAAATATAAATAAGCACGTTCATATTTAATATCAGAATAATTAATAACAGACATATCTATTAACTGAATTAAAAATCCTCCATAATTAGTGTATATTGGCGTACTAACTTCGTTCTTTTTTAAAGAAAGTAACATTTGTTGTATTTCTGAATCAAACATATCTAAATCTTTAGATGTTATATTTTCTATATAGAAATTAAAACAACTATGATTCTTTAATTTTTCATTAATAATCATTGAAAACGGCGTGTTTGTATTTTCCACAAGTTCTTTAATTTTAGTGAGTTCTTTAGTTATATTTACATGATCGTATGATTCTTTTATGCCAAATATTTTTGCATATACTTTAGTTATAGGAAAACTAGCTTTTTTATAACGTATATCTTTTATTTCTAAGATATGTATTCCATCATGCGATGCAATTGGTCCAATTATATTACCTGGTTCTATTTTAGATAAATATTCATCAAAAATAACAGGTATATCTTGCCAATTGGTCCATTCCGAATCTATTATTCTAATAGTATGAATAATATCATTATAATAATAAATATTTATTAGATCTTTTTTGTCAAATTTTTTATATTTTTTTTGATCAATCAATAATTTTGCAAAATATTTTGTTTTGTTTATTTGGTTTAACGTTGGATTTATAGGCAAAGAAAACACAATATGATTTAATTTAAATTGTTTGTTAAAATTAATAACATTAAATTTATTAATAATATTATTTATTTCATTTATTGAAATATTATTACTGCCATATTGATGTAGAACAGAACTGTATATAGTCCTTTTAAGTATATCTTGATATTGTTTAAAATAATATTTTTGGTAATCTATATTTATATCATTCAAATATTCTTGAAACTGATGTATCGTCATTCCGTATGACATTGCAATGCGTTCAATTACCCAATGAATTTGATTATATTCAACAGTAAAGTTTGTGTGATCAGTTATTTGAAAAATTATATTTTCTATGATTAGTTGTTCTAATATTCTTTTATAGGAGAGAATATCTGGTGTTATATCAATTAAATTAATATCGAAAATATTATTTCGAGTCATATATATTTGATGTTTAACATCGCTATCTAATATAGCATTATTATTTACTAATGCTACAATTTTATCTATTGTTTTAAATTCCCCAAGAACTACACTAGTTTTAAATATGAAAACTAAAGTTAATTTTTTCCAAAATTCCATAATAATTTATTTATATTTTATATAAAATGTATTTTTTGATATGGAAACATTTGTGTTTTTAACATTTTATATGGGTTAGATTGACAATCTTCTAAAGAATTATAAAGTCTAATATTTAATTTTATTTTATTATCGTAAATATTACGATTTGATAGCTTGATCCAATCAATAATATTTCTTTCAAATTCCATATTTATACTCCAACATGGAGTATAATACTGTATTCCTATTGCTTGATCGATACTTTTGTGATTTTTTAAATTATAATAATGAGAAATACTTATATTCCAGCTATCAATAATTGGAAAATAATTAAGTATTCCCAATTGAGATATTGTATTATGATAAATTGATTCATCACAGTGTGGTAATATACATTTTAAATATTTTTTATTTAAATATTTATATTGTATCTGTGAGACTTGATTATTATTTCCGACATATTCTAATATTATATTTCCAAACGGTACTATATGATTATATATATGATAATATATTTCAGAATTCATATGCCAATTTTTATTAATATTAAAATATCCGGTGCTTAAAAAAAATGTGTTATTTGATTTTTCTTTGTCCCTACATCTAATGATTTTTAAAGATTTATAATTATAATTAATGATGTCAAAAACTTGCCCTATAGATATATAACATAATTCTTTTTGCTGTATTTTATTAAAATATCGGAAAGTAATATCTCCTATAATTTGATGCATAGGTGCAATACGATCTAATCCACTGTATGTGGTTCCATAAAATAAATTTTTATAACTCCTATGAATAAAACTAGTATCATATATACCAATATTTTCTTGAAAAGAATACGGTATGTAGACATATTGTATCCGTGGTTCTAAAAAATGTTTATATTTATTAAATAAATTTTTTTTACTTTCAAAAACCATTTGACCATTAATCTTAAATTTCGGAACAATACGATTAATTATATGCTTTAAGTGAGATGCTGTATGTTGAAGATTATAAAAATTTATGTTGTTTTGTTGATAATGTGTAATTTTTAATTTTGCTTCCGTATTAAGGTTGTTCCAATAATTATATATTGAAAAATTTAACTTGGGTTCTAAATGTATTCGAATTGTTTTTGGAAAATAATAATTAGTGGGTATAAATTGTGTTATTTGACTAAATATTTTTAGTTCAAATAATTGTTTTTGTGTGTTACTACTATAACATAATGCGTTTAACTCTAATTGTGGCGCAGCTCTATAATTAGGATATTGTTTTTTTATTGCGTCTTTAACACCGGTAAAACCAAGATAAGCTAAATTAGCATTCCAAGTTTCTTTATTATAACTACATAAAATTTTTTGATTAATAGTATTATTATGTATACTGCTATATTTTGGTGTACAAACATTTTTAATATTGTTATTTGAGTTTATAGATGAAAGATAATCAGCATTAAAATGCCAATATTTGTTCATAAAACCCTTGTGATTCCAATATAATTGCCAAAATTTATTTATTTCTTTTTTGTTATGAGCATTTTTTTTTGGTAATTTTTTGTTGTTATTTAAATGTAGGATTAATGATCCTTTTCCTGGAAAAAGAAAATAGTTTAATTGTGTTTCCAACGTTATTCCAGAATGAGCTGAGTAACATGGAGAAATAATTCCTGAGTAATATTTTGAAACATTATTAATAATAGGATAAGGGATTTTAAATTCTAATCCATTTTTACTACTATATTTAATAGTAGGTATATATTGTTTTAATTTACTATCTTTTTTTAAGGATATTGAAAAAAAAGGACTATAAAATATAGGTATTTTTTTAATTCTAATGCAAGCATTCCAAATATCTAGTTTTTGTTTATAACGATCATAAATCATTTGTGATCCTGTGATATTCCAGTAATCATCATTTATAATGCAAGATGTGCATTTCCCTTGTTTTAGAATAGTGTAACGATTGTTTTTTCTTTGTATAATAGAATTTGCGTTTCCATGAACAGGAGAATTTAATAAATGATATGTTCCTTGATAAAAATCTATATTTTTGTTATTTAAATTGATTAATGCTTGTGCACTTGTTATTGCAATATAATTACTGTTGTAATTTACATGCCCATAGGCATGTATTGTGTCACACAATAATTTAATATTTTCATTATAAGAAATTATTAATTTATCTGCCAGTAAAGTACTATGATCTTGTTTGATATTAACATTTCCGGATAATTGAATTTTTTTATCATAAAAATGTATATCTAACTCATCAGAGTATACATAAATTGATTTATTTATAGAGAAAGAATTATTGAAAATTTGATGCTGTGCATAATTGGAAGACGCATAACTTACAACATTAAAAGTGATATAAAATATAAAAAAAATTGTTTTGATAATAAATTTTTCATAAAAATATTTGGTATTATCAAATAAATTATTTTGATATATATTTAATAACATTAATTTTTATAGGATGAGATAACACGTCACAGTTGTAATATAGAAATTTACATATATTATATTCTAATAATAGATACACTAGTATTCAATTGTTACTGGTAATATTATTATTAGTGCATATAAGTATATGAATTATTAAAAGTATAAGACTAAATATTGTAAATTTAATATTTTTGTTTATTAAAGAAAATTCTCATATAAATATATAATGTATTAACAGCACCATATTACAATAGTTTTATTGTGGAGTATATAAATACTGAAATAACACCATGTTAATAACAGTTGTTTCATATTATTTTAAGGTATTTTACTATTATTTAATTTATATGAAACTATTATAATTAGAATTTTGTTAAGCAAAAATTTAATAAGCCAGTCTATATAAAGAAACCAACAACATGATATGTGGTATAATTATATATTGTGTAATTTAAAAAAGTTTTAATTTATATTTATTTTAAATATGACAATTGGTTATTTTCATATTTTGTGATTTCGGAATCATGCTGCAAAGTTACATCAATACTATCTAGTGTATTAAAATAATACTTATAAAAATTATTAATTTTAAAGAAATATTGTGTTTTTTCCGTGACAATGGTTGTTTCAGATAAATTTATGGTAAAAGTTTGTGCTTTTTGTTTTTTAAATATATCTATAAACAAATTGTTTACTATTATTTCAGATAAAATTATAGGAAATAAATTATTAATAAGACTATTTTTATAAAAAATATCTGAAAAACTTGGCGCTATTATTACTTTAAATCCATAATCTTTAAGCGCCCATACTGCATGTTCTCGTGATGAACCACATCCAAAGTTTTTTTGAGTCAATAAAATACTGGAATTTTTATATATTGGATTATTAAGTATAAAATTAGAATTTAGTGTTTTTCCGATTTTGTCGGTAAACCTCCAATCAAAAAATAAATATCGTCCAAAATTAATACGAGTAATTTCTTGTAAAAATTGTTTTGGAATGATATTATCGGTATCAATATTAGCTATATTAAGTGGTAAAACTACTCCAGTATGTTGCATGGTATACCTAGTAAACATAGTATAGTAGATGTTTTTATGTTATTTTTTTTACAAATTCTCTTATATCTATAAAATGACCAGAAATCGCAGCAGCAGCTGCCATTGTGGGGCTGACTAAATGCGTTAATCCCCCCCGACCTTGACGTCCTTCAAAATTTCGATTACTGGTAGAAGCACAACGTTCCCCTATATTAAGTCGATCGTCATTCATCGCTAAACACATGGAACAACCAGGTGATCGCCATTCGAATCCTGATCGTATAAATATTTTATCTATTCCTTCTTTTTCTGCTTGATTTTTTACTATTTTAGACCCAGGAACTACGAATGCTTGTATATTATTAGAAATATAATGACCTTTAACTATATTTGCTGCCAAACGTAAATCTTCTATACGTGAATTTGTACATGAACCTATAAATACTTTATCAATAGAAACATCAGTTAAATACATATTTGGTTTAAGACGCATATAATTTAACGCGCGTTTAGCAGCATCACGTTCAACAGGATTTATAAATGATTCTAAAGATGGAATAGGCTGATCAATAGATATTACCTGACTTGGATTAGTTCCCCAAGTTATTTGGGGGTTAATTTTAGACACATCAAAATTAAATTTTTTATTAAAAACAGCGTCATTATCAGAATATAAAGTGTTCCAATATAATACAGCTTTATTCCAATCTTCTCCAGACGGAGAAAATTTACGATTTTTTAAATATTGATAAGTAATATGATCTGGAGCTATTAATGCTGAAATAGCTCCCATTTCAATAGCCATATTACAAAGCGTCATACGTTCTTCCATAGTCAAATATTTAATAACATCTCCGCAAA
The DNA here is from genome assembly GCF_023585745.1 of Candidatus Blochmannia ocreatus. Lineage (NCBI taxonomy): Bacteria > Pseudomonadati > Pseudomonadota > Gammaproteobacteria > Enterobacterales > Enterobacteriaceae > Candidatus Blochmanniella > Candidatus Blochmannia ocreatus (nom. nud.). Next base: position 133,223 of record NZ_CP097762.1, read on the forward strand.
ACTCCACTACATGACCAGATGCACCTCCATGACCGATTTTACCAATAATTGCTAAAATTATATCTTTAGCTGTAGTATATTTTGGCACAAAACCAGATAATTTTATTTGCATAGATTTATACTGCATCTGTCGTAAAGTTTGTGTGGCTAATACATGTTCTATTTCTGAAGTACCTATACCAAAAGCTAATGCCCCAAAAGCACCATGAGTAGAAGTATGAGAATCTCCGCATACTATAGTCATACCAGGTAATGTCAAACCTTGTTCTGGTGCTACCACATGCACAATACCTTGATATGGATGATATAAATCGAATAATGTAATTCCGAAATCCTTACAATTTTTTGTAAGTGTGTCTAATTGTATTTTGGCTACTTTGCTAGTATCTAAAAGATTAATAGTGGGAACATTATGATCCATAGTAGCAAAAGTTTTATTAGGTTGTCTCACCAAACGTTTTTTAGATCTTAATGCCTCAAAAGCTTGGGGTGAAGTAACCTCATGCAATAAATGTCGATCAATATATAATATTGGAATATCATTCTTATTATCATATACTATATGTGAATCATATAATTTTTGATATAAAGATTTGCACATATTATTATTTTTCTCGTTTTTTCAGTAATGATGTTATAATATCTCCCATTTCATTAGTACCAATTATATTGGTTTTACAATCTTTTGCAATATCAATTGTCCTATATCCTAATTCTAATGCTTGAAATACTGCATTTTCGATAGCTAATGCAATATAATTTAGTTTTAAACTATATCTAAATAATAATGCTAAGGATAAAATATGTGCTATAGGATTGGCAACATTTTTTCCTGCAATATCTGGCGCAGATCCTCCTGCAGGTTCATATAACCCAAAATTAAATTCATTAATACTAGCGGAAGGTAGCATTCCAATAGATCCGATTAGCATACCGCATTCATCGGATAAAATATCTCCAAATAAATTTGGACACAAAATAACATCAAATTTAGATGGATCTTTAATTAATTGCATGCTAGCGTTATCAACATATAAATGTTCTAATGTTACATCTGGATAATTTTTTGAAATTTCTGATACAATTTCTCTCCAAAAAGTAGAAGTACATAATACATTAGCTTTATCTATAGAAAATAGATGCTTATGTCTTTTTTGGGCTAATTTAAACGCAAATTGTGTAATGCGTTCTATTTCAAAACGATGATAAATTGTTGTATCAAAAGCGTATTCATTTGGGCCTTCCCCGAAGCGTCCTCTAGGTTTACCAAAATAAATACCACCAATTAATTCTCTTATGAATATAATATTAATTCCGCGAGGAATGATTTTAATATCTAAAGGAGATAGTGATCTTAATGTACCTGGTAAGTATGTTGGCCGTAAATTAATAAAGAAATTGAAATATTTTCTTAAAGCTAATAAAGAACCTTGTTCTGGTGTTTTTAATCCCTTTAAATGAGCCCATTGTGGACCACCCACTGCTCCAAGTAATATTGCATCAGATTGTTGGCAACACTTTAAAGTGCTATCAGGTAACGGCGTGCCGGTATGATTAATTGCATCACCACCTACCTTACATTCTGTAGTAATAATATTAATTTTAAATTCATTTTTTATAACTGATAAAATTTTATAAGATTGTCTTGTAATTTCTGGGCCAATGCCATCTCCTGGTAACATGGCAATATGATAATAATTTTTATTCATAAATGTTTATATTTCCATGTTATTTATGATTATATTTTTTAAGAAATTTTTTAATTATTACTTGTTCGGAACGCCAAATATTATTTAATACATTAATTATAGCGGTTACAGAAGATTCAATCACATCTGCCGATAATGCTGTTCCATGAAAATTACGATCTTTGTATGATACGATAATATCTACTTGTCCTAATGTATTAGGATTATGTCCTTTAGCTCTAATTTGGTATTTTTCTAGATTAATAGGTACTTTGGTGATATAAATTAACGCCGAATAAATCGCAGCTATAGGACCATTTCCATTAGCTGAATAAGTACATATTTTTTTACCGCAATATAATTGTATTGAAGCAGTAGCGATACCAGCAGAATTAGAAGTTACATAAAAATTTTTTAATTTAAAAAATTCTACATATTTTTTTTGAGTAGTAATAAATGCTAATGATTCTAAATCATAATCAAATACTTGACCTTTTTTATCTGCCAATTCTAAAAAATCTTTATATAATTTATCCATATCATAATCATTATTTTGATAACCCATTTCTTTCATATGATATTTCACAGCTGCTCTTCCAGATCTAGATGTAAGATTCAATTTGACCTCTTTTACTCCAACATTTTCTGGTTTTAGAATTTCATAATTTTTTCTATTTTTCAATACTCCGTCTTGATGAATCCCAGAAGAATGGGAAAATGCATTTTCTCCAACTATTGCTTTATTAGTAGGAATAGGTAAATTACATAATTTACTAACTATTTGACTAGTTCTGTAAATTTCCTTATGTTTAATATCCGTATATACATTTAAAATATCATTTTTTATTTTAATCGCCATAACGATCTCTTCTAAAGCAGCATTTCCTGCGCGTTCTCCAATACCATTAATGGTGCCTTCAATTTGACGAGCTCCTGATTGTATAGCAGTAATTGAATTGCCAACTGCCATACCTAAATCATCATGACAATGTACCGAAATTACTGCTTTATCAATAATAGGAACACGATTACATAAAGATGTAATAATTTTTCCAAATTGATATGGCGTTGTGTAACCTACTGTATCAGGAATATTAATTGTATTAGCTCCAGATTTAATTGCAATTTCAACAATACGGCATAAGTTATCTATATTGGTGCGTCCAGCATCTTCACAAGAAAATTCTATATTGTCGGTATATTTTCTTGCGTACCGTATTGCATGTGTAGTCATTTCTATAATTTGATCAAAATTTTTTTTTAATTTAGATTGTAAATGTATTTCTGAAGTCGGTAGAAATATATGAATTCGAAAATTATCTGCCAAATGTAATGCTGCTGCTGCAATATCAATATCTTTTTCAGTGCATCTAGCTAAAGCACATACCAAACTATTTTTTATTTTTTGAGCAATTGTATGTACTGATTTAAAATCTCCTGGAGAAGAGACTGGAAACCCTACCTCCATTACATCTACTCCTAATCGTTCTAAAGCAAAAGCAATTTGTAGTTTTTCTTTAACGCCTAAGCTAGTTTGTAAAGCTTGTTCACCATCTCTTAAAGTTGTATCAAAAATAATTATTTTTTGATTCATAACGCATCCATATTTTATAAATTATAGCGCAAAACATACGTATATAATGTATATTTATTATTGTTAATATTTACTGTTAATTAGTAACACTATAGAATTAAATATAATTTATTATAGTAAATTTATTAAATATTATTAATTATGAATGTTATGGTTTCGGTTTTATTAAAAATATTGTAATGTATTTAAAATTAAATTTTTTATATTTAGTTATATTAAATAATTAATAACTGGTGTTATAAGAAATTATTACCATTATTAGTATATAAAACAGTAAATATATCACAATTTTATATATTTTTATAGACATAGTCTATGATGAAATATACACTATTATATAATAAGTATTTTATTAAAAAAATAACTAAATCAATGTATTAACTGTAATACAATTTAGTAAGAGACTATGTGTGTTATATATGTATAATGAGCATGATAGTGTATTATTAAATGAATCTATACAAGCATTAAATATCAAATCTACTGGAATATATATAGATGGCACTTTTGGTGCCGGTGGACATTCCAAATTAATACTATCTAAATTAACTAGATCAGGACATTTATTTGGAATGGATAGAGATTGGTTATCTATAAAAATTGGAAAAAATATTGCAGAACAGGATAAAAGATTTACTATTATACATAGTGAATTTTCTAAAATATATCAACATATTAAACATATGGGATTGATTGGTGTTATAGACGGAATTTTATTAGATCTAGGGATAAGTGCACTACAACTAAACGATAGTAGTAGAGGATTCTCATTTATGAGAGATGGATTATTAGATATGCGTATGGATATTAACACAGGAATATCCGCCGCTAAATGGTTAGCAAAGGCGTCGCAAAAAGAAATTTCTACAGTATTAAAAATGTTTGGAGAGGAACGATTCGCTAATAATATTTCTAAAGTAATAGTTAAATACAGAACGCACAAGCCTATAGTAAATTCTGTAGTTTTGTCTAAGTTAATTTGTGATAATATCCCACATTATAGTGCTCACAAGCATCCTGCTACTAAAAGTTTTTTAGCAATCAGAATATATATCAATAATGAATTAGAAGAAATAATGAAAATATTAAATGATGCATTAAATATTTTATCTCCTAAAGGAAGATTAGTGGTAATTAGTTTTAATTCACTTGAAGATCGTCTGGTCAAACATTTTATTCGTAAACATAGTAGTGAAGTTTCTATACCTCATAAGTTACCTTTAACACAGTGTCAAATTTTGAATATTTTTTACAATAAACATCAATTAAAAAATATGGGTAAATTAATACCTAAAAAACAAGAAATTAAAAATAATATACGTGCTCGTAGCGCGATATTACGTTACGCAGAAAAATTAATTCTTTAAATATTATGAAAACAGCAAAATATAATCTTGTCAGTATTATCTATCAAGATATTAGATATTTTGGAGTATTGCAAATTTTTTTACTATTATCAGTGTTAATAACAGCAATGTTAGTGGTCTTAGTCACTTATAAAACTAGATGTTTAATTATGCATAGGGAAGCACTATTCTTAAAAAAAGAAAATTTAGATACTGAATGGCGGAATTTAATTCTTGAAGAGAAGATATTGTCACATCAGAGACGTATTGAACGTATAGCTACAGATACGTTGGGTATGTGCTATGTAAAATCAATGCAAAATAATATATTAAATTAATATATATTATTTTAATTTTTAATGTAAATAATTATAATTATATAATTATATTATATGAAAATTGTATATTATTGTTTTCAAATAATTTCAATTAAAAAACGTTTTAATTTATTGTATAACTTCATGTTTTTTATATTAATTATTTTATTTGCACGATTAACTTATTTACAAGTTGTTCAGTCTAAAAAATTAATTAAAGAAGGAAATATACGTTCTTTGCGTATACAAAGTATACCAATAACCCGAGGCTTAATCACTGATCGTATGGGTCGTTTACTAGCTATTAGTATACCAGCATATTCTGTTTGTGTAGACCCACAAGAAGTAATAAAATATGGTGGAGTTTCTAAAAATATACACGATTGGACAAAATTATCTACAATATTATCAATACCACTCAATAAATTAGTTTCTTTAATTTCTCAGAATAATACGGGACATTTTTTTTATTTAGCAAGACAAGTGGATTCTTCAATTTATCAATGTATAAATCAACTTAAATTGCCAGGAGTATATTTACAAAAAGAATCGAAAAGATATTATCCATCTGGACACATTACTGCGCATCTAATAGGGATAACAAACATAGATAATAAGGGCATTGAAGGTGTTGAAAAAAGTTTTGATGCTTACTTATCAGGTAAGCCAGGAACACGAATAATACGTAAAGATAAATATGGTAGAATAGTTGAAGAAGTTGTCGTGAAAACTAGTCAAAATCCTAAAAATATTGTACTCAGTATTGATGAACATATACAGTACGTAGCATTTAATGAATTAAATAATGCTATATATAATAATAAAGCGGAATCTGGAAGTTTAGTGCTTATAGATATCAATACTGGTGAAATTTTAGCTATGGTAAACAGTCCATCTTATAACCCTAATGATTTATCCACTGCTACTCAACATATTATGCGTAACCGAGCTATTACTGATGTATTTGAACCGGGTTCAACGGTAAAACCTATAGTTATTATGGCTGCTTTACAACATAAAATAATTAAGGAAAATACTGTAATTAATACCGCTCCTTACATATTAGATGGTTATCGAATTAAAGATGTTGTATATCATGATCAATTAACTGTTCAAGAAATATTGCAAAAATCTAGTAATGTTGGTGTGTCTAGATTAGCACTTGCTATGCCTGAAACAACTTTAATAAAAATATATGCTAATTTTGGAATGGGTAAAGCTACAAATATAGGTTTAGTAGGAGAAAGCAGAGGAATATACCCAATATATAATAGATATATGTCAAATATAGAACGTGCTACATTTTCTTATGGATATGGATTAATGATCACACCATTACAATTAGCTAAGGTTTATGCTACTATAGGTGGCATGGGGATACCTAAACCATTGTCTATTGTACGAATTAATTCTGTTTCTATGAAACAGAGTTCGGAAAAGCCTGTATTTCCAAAAGCTTTGGTACGTACTGTTATAGATATGATGGAGAGTATATCCGCTCCTGGTAATAGTGGGCATAAAGCAGCAATTAGAGGATATCGAGTTGCGGTAAAAACTGGTACTGTTAAAAAAGTTGGATCGGAAGGTAAATATATTAATCAATATGTTGCATATACCGTTGGAATAGCTCCGGCAAGCGACCCTAGATTTGCTTTAGTAGTTGTAATAAATAAACCTAAAAATGGTCATTATTATGGCGGTACAGTATCTGCTCCAGTATTTAGTGCAGTTATGGGTAAAACATTAAAAATTATGAATGTAGCTCCAGATACTTCACAATAATATGTGAATTGTCTTACTATAAAATAGTAAATGTTTTTATTTTTAAATAAACTAATTAATTATGTCATATTTTTCTGAAAACTTTATTAATTATGCATTTACTGGTATACAATTGGATAGTCGTAATGTTTTACCAGGAAATTTATTTATAGCAGTTAAAGGTGATAAAACTGATGGGACTTTATATATTGATTGTGCAATTAATAAGGGTGCTCCGGTAATTTTATCAGAATCATTTAATATCATAAATAAAACAATTAATTTTAAATCTAATTCAATTCCTATAATTAATGTTACTCAGTTACGCAAATATATATCTAATATAGCAGGAAATTTCTATCGTCATCCATCCCGATCTTTAAACGTAATTGGTGTAACTGGCACTAATGGAAAAACTACTACAACATATTTATTAGCTGATTGGATGAGATTGTTAGGTGAAAAAACTGCTATTATGGGTACATTAGGTAATGGAACATTAGATAATATATTACCATCTTATAATACAACATGTTCTGCGGTTGATGTGCAAAAAATATTAGCAAAATTTGTTAAAAATAATATTAAATCTGTTGCTATGGAAATATCTTCACACGGTTTAACACAATATCGTGTAGATGATTTGTATTTTAAAGCTGCAGTCTTTACAAATATTAGCCATGATCATTTAGATTATCATAATGATATTAGCCAATATTCATTGGCTAAATGGCGTTTATTTAGTGAATTACGTGTGGAAAAATATATTATTAATGCTGATGATAGTTTTGGATGTCATTGGTTACATTATCTACCTCAAGCAGTTGCAATAACTATAAAAAATAAATTACCAGATTTTTGGGAAGGTAAATGGATAAGTGTAAAAAAAATATTTTATCATATAGCTAGTACAGAAATACTGTTCCAGTCTAGTTGGGGAACAGGAATACTTCACAGTAAATTGTTAGGAGAATTTAATGTAAGTAATTTATTATTAGCTTTAGGTACATTATTAATGTTAGGCTATCCTTTAGCTTTATTAATAAATACATCATTTCATTTAAAACCTGTATGTGGTAGAATGGAGATGTTTTATTCTGATAAATATCCAATGGTAATAGTTGATTACGCACATACTCCTGATGCATTAAGAAAAATATTAATTGCAATACGAAAATATCATTGTCGTAAAAAATTATGGTGTGTATTTGGATGTGGTGGTGACAGAGATCATGACAAACGAGCTAAAATGGGATACATAGCGCAGATTTACGCTGATAGTGTAATTATTACTAATGACAATCCAAGAACCGAAGATCCAGAATCTATAATACATGATATCTTACATCATGTAAGATATTCTAAAAAAAATAAAATCATTACAAATAGGAAACTGGCGGTAGAAACAACCATTAAAACTGCACATCCCAATGATATAATTTTAATTGCCGGGAAAGGTCACGAAACATATCAAATTATTGGCAATAATCATCTGAAATATTCTGATAGAAATGTAGTCAAAAAAATTTTAAAAAAATAAATGTGATGATTCCATTTAATTTACATGAGATAGCACCAATTCTAAATGCTAGACATATCGGTAAAGATTTGTTTATTCATGCAATAACTATTGATTCTAATATTATTTATAAGAGGTGTATGTTTATTGCATTAATAGGAAAACGGTTCAATGGTCATGATTTTGTAGCCCAAGCTGTTGCTTTTGGGGCACAAGCATTATTAGTAAATTATCCTATAATTTTATTAGAAAATGTGCCACAATTAATTGTTGCTGATACTAATATTGCCCTAATAACTTTAGCCAGTTGGGTTCGGAAACAAACATCTACTAAAATTATTGCTATTACTGGGTCTAGCGGTAAAACATCGGTAAAAGAGATGACTCATTGTATATTAACACAATGTGGACATACAATAGCAACACAAGGCAATCTTAATAATTCTATTGGAGTACCAATAACCTTACTGCGTTTAACTAAACAACATAATTTTGCCATCATTGAACTGGGTTCCAGCCAGATAGGCGAATTATCTCCATTAAGTAAAATACTTTTCGCAAAAGCTGCACTAATAAATAATATTTATCCATCACATTTATTAGGTTTCGGATCATTAATAGCATTAGGTCGAGAAAAAGGAAAAATTTTTCTTGCCTTAAAGCCATCTGGACGGGGTATTATAAACGCTGATAGCCATATGCTATCATTATGGACCAAAATTTTAGATAAAAAATCTACATGGAATTTTTCTATCAACGATAAAATAGGTGCAGATTTTTTTGCGAGCAATATTGTTTTTGAACAACGTGGAATACGGTTTGTGTTACACACCCCTGATGGTGTAGCAACACTATGTTTACCAATGCTCGGTAAACATAGTGTTGCTAATGCTTTAGCAGCCAGTGCTCTCGCATTTTCTGTAGGAGCTAGTTTAGCAGAAGTAGTGTTAGGGTTGGAGAGCTCAAAAACATTGCCTGGTAGATTATTTCCCATTGTGCTTGGTGACAACAAATTATTATTAGATGATACTTATAACGCTAATGTTGGCTCTGTTATTTCTGCTATTAATGTGCTAACAACAATGCCAGGATATCGAATTTTAGTAATGAGTGATATGTTAGAATTAGGAAAATATCAGGAAATAAAATATCATTGTTATATTGGCAAAATACTTGCAAAATCAAATATTGATGTAATTTTTACTTTTGGTAATATAAGCCATCTTATTTCTAAGATAAGCGGTAGAGGAAAACATTTTGACAATAAAAAACATTTAATTATTGAAATAAAAAGAATATTAAGTAAACATCAAAAAATGAATATTTTAATAAAAGGATCACGCAAATTTAAAATGGAAAAAATCGTGGACGCTATTCAGGACAAATAATTATGCTATTTTGGTTATTTGAAAATATTTTCATATCTTTTTCATTAGATTTACACACTACCTATAGTATATTAATTAGATCAATTATTAGTTTTTTTTCAGCATTGTTATTGTCCTTAAGTATAGGAAAATATTTAATTATACGATTACATAATTTATGTTTTTATCAAATAATACGTTGTGATGGACCTAAATCTCATATAAAAAAACAGAATATCCCAACTATGGGGGGTATTATAATATTGTTTGCTATTATTGTATCTATAATGTTATGGTCTAATCTATCTAATCTTTATGTATGGTATGTATTATTTATCTTAACAACATACGGTTTTTTAGGATTTGTTGATGATTATTTAAAAATAAAAAGGAAAAATACTGTGGGTTTACAACCACGTTACAAATATTTTTGGCAAACATTAATTGCTCTAACATTAATTTTCGTTATGTTTTTAACAGATACAAGTATAATACCTACACAAATAGTAATACCATTACTAAAAAATTGTGAATTAAAATTATGTTTTTTTTTAGCTATAATATTTGCATATTTTGCAATTGTTGGATCAAGTAACGCGGTTAATTTATCTGATGGATTAGATGGATTAGTTATTGTTCCAATTATATTTATTACCACTGGATTCTCTATAATTGCTTATATCACAAGCAATATAAATTTTTCTAATTTTTTACATATTCCATACTTACATTGTGCTAGAGAACTAATAATTGTATGTACTTCTATTATTGGTGCAAGTTTAGGATTTTTATGGTTTAATGCATATCCAGCTCGAGTGTTTATGGGAGATGTAGGTTCGTTATCACTTGGAGGAACACTTGGAGCGATTTCAGTTTTGCTAAGGCAGGAACTTTTATTGTTGATAATGGGGGGTCTATTTGTTATAGAAACTATATCTGTAGTATTACAGATAAGTTTTTTTAAATTATTTAAAATCAGAATATTCAAAATGGCACCAATTCATCATCATTTCGAACTTATACACTGCCCAGAACCTAGAATTGTAGTGAGATACTGGATTATATCAGTGATATTAATGTTATTAGGATTAATAATATTGCTAATAAACAGATGGTAATTAAATGAATATTTACCGTAGATCAAAAGTAGTGATTATTGGATTAGGAATAACTGGTATATCTTGTGTAAATTTTTTTTTGTCACGCGGAGTAGTTCCTAAAGTGATGGATACCCGTATATCCCCACCAGGTATCAATAAACTTCCTTGTTTTATTCAACATTGTGTAGGAAAACTTAATGAAACATGGGTATTAAATGCTACATTAATTGTAATTAGTCCTGGAGTATATTTGTATCACCCTACTTTAATATTAGCTAAAAAATTAGGTATAGAAATTATTGGTGATATCGAATTATTTGCTCGAGAAGCATGTGCTCCGATAATAGCAATTACTGGATCTAATGGAAAAAGCACAGTTACCCAATTAATTTCTAAAATGGCTAGAAGTATGGGATTAAACATTGGATTGGGTGGTAATATAGGTATTCCAGCGTTATCATTATTACATAAAGCATATCAATTATATATATTAGAAATTTCCAGTTTTCAATTAGAATTAACACATAGTTTGCGCGCGACAATTGCTGTAATTTTAAATATTAGTGAAGATCATATAGACCATTACCCTTATGGATTTAAACAATATTATTTATCTAAACAAAAAATTTATAAAAATGCATCTATTTGTGTAATAAATGCTCTAGATATTTTAACGACACCTATATATCACGATTATAATTATTGTATAAGTTTTGGAGAAAAAGAATATTCTGCAGATTATTATATAAAAAATTATAAAGGTTACGATTGGATTGTATCAAATGAACAATATATTTTAAATTGTTCTGTTATGAAAACCCACAACCGTATTAACTATGTAAATGCATTAGCAGCATTAGCATTATCAGATATAATAAATATTCCTCGATATATTGCATTAAAGGTGTTAAGTCAATTCTCTGGTTTGACTCATCGTTGTCAATTATCATATAAAAATCGTGGGGTTAGTTGGATTAATGACTCTAAAGCTACTAATGTTGGTGCTACTAAAGAAGCGATTAATAATTTGGCTATATTTGGAACATTACATTTAATATTAGGAGGAGATAGCAAATCCGCTAATTTTGCTACATTAGCATATTTAATTAAACAACATGAAATAAATATTTATTGTTTTGGAAAAGATGGTTTATTGCTGACAGAATTAGGAAAAAATCATGTTTTTTACACAAACACTATGCTGCAAGCGTTGTGTATTGTTAGACGACGATTAAAAAATAAAGATATAGTGTTACTATCACCGGCATGTTCTAGTTTAGACCAATTTCCATCGTATAAAGCACGTGGCGCTATATTTACTAATTTTGCAAAAAAATTTGGATAATGCACGTTTTTAAAAAATTTAAATATAAATTACTAAACTTATATGAAAAACAATCATCAAATACTAATGTATTGTATGATCGCATGTTTTTTTGGGTAGTATTGGGTTTAATGTGTATAGGTTTTATTATTATTAGCTCTGGATCAATACCTATTTCTTTAAGATTAGTAGAAAACCCATATTATTTCATAAAACATATGGTTTTTTACCATATAATAACAATATTATTTGCTATTTTTACTTTGAAAATACCTATAATTACTTGGAAAAAATATAGTTTTATTATGTTTTTGTGTAGTTGCATAGCACTAATACTAGTATTAGTGCTAAATAATTCTACACATGGTGCTACGCGTTGGATAATTTTAGGTCCTTTATGCATTCAGCCTGCAGAACCCTCAAAATTATTGTTTATTTGTTATTTATCTAGATATTTGGCAAATCAACCAAATGTATTATGTAATAATTATGTTGGAATATGCAGACCTATAATAATAATGATATTATTATCTATATTATTATTAGCACAACCTGATTTTGGTAGTGTTGTTATTGTTTTTATGACTACTTTATCCATATTATTTTTATTTGGAGCTAAGTTATGTCAATTAATACTTATTTTTATTATTAATATCTTTTTAATGATATTATCTATCACAACCAGTACGTATCGTATAAATCGTGTACTTGCTTTTTGGAACCCATGGAAAGATCCATTCGGTCATGGTTATCAATTGACACAATCCTTAATAGCTTTTGGTCGCGGTAAATTTTTTGGAGAAGGATTAGGTAATTCTATATTAAAATTAGAATATCTACCAGAAGCGCATACAGATTTTATTTTTTCTATTATTGCAGAAGAGTTAGGATATTTTGGTGCTATATTAGTAATATTTATGTTATTCATAGTTGTATTTCGATCTATGACAATTGGATATAATGCTCTCGCTATTAATCATAAATTTTCAGGAATTTTAGCTTGTTCTATAAGTATTTGGTTTGGATTACAAGTATTTATTAATATTGGTGCAGTGAGCGGTATATTACCAACTAAAGGACTTACTCTGCCATTTATTAGTTATGGAGGATCTAGTTTTTTTACCACTATAATTGCTAGTATGTTAATATTGAGGATAGATTTTGAAACACGTTTAGCTAAAAATCAAGTATTCTTTAAATTTAAAAAATGATGAGTCAAAGAAAAACAATCATGATTGCAGCTGGAGGCAGTGGAGGTCATATATACCCAGGCTTATCGGTTGCTCATTACTTAATAAGCTGTGGCTATAAGATTATTTGGGTGGGCTCGCCAAATCGTATTGAATCTACATTAGTTCCAAAAAACAAAATCAATATTAAATTTATCCGAGTAAAACCATGGTATGGTGAAAAAATTTATGTAAAATGTGTGATGCCTATATTTATTCTATCAGGAATTTATCAAGCACAAAAAGTTATAAAAAATTGTAAACCTGATATAGTACTAGGTATGGGAGGGTATGTATCCGGACCAGTGGGATTAGCGGCATGGATGTCTGGTATTCCATTGATAATACATGAACAAAATAAAATTATTGGGTTAACTAACAAATATTTGTCAGTATTTGCTAAACAAGTGCTGTGCGGATTCCCTAATACTTTTGCTAAGGCCAAATTCGTCGGCAATCCAATAAGAAATACAATATTATGTGTCTCTCATCCATCTATACGATGGAAAAATCGTACTGGTCCAATACGCGTGTTAGTAATTGGAGGAAGCCAAGGTTCTCATATTTTAAATAAAATACTGCCTAATATAGCAGCACAATTAACTAATAAACTAATTGTATGGCATCAAGCAGGAGAAAAAGAGCTAAAACAAGTGATAAATGCTTACAAAGCAATATGCTATAATAGTTGTTCACGTCATAAGATAGTAAAATTTATTGATAATATAGCCCAAGCATATTCTTGGGCAGATATATTAATATCGCGTTCTGGGGCTCTAACAGTGAGTGAGGTATCGGTAGTAGGATTACCTGCAATCTTTGTGCCATTTGCAAGCCACAAAGATTATCAACAATATTGGAATGCTGTACCTTTAGTACAAATAGGCGCAGCTAAAATTATTGAAGAAAAATACTTTACTAGTGATTATGTAAGTGCGGTATTAATATCTTGGAATCGAAAAATACTATATAACATGGCAAAACGTGCTAGAAGTATCGCCATACCTAATGCTACTAAAAGAGTATCTCAAATTATAATTAAATATTTATAAAATAAATAATTCTTTGTATTTTAAATAATATTAAAAATTGTTTCATTCTATGAATGTGTTGTCTACATGTATATCCTGGATGAATCATCGGTAATATACTAAAATGCATCATTATAATATAAAACGAATACATTTCATAGGTATAGGCGGCGCCGGTATGTGTGGTATCGCTGAAATACTAGTGCGTACCGGTTATTACGTTACTGGCTCTGATACTAAATATAGTAATATATTACAATATTTAAAAAGATTAGGCATCAAGATTTTTTTTACACATCACCGTAAAAATATAAATAATGCTGATGTTGTCGTTGTTTCTAATGCTATTCCTCCGAATAATCCTGAAATTTTATCAGCTAAAGAAAGATGTATTCCTATTATTAAACGTGCAGAAATGTTATCTGAATTAATGCGATTCAAATATGGTATTGTTGTATCGGGTACGCATGGAAAAACTACTACTACTACAATGATAGCGAATATTTATTCTGCAGCAGGATTAGATCCTACATGTGTAAACGGTGGGCTAATTAAGTCAGAAGGTACTTATGCGTGTTTAGGATATAGTCGTTATTTAATTGCGGAAGCAGATGAAAGTGATTGTTCATTTTTATGTTTATATCCTATAGTAGCAGTCATCACCAATATTGATATTGATCATATACAAGCATATAAAAATAATTTTGAACTTTTAAAACAAGCATTTGTCAATTTTTTACATAATTTACCATTTTATGGGTATGCTATAGTATGTATAGATGATCCAGCAATTCGTGACATTTTACCTAAAATAAAAAGAAAAATTATCACTTATGGTTTTAGTAAAAATGCTCATTTGCATATTTTTAATTATCGTCAATATATAAATAAAAGTAATTTTGTTATTCTACATCCTAGCCAAAAAAAATTACGTATTACATTAAATGCTCCTGGTCATCACAATGCGCTAAATGCAGCAGCTGCTGTTGCAGCTGCAACTATAGCAGGAATTGATGACCAAACTATATTAAAAACCATGTTGCATTTTCAAGGAACACATCGTCGTTTTGAAAATTTAGGTTATTATTCGTTAAAAAAAATAAACGGCAAAACTGGGAGTATTATACTTATTGATGATTATGGTCATCATCCAACTGAATTACAAGCCACTATTAAAACAGTTCGAACAGGTTGGCCTAATAATAGATTAATTATGATATTTCAACCTCATAGATATACGCGTACACAAATACTATACAATAATTTCGTTAAAGTCCTATCGACTGTAGATGTTCTTTTAATGTTATCAGTATATTCAGCTGGGGAAACACCTATTTTTGGAGCAGATAGTAAATCTTTATGTAACACAATTTATAAATGCAGTAAGATCCACGCTGTGTTTGTTCCTAATACACAAAAATTATCAGACACTTTAAATAAAATTTTACAAGATAACGATCTACTCTTAATTCAAGGCGCCGGTACTATTGGAAATATTATACGTAAGTTAATTATTAAAAACAATGATAATACAACATACTATATATAATCATTACGATACACGATGCTTCGCAAACAATTTTTATACTTGTGTGTATAAAATTAATTTTAAAACAATAAGTAACGCCATACCACAAAAATATGGAGATTAAATATAAACAAAATAAACGTATTTTAAATTTTAAACGTTATGTTAATTATCGATTGTTAATAACAGCTATTATTAGCTTAATAAGCATATATTTATGTATTATAAAAATAACTAAATTTCTTAATAATTTTGATTATTGTCCGATAACTTACGTAATAATAACTGGCCAGCGTCAGTATACTACTAATTCTATTATAAATCAAATAATAACACAATCAGGTCAATTAGGTACGTTTATAACACAAGATGTTAATATTATTCAAAAAAATATTGAATCTTTACCATGGATTCAACAAGTAAGTGTTAGAAAACATTGGCCAGACACATTAAAAATTAACATAATAGAATATATACCGTTAGCTTATTGGAATAATATACATATAATTAGTACAACAGGAGTTTTATTTGATTTGCCATTAGATTATCAAAATAATTGTTTAAAATTAATGCCATTATTATATGGAACCGAGGGCAGTGAAAAAACTGTATTAAACAATTATTTAATTTTTAATGCAATATTAAAATCTAGTAAATTTCAAATAAAATTAATAAAAATGGATGTCCGTTTTTCATGGACAATTGTTTTGGATAATAATATTCATTTAATATTAGGTCGAAATAATATTATAGAACAATTATATTTTTTTATTAAAATTTATCCCATTCTACTTAATAAAATTAATACGGAAAATAAATATATTGACTATATAGATTTGCGATATCATTCAGGTTTTGCTGTAAAATGGATTTCTAATTCTATAAAAACTACAATTTTTGAAAAGTAACATTTTTCACTTCAGGTCATTAAAATGATAAAAACTTCAGAAAAAAAATTACTAGTAGGACTAGAAATTGGGACAACTAAAGTCGTTGTAATAATAGGAGAGATTTTATCTGACGGTATAATAAATGTTATTGGATTAGGACATTGCCCATCACATGGTATGGATAAAGGAGGCGTAAATAATTTAGAATCAGTAGTAAAATGCGTGCAATATTCTATTAATTCAGCAGAAGCAATGGCAGGGTGTCAGATTTCATCAGTATACCTATCTTTATCTGGAAAACATATTAGTTGTAAAAATGAAATTGGTATGATTCCAATTTCTGAAGAAGAAGTAAAACAATCAGATGTAAATAATGTAGTACATATAGCTAAATCAGTAAAAATACAAGATGAACATCGTATATTACATGTCATTCCTCAAGAATATTCTATTGATTATCAAGAAGGCATAAAAAATCCAGTTGGATTATCTGGAGTCAGAATGCAAGCAAAAGTTCATTTAATCACTTGTCATAACGATATGGCTAAAAATATTGTCAAAACTGTAGAACGATGTGGATTACAAGTAGATCAATTAATATTTTCTGGATTAGCTTCAAGTTATGCTGTTTTAACAGAGGATGAACGTGAATTGGGCGTATGTGTTGTAGATATAGGCAGCGGTACTATGGATATAGCAATATATACCGCTGGTTCTTTAAGACATACTAAAGTGATTCCATATGCTGGAAATGTAGTAACTAGTGATATTGCATATGCTTTTGGAACTCCGGTGTCTGACGCAGAAGTGATTAAAATAAATCATGGATGTGCATTAGAATCTTTAATTAATAAAGGAGAAAACATAGAAGTACCCAGTGTTGGTGGCAGACCACCACGTATTTTGCAAAAACATATGTTAGCTGAAATAATTGAGCCACGATATTTGGAATTGATGATGTTGGTAAACAAAGAAATTTTACAATTACAATCACGATTAAAACAATTTAATATTAAACATCATCTGGCAGCAGGTGTTGTGTTAACTGGCGGAGCATCTCTTATAGATGGATTGGAAGCATGTGCAAAAAAAGTCTTTCGTACTCAAGTACGCATTGCTTCTGCTATAAAGATCAATGGAATGATAGATAACATTGTTAAGCCACAATATTCTACTGTCATTGGTTTATTACATTATGGAAAGGAATCTGGTCGGAATAATGAGATAGATATAGAGACAGGGATAACCATTAAAAATTGGATAAAAAAAATAAATGATTGGTTAAAAAAAGAATTTAAAAAATTTTGAAAATGATAAAATATATAAAATATTGCAAATTAATTTTGAGATAACCAAATTAATATGGAGAAAATTATGTTTGAACCAATAGAATTAACAAGCGATGCAATAATTAAAGTTATTGGTATTGGTGGGGGAGGTAGTAACGCAGTGGAACATATGTTACGCGAACATATTGAAGGTGTAGATTTTTTTGCTGTTAATACTGATGCCCAAGCTTTAAGAAAAATGACAATCGGTCAAACTATTCAGATCGGTAATTCTATTACTAAAGGGTTAGGAGCAGGAGCAAATCCAGAAATTGGTCGTAATTCTGCGGAAGAAGATCGTGATATATTAAAAACTACTATAGAAGGAGCAGATATGATATTTATTGCTGCAGGAATGGGTGGGGGTACTGGCACTGGAGCTGCACCTATAGTAGCAGAAATTGCTAAAAATTTGGGAATTTTAACTGTCGCTGTAGTTACTAAGCCTTTTAATTTTGAAGGAAAAAAACGTATGAATTTTGCTGAAAAAGGAATTTCTGAGTTATCTAAATATGTAGATTCCTTAATTACAATTCCAAATGATAAATTATTAAAAGTTTTAGGACGCGGTGTATCACTACTAGATGCATTTAGCGCAGCAAATGATGTATTAAAAGGCGCAGTACAAGGTATTGCAGAATTAATTACTCGACCAGGTTTAATGAACGTAGATTTTGCTGATGTACGTACAGTAATGTCAGAAATGGGATACGCTATGATGGGCGCTGGAATAGGATGTGGTGATGATAGAGCAGAGGAAGCATCTGAATTAGCTATTGCTAGTCCTTTACTAGAAGATATTGATTTATCTGGTGCACGAGGTGTATTAGTAAATATTACTTCGGGGTTAGATTTAAGATTAGACGAATTTGAAACTGTAGGTAACACTATACGTTCTTTTGCATCAGACAATGCAACTGTAGTGATAGGCACAGCTTTAGATCCAGATATAAGTAATGAATTACGTGTCACTGTAGTTGCTACAGGCATCGGCGTTGATACTCGTTTAGATACTAATTCTACTAAATTGTCTAATAGTAAAACTACAATAAAAATTGTTGGACAAAATCATTATCATAATAATCACAACTATGAAAATCAACGTGTGCCTAATTTTTTAAAAGAATCAAGACATAAATCATTAATTTCAAAACATCAAGATGACATATCATTAATTGATAAAGATATGGATTATTTAGATATTCCAGCTTTTTTAAGAAAACAATCTGATTAATTTTTAAACTATTAAATATATAAAATATGATAATATCAATTTTAATCTTATAAAGATTAAAGTATCTTCAAGGATATTGGTTAATATGATAAAACAAAGAACGTTGAAACGTGCTGTACAAGTTACTGGTATAGGTTTACATACTGGGAAAAAAGTTACATTAACTTTATATCCTACTTCAGCAAATACTGGCATTATTTATCGCCGAATTGATTTAGATCCTCCGGTAGATTTTCAAGTAAATATAAAATCAGTAGGTAGTACAGTGTTACGTACATGTTTAATAAATGAATATGGTGCGCAAATTTGTACTGTTGAACATTTAAGCGCCGCTCAAGCTGGATTAGGTATTGATAATATTATCATAGAACTTAATGCACCTGAAGTACCTATTATGGATGGCAGTGCTAGCCCTTTTGTGTATTTATTATTAGAAGCTGGCATTGAAGAATTAAATAGCGCAAAAAAATTTCTTAGACTTAAACAAGCTGTGCGTGTTGAAGATGGTGAAAAATGGGCAGAATTAAGACCATTTAATGGTTTTACATTAGATTTCACTATTGATTTTAATCATCCTGCTATACAAGTTAATACTCAGCATTTTTTTTTCAATTTTTCCTCTGCTGATTTTGTGCATAATATAAGTAGTGCGCGTACATTTGTATTTATGCGTGATATAAAGCATTTGCAATCCAATGGATTTGCTCTTGGCGGTAGTTTCAATTCTGCTGTGATAATTGACGATTATAAAGTACTTAACAAAGATGGTTTACGTTTTAATAATGAATTTGTTCGACATAAAATGTTAGATGCTATAGGCGACTTATTTATGTGCGGATATAATTTAATTGGCGCATTTATTGCTTTTAAATCTGGACATACATTAAATAACAAATTACTTAAAACTGTTTTATCATGTCAAGAAGCATGGGAAATTATAACATTTTCTAATGTATCTGATGTACCGATAAAATTTTAATATTTTTATATTAAAAAAATTTTGTCAAAATTATATATAATATAATTTTTTAAAATCTTTAAAAAAGATAACCAAAAATACAGATATTCTATTATATATCAAATAAAAAAATTAGTTTTTATTAAGTTATATCAACTAATATAAATTTAAATTTATAAATTTTAGTATAAATAAAAATAAACAATTTAATATTATAACAATTATTATTAATTCCTTTTATACATGAAATTTATGTGAAAACTAATACTTTTTATAAAGGAATTTAAGTTTTAAATAAAATAATTAAATAAATAATTATTAATACTTATTATAATTAACCTATATGGTTTAAGTATTAGAAATTTTTTGTAATTTATATTACATGCAACACATTGATAATATACAAACAGATATTTATATATTAGTATAAGTTTATATATATATTAAAACACATATTTTTATAAATAGACAGTAATGTTTCTTTTTGTAAAAGAAAATAATAGCATTTTTAATAAATCTATTTATATTAGTACCAATTAAAATACACATGTATATTAATACAATTAATATTTATTCTGTTAGAAATGTAAATAAATTGTATATTTACCCTATGAATATATAGTGATTTTATTATCATATACATAAATAAATTATAATAATCAGATCAAATATCATGAAAGCACCGTTTAAATGGTTTACTAGGGTTTTTAAAAATAGAAACGAGCGCACGTTATATCGTATAAAAAAAACAGTGGATATTATTAATCATATGGAAAAAAAAATAGAAAAATTCAGTGATAATCAACTTTTTTTGAAAACTAATGAGTTTCGAGAATGTGTTAAATCAGGCGTGACTCTAGAAACATTATTGCCTGAAGCATTTGCAATAGTGCGTGAAGCTATTAAAAGAGTATTTAATATACGTCTTTTTGATTCGCAATTATTAGGCGGTATAGTATTAAATAATCGTTGTATTGCAGAAATGCGGACAGGAGAAGGAAAAACTTTAACTGCTACTTTGCCTGCATATTTAAACGCTTTATGTAATAGAGGGGTGCATATTGTTACAGTAAATAATTATTTAGCACAAAGAGATGGAATGAATAATAAACCATTATTTGAATTATTAGGATTAACTGTTGGAATTAATTTATCAGGACAATCTGTTACTATGAAACGTGCTGCATATGCATCAGATATTACTTATGGAACAAATAATGAATATGGATTTGATTATTTGCGTGATAATATGGTATTTACCTCTGAAGAACGCGTACAAAGAGGTTTATATTATGCATTGATAGATGAAGTAGATTCTATTTTAATTGATGAAGCTCGTACTCCACTGGTTATATCTGGGCCATCAGACGATACTTCTTTATTATATTTAAAGATTAATGAATTAGTCTTTGGTATAATTCAAAAAAATCTTAATACTTTACAGAAAAAAAAGATTTTTTCAGTTGATGAAAAAGCTAGACAAGTTATATTAACTGAATATGGATTAGTTTTAATAGAAAAATTATTAATTCAATCTCATATCATGAAAAAAGGTGAGTCTTTATATTCATCAAATAATCTTATATTAATGCATCATGTAAATGCAGCATTTCGTGCACATATTTTATTTTCATGTGAAGTAGATTATTTAGTTAAAAATGGGGAAATATTAATCATTGATGAACATACTGGCCGTGCTTTGCCTGGTCGTCGTTGGTCTGATGGTTTACATCAAGCAATTGAGGCTAAAGAACATGTTACAATTCAAAATGAAAATCAAACGTTAGCGTCTATTACATTTCAGAATTATTTTCGTTTATATGAAAAATTATCTGGTATGACTGGTACTGCTAGTACCGAAGCATTTGAATTTCAATCAATTTATAAATTAAATACTGTTATTATACCTACGAATCGTCCTATGATTCGTAATGATTTGCCTGACATAATTTATATTACAGAATCTGAAAAAATTAATGCTATTGTTAATGATATTCAAGATTGTGTCAATCGAAAACAACCAGTATTAGTAGGAACAATATCAATTGATAAATCTGAAGTTATTTCTCGAGCTTTAAATAAAGCTGGTATTATCCATAAAGTTTTAAACGCTAAATTTCACGCTGCAGAAGCAGATATTATAGCCCAAGCGGGATATCCCGGTGCAGTAACTATCGCGACAAATATGGCTGGACGCGGCACTGATATTATATTAGGAGGAAATTGGCGTACAGAAATTTCTGCATTACATAAAAAAAATACAATAAAAATTGAAAAAATTAAATTTAATTGGAAAAAACGTCATGAAATGGTATTAAAATCTGGAGGATTACACGTTATAGGAACCGAACGACATGAATCGCGGCGTATTGATAATCAATTACGCGGACGTTCTGGAAGACAAGGGGATATAGGATCATCTAGATTTTATTTATCTATGGAGGATGGATTAATACGTATTTTTGCTTCTGATAAATTAGTTAATATGATAAAAAAACTAGGAATAACTTCTGGGGAAGCAATAGAGCACCCATGGATAACTAAAGCTATTGCACACGCGCAAAAAAAAGTAGAAAATCGTAATTTTGATATTAGAAAACAATTATTAGAATACGATGATGTAGCTAATGATCAACGTTGTATTATTTATGAAGAACGTAATAAACTATTATATATGTTAGATATAAGTAATATTATATGTAATATTCGTCGTGATATTGTTAAAAAAATTTTTGATACATATATTCCTGAACCAATTATAGATAATAAACAGAGTCTAATAAAATTAGAAACATATCTGAAAAAAGATTTCTATTTAACATTATCTTTTACTGAGTGGTTAGATGCAGACCCTTTATTATACGAAAAAAAAGAAGAATTACAACAAAAAATATTAGACAACATGATGCAACAACATAGATATGCTGAAAAATTAATTGGCTCGAAAACCATGCGTTCTATTGAAAAAAATATTATGCTAAGGACTCTTGATTCATTATGGAAAGAACATTTATCTTCAATGGATTATCTACGACAAGGTATTCATTTGAGAGGATATGCTCAAAAAGACCCTAAACAAGAATATAAACGAGAATCATTTACTATGTTTAGTAAAATGTTAGATCATTTAAAATATGAAGTTATTGGAGAAATTAGTAAAGTATCAGCACAATTTTATAAAAAAAATACAGCAGTAAATATGTCGTCTCATTCAAATAATATTAGTTCACAATATTTAAAGTTGCAATCTATGCAAGATAAATCTATATCTTTAAGTCACTCTGTGTATAAGGAACATTTTTTCACAAAAAACAATCAAATAAATCGTAATAATTTTTGCCCGTGTGGTTCAAATAAAAAGTTTAAAGAATGTCACGGGAAAATTACATATAAATATAATTAATTTATTTTAATATAAAAAATATAAACATTGTTATATGTTATGTAACAATTTTTAAAAATTATTTTCAATAATGAATTCTGTTTTATATAGAATATATTTTATCTAGTATTACACACATAATATATGTGTTGTATAATAAATTTTTTTAGATTAAAAGTATTTAATTTTACACAAAAATAATTATTGTGCTTTTATGAAACAAATTAATTTTAAATAAAATTATGTTATATAGAATGTTTTTGTGAAATTATTTTCATATAGTTTTGGTGTAATATAATAACGCGCTTTTTTATTGTTTCAACACTATTATTATTGTAAATCACATCATCAGCATAATTTAATCTATGTCTCCTAGAGACTTGAGAACGTATAATATTTTTTGCAAGTTCTAATGTAACTTTATCTCTATTAATAACTCTATTTAATTGAATACTAGCATGCGCATCTACTACTAATATACGATCTGCAATATTTTGTAAATTATTTTCTATTAATAAAGGTACTACCAATATTATATACTTTGATTTATTATGTGCTGAAACTATTTGTTTTTGTGTTTCATATCTAATAATTGGATGCAATAATTTTTCTAACCATTTTTTATTGCAAGCATCTAAAAAAATTTTTTTTTTAGAAAAAAACGATTCAGTGAGCCATTAGGCAATAAAACCTCAGGCCCAAAATGTTTACGTATTGTACACAACACAGCGCTTCCAGGAGCAGTAATTTTCTTAGAAATTAAATCAGTATCTATTATAGATATTGTTTTATTAGATATTTTGAAAAATATTTCAGATACAGTATTTTTCCCAGAACAAATTCCACCAGTTAATGCAATAATATAAGGCATATTCAAATTAAATTTATTATATGTTAATTTTTATTTAATATTTTATCTAGTAAATATTTATTATTTAGTTTTTATATATGATAATCACAATCAATTATATTGATAATTTGACTGCTATAAAAAATTAGAAATTTGATATTAAAAGTATTACAATGTGTTATACAAAACATTTAATACTGAAATATTATTAAATTTTTATAAGAAATTTATATGACAAAAGTCATATAAAAACTGTATATGATATTTGTATTAGTATGATGTTATCATATGTATGTAATACATATATTTTACACATATTTTTAATTACATCATCAAGGATGATATTACACAATTTTATTAATGGCAAATATTTATATATGTTTTTAAATCTTTAAAAGGAATAAGTATATGTCAAAATTATCTCATAGTAGTAGATCATCTTCTTTAAATGTATTGATAATTGCTGGAGTTACTCCATATGAATTAAAACCAAATGAAAAATATATGAGTCTTGATCAAATTATACATTTTAAAAAAATATTAGAAAAATGGAAAGATCAAATAAACAATAATATTGTCTATTACAAATCTTTATGTACTGCAGAACAAGAATCAATAAATTTTCCAGATCCAGTAGATAGAGCAGTACAAGAAGAAGAATTTAATATTAAATTACGTAATCAAGACAGAGAACGTAAACTTATTGAAAAAATTGAAAGAACTTTAAAAAAAATTGATAAAAATAATTTTGGGTTTTGTACTTCATGTGCAGTAGAAATAGGAATTCGTCGATTAGAAGCGCATCCAACAGCTGATTTATGTATTGATTGTAAAACCTTAGAAGAAATTAGAGAAAAACAAATGACTGGATAAAATATTTTATTTAAAAAATATACTTTACTATACAAATGAAAATTGCCTAATACATAGATTATTTCTATTTTTATAGCAATAGAGTAAATTAATATATATATGAATCATCATGGAACAATATATTTTAAAGTTATATTAATAATGTATTAAATATTTTGAATAAACTAATAATGAAATTTATATGCAAAAAATTTAATAAGACAGAACGTGTTTGGATAGGATTAGGAAGTAATTTATCAAATCCGAGAAAACAAGCAAACCGTGCAATATGGGCTCTTTCAACACTACCCATGACTCAAATAATAGCAGTTTCATCTTATTATTCTAGTAAACCATTAGGTAATAAAATACAACCAAATTTTTTAAATGCAATAATAATATTAGATACTGGTTTGTCTCCAGAAACATTATTAGATTATACGCAATATATTGAAAAACAGCAGGGACGAATAAGAACACCCAATACTATTGGGTCATGGCAATCACGTACATTAGATTTGGATATTTTATTATTTGGAAAATATACAATATATACAGATAATTTATTAATTCCGCATCATGGTTTATTTAGTAGAGAGTTTGTAATATATCCATTACTTGAACTAGATAAATATTTTGTTTTTCCAAATAATAAAATTATTACAGATTTTATAAAGATTATACCTAAGAATAATTTAATGCTTTGGAAAAATTAGATAGAAAGTATTATAAATGTAAAATCAAAATTGATTAATTTAAAATTAAAAAATTTATTTTTTTATATTTTAAAATAATATAAATATAATTTATGTATAAAAATACACTGATATTAATACAAATTAAAGATTTTTATAAAAAAATTTAATATTTAAAGTATTAAATATTAGTTTAATTAAATGGTTTGTATTAGTAAAAAAAATGATAAATTAATATAAATATTATTGGAATTTAAATTTTATAAAATTCTTAATAAAGAAATCTATATTCAAATTTTATATTATAAAAATAATATTTTCTTTTTTAGAAGATTTAATTAATATTTATTTATATGTTTTATTGTAAATAGTTTCTAGATATATTTATTAATATTTTTAAATAAATTAAAAATTATGAAAATATCAATGTTTTTGAAAATCCTTATAAAATCACTTTTCTTCTATAAGAAATAGCAGAATTAATGATTAATTATATCAACTTAATAAATACTGATAAACAATAATTATTTATAATTAATATTAGTTTCTAATATTTTTTAGCAATATTACTTTAAAATAAGTAAATATAATTTAATTGAAATATATTCTTATCATCTTACCAGCATAAATTTAATATTTAGATTTTTTTGCTATTTATTAAATAAGTGCAGCACAAAATACATTCCTAATATTTAGTAATATGCCAATAAGTCTTAATAAAAAATTTCAATTTTTCAGTATTAAATACTAACTATGAAATAGTAAATATTCAATTTTTATATTTATCAATAATTTTAAATAATTAATATTATTTATTGTAAGCAGTATAAATAGATGCAGCAGAAGCTATTGATTCGTATAAAGTTGGATGTGCATGAATAGTTAAAGTGATATCTTCCGCATCACATCCCATTTCTATGGCTAATGCTACTTCTCCTAATATCTCATCAGCATGAGAACCGATAATAGTACCTCCAATAATTCTATTTGTTTTTTTATCAAAAATTAATTTAGTCATACCTTCTTGACAATCTGCAGCAATAGCTTTACCAGATGCAATCCAAGGAAAAGTAGTAACTGCATAATCTATATTTCTTTCCTGGGCCATTTTTTCAGTATATCCAACCCATGCTACCTCTGGATCGGAATATATAATAGATGGGATTACTTTAGCATCAAAAAAACGTTTTTTACCACAAATAATATCTGCAGCTATATGTCCTTCATAAATACTTTTGTGAGCTAACATTGGATGACCAATAATATCTCCTACTGCGAAAATA
The DNA here is from genome assembly GCF_023585745.1 of Candidatus Blochmannia ocreatus. Lineage (NCBI taxonomy): Bacteria > Pseudomonadati > Pseudomonadota > Gammaproteobacteria > Enterobacterales > Enterobacteriaceae > Candidatus Blochmanniella > Candidatus Blochmannia ocreatus (nom. nud.). The sequence continues at coordinate 160,499 of NZ_CP097762.1, forward strand.
TGTGTCACGCTAGTACGCATTTGTTCATCTACAATAATAAAACCATGTTTATCTACATGAATCCCAATATTTTCAGCATTTAATAAATTTCCATTTGGAGCGCGACCAATTGCTACTAATAATACATCATAACATTGAGTATATTTTAATAAATTTTCTTGATTTTCCATTGTTACATAAATACCATCGTCTTTAGGTTCAATCATATCGACTTTAGTATTTAAAATTAAATTTATATTTTTACTAATTATTTTAGTAAAATAACTAATAATATCTTCGTCTAAATTTGATATGATTTTATCACACATTTCTACCATATCTATTTTTGACCCAAAAGCATGATATATTGTTGCCATTTCTAGCCCTATAGCTCCAGATCCTATAATTAGTAAACGTTTTGGTATCATTTTTAGTGATAAAGCATCAGTTGAATCCCAAATACGGGAATCCTTTTTAGAAAAACATGATAAAGGTATTGCATGAGATCCTGCTGCTATAATAGCTTTTTCAAAAGTTATATTAAGAATGTTTTGATCATTTTGTTCAACTTGAATAATATGACTATCGATAAATTTTCCAATTCCATTAATTATTTTAACGTTCTTTTTTTTTGCTATAATATTTAAACTATTTGATAATTGAGTAATAATTTTATTTTTCCAAACACGAGTTTTATCAAAATTACAATGTGTTTTTTCTAATATAATTCCATAGTTTTTTAAATTATTTTTTGTATTAATTAATTTAGCAACATGTAGTAATGCTTTAGATGGAATACATCCAATATTTAAACATACTCCACCTAAAGTAGGGTAACGTTCCACTATTGTTGTTTCCATACCTAAATCAGCACAATGAAAAGCAGCAGAATAACCGCCAGGTCCTGATCCTAAAACTAAAACCTGAGTTTTTATTTGTAAAATATGCATAATTTTTATAAACTCCTGAGTTTTCACTATAAAAATTTTATAGCAAATAATTTGAAATAATTTTTTCTTAAATATTGAAAAAATTATTTATTAGCAATGAAAAATAATTTCATTTTAAATATACTCACAATAGTTATAATTACATTGTAAATCACTAATATTGTATACGCTTTATTTTTAAAATATTTTAATAAAAAATTAACACATTTAAAGAGATAATAAACGTATATCAGAGATAATGTTATTAATAAGTGTAATAAATCTTGCTCCATCTGCCCCGTCAATGACTCGATGATCATATGACAAAGATAAAGGTAACATCAAACGTGGAACAAATTTTTTATCTATCCAAATTGGTTTCATAATAGCTTTAGATATACCCAAAATTGCTACTTCTGGCATATTGATAATCGGAGTAAACGCTGAACCACCTATTCCGCCTAAATTAGATATAGTAAAACTTCCCCCTTGCATGTCGGAAGGTGTTAATTGATTGTTAGAACGTGCTTTTTTTGAAAGATTTGATAGTTCTTTGGATAAAGAAATAACACCTTTTTTATTAACTTCGCGTAAAACGGGCACCAACAAACCTTTAGGTGTATCTACTGCAACTCCTATATTAATATAATCTTTTAAAATTAATTTTTGACCATCATCAGATAACGAACTATTAAATCTTGGGAATTCCTCTAATGCTTTAGCAACCGCTTTTATAACAAATATTAATAATGTAATTTTACAGTCTACTGTGTTCTTTGCAAGCTCAATGTTTTGTTGTTTGCGAAAAATTTCTAGATCGGTTATATCAACTTCATCAAATTGTGTTACATGCGGTGCCATCACCCAATTTCTGTGTAAATTTACACCAGAAATTTTTCTGATTTTATCTAATGTTATAATGGTGACATTACCAAATTTACTAAAATCTATTTCTGGTAAAGAAAAATGAGAGAATAATTTACGCAATGATATTGTCGGCGTATAATCAACTTCTTTTTTTAAAATATTTTTATTTAAATAATTGTGAATATCTTCTTTTAATATACGTCCTTTACGTCCCGTGCCTTGAATTTTAGATAAATTTACTCCAAAAATACGAGCCATATGACGTATCAATGGTGTCGCATGTATTATTTTATTCGAATCTAAATTAATACACACATTACGATGATTTATAACTTTGCAATCTTCTGTATTATGCCTAATATCTTGGGTGGGTATAAAATCAACAGTGGATTCAGTAGTATCGTTCTGATAATTAATGTTAGAAATTTTAGTATTTTTTTCTATATTATTCAATGATAAAATTAAAGAACCGGTATGTACTTTTGTCCCGACTTGAATATGAATTTCAGTAACTGTTCCAGAACAAGGAGCCGGTATTTCTATAGAAGATTTATCACCTTCTATTACAATAAGCGGCTGATTAATACTAACTTTATCTCCAATTTTCACCATTATTTCTGTAACTTCTAATTCATCTGCACCAATATTTGGTGTATTGATCTTTATTGTCATTATGCTATCTCTTATATTAATCGTGGATTAATTTTGTCAGGATCAATATTAAAAATTTTAATAGCTTTTAAAATTACATGTTTATGCAAACAACCTGTTTTTAACAATGTAGTTAATGCCGCAATTACTATATAACCTACGTTAATTTCAAAATAATTTCTTAGATTTTCTCTGCTATCAGAACGACCAAACCCATCAGTACCTAAAACAAAAAAATTGTTATTTGGTATAAAACATCTAATTTGTTCTGCAAATAATTTCATGTAGTCAGTAACTGCAATGGTGGGAAAATTTTTTAATACAGTTGAAACATATGGTATCTTTGGAGCATCTACAGGATGCAACATATTCCAACGTTCACAATCCTGACCATTTCTTGCTAGTTCAGTAAAAGAAGTAACACTATATACATCACAACCAACATTATATTCTGCAGATAAAATTTGAGCTGCTTCTCGAACTATGCGTAAAATCGCGCCGGACCCCATTAATTGAACTGTTCCATTAGAACCAGATAGAGATTCTAATTTATAAATTCCTCTTTTAATCCCTATTTCTACTCCGTTTGGCATCATTGGCATAGAATATTTTTCATTTAGAATAGTAATATAATAATATATATTTTCTGGATTATTCCCGTACATACGCATTAATCCATCATGTATAATAACAGCGATTTCATATGCATAAGCTGGATCATAAGAAATACAATTAGGAATAGTTAATGATTGAATATGACTATGTCCATCAGCGTGTTGTAATCCTTCTCCATTTAAAGTCGTTCTGCCGGCTGTTCCGCCTATTAAAAATCCCCTAGCTTGTTGATCTGCAGCAGCCCAAAAAAAATCTCCGATTCTTTGGAATCCAAATATAGAATAATATATATAAAATGGAATCATAGGAAAATCATTAGTACTATATGAAGTAGCAGCGGCTAGCCAAGAAGCTGCTGCTCCTAATTCATTAATACCTTCTTGTAATATTTGACCATTTTTATCTTCACGATAATATGTTAATAAATTATGATCTTGAGGAGTATATAATTGACCTATAGAATTATAAATACCAATTTGTCGAAATAATCCATCCATCCCAAAAGTACGTGCTTCATCAGCAACTATAGGAACTAATCTATTTTTAATAGATTCATGTCTTAATAAGATATTTAGTACACGTATGAATGCTAAAGTAGTAGAAATTTTTTTATTTTGTTCTTGCAATAAAGAACGAAAAGATTCTAATCTTGGCAATTCTAATGAATAAGTAAAATTTTTCAGTCTATTAGGAATATATCCTAATAACTTTTTACGCCTTTCATGTAAATATAAATATTCTTTAGAATTTTTTTTGAGAGTTAAGTATGGTAAAGATTCAATTTGATTATCTTTAATGCAATTCAATTTCAGCCTATCTCTAAAATATCGTATTCCTTCAATGCTAATTTTTTTAATCTGATGCGCAATATTCATACCTTCAGCATACGAACCCATCCCATGACCTTTAATAGTATGTGCTAATATTACAACAGGTTTCCCAGAAGTTTTTTTAGCTTTTTCTAAAGCAGCGAATATTTTTTTAGGATCATGTCCTCCTCGATCTAATTCCCAAATTTCAGCATCAGTCATATCATTGACTAATTCTCGAGTTTCTGGGTATTTGTTAAAAAAATGTTGTCTTATATAAGCTCCATCTTTGGATTTGAATGTTTGATAATCTCCATCAACAGTTTCATTCATTAATTGAATTAATTTTCCGCTGGAATCTTTATGTAATAAATGATCCCATTTACTTCCCCAAATTACTCTAATTACTTCCCATCCTGATCCTATAAATATATCTGACAAATCGTTAATAATTTTTCTGTTACCTGATACTGGTCCATCTAAACGTTGTAAATTACAATTAATAATAAAAATTAAATTATCCAATTTTTCTTTTGCAGCAATATTTAAAACACCTTTAGATTCTGGCTCATCCATTTCACCATCTCCTAAAAAAGCATATACTGTTTGTGCAGTAGTATCTTTTAAACCTCTATCTTTTAGATATTTTAAAAATTTTGCTTGATAAATTGCACTAATTGCGGACAATCCCATAGAAACTGTAGGGAATTGCCAAAATTCTGGCATTAATTTTGGATGGGGATATGAAGGCAAACCTAAATTATTAATTTCTTGACGAAAATTATTAATTTGGTTTTCGCCCAATCGTCCTTCTAGAAAAGCACGAGCATATATTCCCGGAGAAATATGTCCTTGAAAAAATACTAAATCACCCCCGTCGTATTTATTACGACCTCGAAAAAAGTGATTAAAACATACTTCATATAAAGTAGCAGATGATTGAAAAGATGCAATGTGTCCACCTAAATCTAGGTTTTTTTTTGAAGCTCGTAACACAATCATCATAGCATTCCATCGAATCATGGCACATATATATTGTTCTATTTCTAGATCACCAGGATATTGAGGTTCATCTTGGGTGGAAATTGTATTTATATAATTATTTACAATTTTTTCAGAAGGAATAGTTGCTTCATAATTTTGCATTATGTTTGTTATTTGATCAATTAAAAATTTAGCACGTTCAATGCCTTCTCGTTTAATGACAGAAGAAATAGATTCTAACCAATCTCGCGTTTCTATCGGATCTACATCATTAGATAAATTTTCTAACATTATAGTATTTCCTTAATTTATTAAGTTTAATTATATAATTTATATTATTTTATTAAAATTAAATTTTAAAAAATTAAAATTCAGTTATTTTAAATAAAAGTGGAGAATAAAATAATTATTTAATAAATAATTTAAATATTCATATACTTAATTTTTTTATAAAAATGTCAAAAAAATTATATATACGAATATATAATTTTTTTGATATTTTTATTTTTACGAAAAATAAACTATGTATATATAATTACATAAATAATAATATTATTATGTTATCTTAAACTATTATATTAAAAAATTTTTGACTAATTTTATTTATTTATAATAATAAATATTATTGACTGATTAAAAGTATTGTTTTTTCACAAAAAAATATATTATATTAAAAATATATAATCAAAAATTTAGTAATTAAATTAGAGTATACAAAATATACCTTTATAAATTAAAATAAAAATTTTTGCACTAAAATACAATGTTCTGAATAAAATATTGTTATTTAACAAAAATTATTACTTAATTTTATTAAGTATTGTATTTTAATATTATAAAATATAGAATACTTTCATTATGTACTTGTATCCCAACTATGTTTTTTACATATAATGATGTTATCTTTTATATAAAGATATATTATAGAGTAATTTACCTGTCAATATATAGTCAAGTAAATTGTAACTACTGATTTATAAGAAAATTTTAATAATTATATTTTTAATAAAGTTTATTAACGTTAACATATTAAAATGATATATAGATCAATTATATATTTAATTTGAGTTTAATAAATTTTAAAAAAATAATCCATTTTTAATATTAAATAATGTTATCTTTCACTAAAATGCTAGAATAGCATTATTATATAATGAAATATAGAAAATATTTGTCACATTAATATATTTATTTAATTTTGTTCTTTTAAAATAATTTTATTAAAAAAAATTAATTATTTAGTACATAATATTATATTTTATAAATTATGCATATATAGAAAATATAATGTTTTTATTGACAATATTTCGATTTTTCACATGGTATAAATACATCAATTATTAATAAACTTTGTATGATCTTAAAATACATATAAAATATGCAATTATTCAAATTAACTTATTATTTTAAATGAATAATTTATATATTTTATCAATGAAATAGTTTTAATTGTATTATGAAAAAATTTTTTTTATATATATGCTATATGTTGTTATGTACCATGTGTTTCATGATAGCATATGGAATATTTTTAGATAAAAAAATTCAGAGTCGCATTAATGGAACATTATGGCAACTACCAGCTATTATTTATAGCCGCATGATCCATGTAGAACCTAATATTGCATATCATCAAAATGATATGATTAATTTATTAAAAATTTTGCAATATAGGCAAGTTGATCAAATCACGCATGCTGGAGAATTTACTGTGTATAATAATCATATAGAATTATTTCGTAGAGGTTTTCATTCTCCAATTGGAGAAGAAAAAGAAGTGCATGTATCTTTCTTTTTCAATCAGAAGAAATTACTAAATATTTATAATCAAGATACAAAAAATAATTTTGGTTTATTTACATTTGATCCAAAAATTATCTCTGTATTATACACACCCAATGGTCAACAAAGATTGTTTATACCTAGATCTGAATTCCCAGAAGTATTAATACATATATTACTCGCTGTTGAAGATCACAGTTTTTATCAACACGACGGAATTAGAATAACATCTATTATACGCGCATTCTTAGCAAATATAATTTCTGGACATACTGTCCAAGGCGGAAGCACTTTAACGCAACAATTAGTAAAAAATCTGTTTTTAAATAATAATCGATCATTGTGGCGTAAATTCAATGAGGCATATATGGCTATAATCTTTGATTATAGATATAGTAAAGAACGTATTCTAGAATTATATTTAAATGAAATTTATTTTGGTCAAAATGGAAATAATCAAATCCGTGGATTTCCATTGGCTAGTTTTTATTATTTTGGAAGACCAATAGATGAATTAAGTTTAGATCAACAGGCTACATTAGTCGGAATGATAAAAGGTGCTTCTTTGTACAATCCTTGGAAAAATCCCCAGATAACTTTAGAACGTCGTAATTTAATACTTAAATTGTTATTAAGCAGAAATATTATTGATCAAAAATTATACACTATTCTTAGTAAACGTTCTTTAGGAACACAATCCAAAGAAGCAGTATTAATATCTCATCCTGCTTTTATACAAATGATAAACGAAGAAGTACAACATATTAATCAAATTAATAATTTTACTGGCATTAAAATATTTACTACTTTAGATCCCATATCTCAAAATGCTGCAGAAGAAGCTATGAAGACAGGAATGTATAAATTAAGAAATCATTGCAATCTTTCAGATTTAGAAGGAGCAATAGTTGTAGTAGATAGATTTAATGGAAAAATACGCGCTATGGTAGGCGGATCAGACCCCTATTTTTATGGATTTAATCGAGCTATACATGCTAGAAGAGCTATTGGATCGTTAGTAAAACCAGCAATCTATTTAACCGCTCTAAGTAATCCTAAAAAATATCATTTTAATACTTGGATTGCTGATGAACCTATTGTTTTAAAACAATCTAATGGATTATTTTGGGAACCTAAAAATTATGATAGAAAATTTCGGGGTGCAGTAACACTTATTGAAGCATTTACGCAATCTCTTAATGTACCAACAGTTAATTTAGGATTAACAATAGGATTAGATATAATTTCCAATACCTTAATAAAATTAGGTATCCCACCAAATTTTATACCACCTTTTCCATCTATTCTATTAGGTTCTATAAATTTAACGCCCCTAGAATTAGCTCAAGAATTTCAAACTATTGCGAGTGGTGGTAAATACACAGCTGTATCATCTGTTCAATATATTCTGAACGAAAAAAATAAAATCATATATCAACGTTTTTCTAAAACAGAACGCGTTATTTCATCTCAAGCAACATATTTAACATTATATGCAATGCAAAAAGCAGTGGAATTGGGGACATCTTATACATTATCTGTAAAATTTCCCAATTTAAAATTAGCTGCTAAAACTGGCACTACTAATAATCTTCGTGATAGTTGGATTGCTGGAATAGACGGAAAAGAAGTTACTATAATTTGGGTAGGTCGTGATAATAACCGATCCGCTAAGTTAACCGGTACTAATGGAGCATTAACTATATATGGTTTATATTTAGAACATCATAATCCAACACCTTTGTGTTTAGTTCCACCTAGCGGAATTAAATACTTACCAGTCAGTAATCTCTATAATCATACGTCGTATAATAAAAAAAATCTACAATTCCAGATTTTGCCAATATGGACAAATGATTGGAAATTTTTATTGAGAATACCTGAAAAATTAGATGTTGTTTCTTTTAAACAGTAAAATTTAAATCAATAAACTTAATTTATATACATCATATTTTAGTATAATTTTAAACATTATAAATAATACTTTATTATGCATAATATAAAATAGTTGATTTTACTAATCTAAATATTACATTTTATTATATTACTAAATAATATATAGTTTTAAAATTTCTATAAGCAAAAATATCGTTAGCGTAACATTATACTAATATCAGTTTCATTATACTGATATAAATATATCAGTAATATCACAGAAATTAAAGTTAAAAAATTTACTAATTATATTGTGTAATAAAATATTATTTCTTTTTATATAATATTTATTTATTATAAAGGTAGTAATTATGAAAAACGATAAAAATCCTACTATAAACCTTACTGAAAATGCAATTAATAAAATAAAGTTTTTTATTCAAAAAGAAAAACTAAAAAAAAATTTAAAATTACGTATATATATTATAGGCGGTGGATGTAATGGATTTCAATATGGATTTATTTTAGATAATCAGATTTCTAAAGATGATTATGTTATAGAACATAACGGAGTTGGATTGATAGTAGATCCTATGAGTCTACAGTATTTATTAGGTGGTATAATAGATTATTATGAAGAATTAAAAGGAGCTAAATTTATAGTAATTAATCCAAATGCTAAAATTACTTGTAGTTGTGGCGCATCTTTCAGTATATAGATAATTATATTAAAAACCATTATTATGATAAAAAATCATTTGTATGACATACAAATAGTTTGTAATATTATGTATATAATACACATGTACACGATATTATATATAAATAATGTTTAATTGTTTTAAAACGTTACTTGTAATAATCGTATAGATTTTATGAGATCAATTAATTTATGATGTATAATAAAATTTTTAAAATAGAGTAATTTTTTACTATTAAAATAGTAACAAAAAATATAGTGGTTTATATTTTATAAAATAATTTCTTATAAAATTAGCAAAATATTAAAATATATAATTTAGGTTTGCATGTGAAAAGTAATTATATTTTTATCACTGGTGGAGTAGTATCTTCGTTGGGAAAAGGTATCACTACCGCTTCATTAGCAGCAGTTTTAGAGGCTCGCGGGCTTCGTGTAACTATTATTAAATTAGATCCTTATATTAATGTAGATCCCGGAACTATCAGTCCAATACAACATGGAGAAGTATTTATCACTGAAGATGGTGCTGAAACTGATTTGGATTTAGGACATTATGAACGTTTTATACGTACTAAAATGAAACATTATAATAATTTTACTGCTGGCAAAATTTATTCTGATGTTTTAAAAAAAGAACGTCGTGGTGATTATCTTGGATCAACAATACAAATTGTGCCTCACGTTACTGATATTATAAAAAAAAGAATTATTTCTGGATCTAATGGATATGATATAGTATTAATAGAAATAGGAGGAACAGTAGGTGATATTGAATCATTACCTTTTTTAGAAGCTATTAGACAAATGGTATTAGCAGTAAATAGAAAAAAAATTTTATATATACATTTAACATTAGTTCCTTTTATTACAGTTTCTGGTGAACTTAAAACTAAGCCTACGCAACATTCGGTAAAAAAATTACTTTCTATAGGAATTCAACCGGATATTCTAATATGTAGATCTGACAGAACTATTAAAGATAATGAACGCAAAAAAATTTCTTTATTTTGTAATGTACCTAAACAAGCTATTATTTCTTTAGAGTATGTGAATTCAATTTATAAAATACCTGCCATACTTAAATCTCAAAATTTAGATAGTTATATTTGCAAAAACTTTAATTTACATTGCCCAGAAGCTAATTTATCAGACTGGGAAAAAGTTATTTATCATCAAGAACATCCTGTTGGGTCAGTAACTGTAGGTATAGTAGGAAAATATACTACATTGATTGATGCATATAAATCAGTAATAGAAGCATTACAACATGCTGGAATAAAAAATCGTTTTATTATTAATATTCGTCTTATTAATTCTCAAGATGTAGAGATTCTAGGTATAGAAAAAACATTAACAGGTGTAGACGCTATTTTAGTACCCGGAGGTTTTGGTTATCGTGGAGTAGAAGGAAAAATTTTGTCCGCACAATATGCTAGAGAAAATAATATTCCATATTTTGGAATTTGTTTAGGGATGCAGGTAGCTTTAATAGAGTTTGCGCGTCATGTAGCCGGTATGACTGACGCTAATTCAACCGAATTTGTTAATAATTGTACATGCCCAATAATAGCTTTGATTACTGAATGTAAGGATACAAATGGTATTTTAATAATAAAAGAAAAAAATCATAATTTAGGAGGAACAATGCGCCTAGGAAATCAAATATGTTATTTAACTGAAGGTAGTTTAACGCACCAAATGTATGGAAAAAAAATAATATTGGAACGTCATAGACATCGTTATGAAGTAAATCATATAATTCTGAGTAAAATTAAACAATATACCGAATTAAATTGTGTCGGTTTTTCCGATAAAAATAACCTAGTAGAAGTTATAGAATATACAAATCATCCATGGTTCATAGGTAGTCAATTTCATCCTGAATTTAATTCTACACCACGTGATAGTCATCCACTATTTATTGGATTTATTAAAGCTGCAATAGCATATAAAAACAATTATCATAAATTAATTTAAATACAATATTTTATTGTATTAAATTTTGATACCGAGTAATTAAATACATAAATTAATTGAAATGGAAAAATATATGCCTAATAAAATTTTGAATATTATTGGACGCGAAATTATTGATTCTAGAGGCAATCCAACAATAGAAACTGAAGTGCATATTAAAGATGGTTGTGAATTAGCATCTGTACCATCTGGAGCATCTGTTGGATCTAAGGAATCATTAGAATTAAGGGATAATGATAAAAATCGTTTTTTTGGAAAAGGAGTAGTAAACGCAGTAAATTCAGTGAATGGACCAATTCGCAAATACTTAATAGGTATGGATGTAACGCAACAACATGTTATAGATACTGCTATGATAAATATAGATGGAACTAAGAATAAATCTAAATTAGGAGCAAATGCTATTCTTAGCGTATCTTTGGCAACTGCTAAAATAGCAGCAAAATTTAAAAAAATTCCATTTTATCAACATATTTCTGATTTGTATAATAATGATGCAACTGCAAAAAATATATATTCTATACCCCTTCCTATGATGAATGTTCTTAATGGAGGCAGACATGCTGACAATAATTTAGATTTTCAGGAATTCATGATAATACCGATTGGTGCAAAAACTATTAAAAACGCAATACGTATTGGATCAGAAATATCACATATACTAAAAAATATTTTAAAATGTAAAGGATTATCTACACAACTAGGTGATGAAGGCGGATATGCACCAAATCTTGATTCTCATCATATGGCATTAGAGATAATAATAGAATCTATAGAAAAATCTAATTATAAATTAGGTGTAGATGTTGCATTAGCAATAGATTGTGCTGCTTCTGAATTTTTTGATACAACTACAAAAAAATATCATATAAAAAGTGAAAAAAAAATTTTAAATTCTAAAGAATTAGCGCATTATTTATTACAATTAACGCAAAAATATCCAATAATTTCTCTCGAGGATGGACATAGTGAACATGATTGGGACGGGTTTTATTACCAAACAAAAATTCTTGGAGATAAAATTCAGTTGGTAGGTGATGATTTATTTGTAACGAATCCAAAGTTATTACAGCAAGGTATTAATAACAATATTGCGAATTCTATTTTAATTAAATGTAACCAAATAGGATCATTAACTGAAACATTACAAACAATTAAAATAGCTAAAAATTCAGGATATTCTGTAATAATATCACATCGTTCTGGAGAAACTGAAGATACAAGTATCGCAGATATAGCGGTCGGAACAGCTGCTGACCAAATAAAAACTGGTCCTGTACGTTGCACAGAACGTGTAGCAAAATACAACAGACTAATTCGTATAGAAGAATCTCTTAATGTTCAAGGAATTAAAAAATTTTCAGAATTTAAAAAATATACCAATTTTGATATTAAATAATTAATAATGAGTTTATATTCTACGAACTCATTCAAATAAACAAGTAAATTTATGCAACTTAAATACAAGATATGTAATATTTATTACAATAAATATTACATATCTTGTATTAAGATAATGAGCAAAATTTTTTTTTGCAACATAAAATATCACTAAAAGTGAATAATACATTTTATTTAAATTTTAATAAATTATTTGTATAAATACTCTAAATTTATTACTATACTACTGTTTTAATAATAAATATACGTGTATACATAAAGTTTTATTAAATAATTTTACATAATATTTATTATTAAAACAGAGATATGCATTAATGCTAAATATTACATTTCATCTTAAGTTTAAGATTATCATATATAACTAAAATAAAATAATCTTATTATAAATGATAAAAAAAATTACACAAAAAAAAATAATGCCATTAACCTTGGAGCAATTCCAAGAAATACAATCAATATTTATGCATTTATCCAATGATCAACTCATTTGGATATCAGGATATTTATGGGGTTTAACACATTCTGCAGAATTTGAAAAAATAACTAATATTTCTAAAGATACTGATGTAATTTCAGATAAAAATGTTCATGTTGATCCACAAATTACTCTTATATCTGCTTCTCAAACTGGTAATGCGCGTCGTTTGGCAGAGTGTTTACGTGACGACATTATTGCTGCTAATTTAAAAGTAATATTATTCAATGCTAAAGACTATAAGTTTAAAAAACTTTCAAAAGAAACATTATTAATTATTATTATTTCTACATATGGAGAAGGTGAGCCGCCAGAAGAAGCTATAGCCCTATATCAGTATTTATTTTCTAATAAAGCTCCAAATATGATAAATACTAATTTTGCTATATTCGGTTTTGGAGACCGATCGTATGAGCATTTTGCCAAAGCCGGAAAAGATTTTGATTATAGATTAGAAGAATTAGGAGCCAAGAGATTACTTAACAGAGTTGATGTTGATGTCGATTTTAAAAAAGAAGCTGATATATGGAGAAAAAATATAGTTTCTTTATTAAAGAGTAAAATGCATGTTAATAACATATTTTGTAACACTACACAACATATTAATACATCTAAGTTAATACATACTACTACGTATAATAAAATGTCTCCGTTTGTCGCGCATTTACTAACGCGACAAAAAATTAGTAGTCGTAACGCACTTAAAGATGTATTTCATCTAGAAATAGATATTTCTAATTCTGATATAAATTATCAGCCTGGAGATACTCTAGGGGTATGGCACGAAAATGATCCAAATCTTGTAGACGAATTATTGAATTTGTTAAACTTAAATGGTAACGATCATGTGTCTATGCAAAAACAAATCATACCACTTAATACAGCATTAAAAAAATATTATGAGTTAATGCAAAATACACCTATTTTGATAAAAGAAGTAGCTAATATCTCCCAAAATAAAACATTAATTAATTTATTAAAAGATAAAGAAAAATTATATGAATTTATTGCTAATACACCAATTATTGAAATGATATATCGTGTACCACTCATATTAACTCCTCAACAATTGCTAAAAATATTATGTCCTATAAAACCTCGTTTTTATTCAATTTCTTCTGCTCAAGCAGAAGTAGGAGAAGAAATACATATTACTGTTAGTGTAATACGTTATGAGATAAATGGACACTTTAGAACAGGTAGCGCTAGTAGTTATTTGGCAGATCGTATTCAAGAAAATGATAAAATACGAATTTTTGTTGAATCCAATGATAATTTTAGGTTACCGACAAATTCTAATGCACCAATAATTATGATTGGTGCAGGAACAGGTATCGCTCCATTTCGTGCATTTATGCAACAACGTTCTATCGATGGTTCTGCAGGGAAGAATTGGTTATTTTTTGGAAATCAAAAATTTATTGATGACTTTTTATATCAATTAGAATGGCAAAATTATTTTAAAAACAAATTACTTACAAATATTAATACAGCTTGGTCTAGAGACCAAGATCATAAAATATATATTCAGAATGAATTATTAATAAATGGCGATGAAATTTGGAAGTGGATTGAAGAAGGTGCATATGTTTATGTATGCGGTAATGCTAAATATATGGCACAAGATGTAGATAAAGCTTTGATTAAATTAGTTTCACAACATGGTAATATGGATATAAATAAATCTAAAAATTTTTGGAATAAAATGCGTGTAGAACATCGTTATCAGAGAGATATATATTAATGAAAGAAAAAACACAATATGTTAATTTTATAAAAAATTCAACACAACCCCTATCCGATAATGAACGAATAAAAAAAACAAGTAATTTTTTAAGAGGTACTATTACTAAAGATTTAAATAATAATTTAACTGGAGGTTTCAACTCAGATAACTCTCAATTAATTAAATTCCACGGGATGTATCAACAAGATGATCGTGATGTACGAATAGAACGAACACAACAAAAATTAGAGCCGTTAATTAATATTATGTTACGATGTCGTTTACCAGGCGGAGTAATTCGTCCTAGACAATGGTTAGCTATAGATGATTTTTCAAATAAATATACTTTGTATGAAACTATTCGTCTCACTACTAGACAAACTTTCCAATTACATGGATTATTAAAACCTAATTTAAAAAAAATACATAATTTATTACATACAATAGAATTAGATTCTATCGCTACTGCTGGTGATGTAAACCGGAATGTAGTGTGTACCGCAAATCCTACAGAATCCGAATACCATTATCAAGTTTGGGAAATCGCTAAAAGTATTTCCAAACACCTATTACCAAAATCTCATGCATATGCAGAAATTTGGTTAGACGGAAAAAAAACAGAATCCACAGAGTCTGAGCCAATTTTAAGCGCTACTTATTTACCCCGTAAGTTCAAAATTGCAATTGCAATTCCTCCAATAAATGATGTAGATGTACATGCAAATGATTTAAGTTTTATAGCAATTAAAAACAATATAAATAAAAAAATAATCGGGTTTAATGTATTAGTAGGGGGAGGGTTAGCAATGACTTATGGTGATGTAACTACATATCCGTGTAAAGCTAGGGAATTTGGATATATTAATACCCAAGATATTTTAAAGATTACAGAAGCAATAGTGACAGTGCAAAGAGATTGGGGAGATAGGTCAGATCGTAAACATGCTAAAACCAAATATACTTTAATAAAAGTGGGGGTACAGACATTTAAAGCAGAAGTTGAACGTCGTGCGGGAATAAAATTTGCGCCAATACATTCTTATAAATTTACACATAGAGGAGATTGTTTTGGATGGATAGAAGATATAAAGCATGATTGGCATCTCACTTTATTTATAGAAAATGGACGAATCACAAACAATAATCCAAACAAACTATTAAAAAATGGAATTAGAGCAATTGCAAAAGTACATTCAGGTTGTTTTAGATTAACCACTAATCAAAATTTGATAATTTCTGGAGTCTCTCCAAATAATAAATATATAATAGATAATATACTAAAAAAATATGGTATATCAAATCATGATTCTACTCCACAAAGAAAAGCATCCATGGCATGTGTAGCATTACCCACATGTCCATTAGCAATGGCAGAAGCAGAACGATTTTTACCTCAATTTATCACAAAAGTTGAAAATATCATGTCTAAATATAAATTAGAAAAAAATGCAATTATTTTACGTGTTACAGGATGTCCGAATAGTTGTGCTCGTGCAATGTTATCTGAAATTGGACTCACAGGTAGATCAATTGGGCGTTATAATCTTTATTTAGGTGGTGATAATATTGGCACACGCATTCCGCGATTATACAGAGAGAATATTACAGAACAAGATATTTTGAACATTTTAGATACAACTATTGGAAGATGGGCTAAAGAAAGAAGAAATAATGAATCTTATGGAGATTATGTAGTAAGAATTGGAATAGTTAAACCCGTCATAAATTCTGAAGAGGATTTTTATGAATAAAATGCTAAATACTGTCAATTATTGTTGGACTGTTAAAGAAATTTCTTTATTACATATAGATAAACAAAAATTAATATTAAATAAAATAAATAAATATTTAGAATCTTTAATAACAGAAAAAAGATTAGAATGGGCAATTAAATATTTATCTAAAAAAGTAATGTTATCTTCAAGTTTTGGTTTGCAATCATCAGTCAGTTTACACTTATTAACTCAATATTATCCTAAGATCCCAATTGTTTTGATTGATACCGGTTATTTATTTCCAGAAACATATCATTTTATCAATCAATTAACAGAGACAATGAAATTAAATTTATATGTATTCTGTCCTAAAAAATCTGCAGCCTGGCAAGAAGCTCAATATGGAAAGCTGTGGACACAAGGAATAAAAGGTATTAATCGATATAATGCTATTAATAAAATTGAACCTATGCATCGAGCATTAAAGACACTTAATATAGAAGTATGGTTTGCAGGTTTACGAAGAGAACAATCAAAGAGTCGTAAAAAATTATCGATCATCACTATTCAAAATGGGGTATTTAAATTTTTACCAATCGTTGATTGGAGCACTGTACAGGTTACCAATTATATTAAAAAATATTCTTTACAACAGCATCCATTAAAAGAACAAGGGTATGTCTCAATTGGTGATATACATACTAGCAGTAAATGGAGACCTGGTATGAAAGCAGAAGAGACACGTTTCTTTGGATTGCAACGTGAATGCGGACTACATACTATTGATTAGTTCATCATCAAATTTATACTTTATTTAATAAAGCTTTTGTTTTATATGAATAATATATAAAGTACTTTAATAATCTCAAAAAATACTAATATTATATTTAATATTAAGTATTCATATGTAATCTATTATTATAAATATAAATTTATAACTTATATATTAAAAAATTAAACAGTTTGTATATATAATACATATATATTATATACAATTATATATTTTAATTTTTTATTAAAATTAAGTATCACTTATGAAGTATTTACCATTATTTATTGATTTAAAAAATAAACCAGTTTTGGTTATTGGCGGAGGTAGCGTTGCATTACGTAAAATCCAAATGCTACAACGTGTCGGCGCCATGATTAAAGTAATAGCGCATACTATATGCCCAGAACTAAAAAAACTTTTACTTAAAAAAAATATAAATTGGATTGGGAAAAAATTTACGCCTTTCATGTTAAATAAAGTTATTTTAGTCATCATCGCTACTAATGATGCGAAATTGAATACAT
The DNA here is from genome assembly GCF_023585745.1 of Candidatus Blochmannia ocreatus. Lineage (NCBI taxonomy): Bacteria > Pseudomonadati > Pseudomonadota > Gammaproteobacteria > Enterobacterales > Enterobacteriaceae > Candidatus Blochmanniella > Candidatus Blochmannia ocreatus (nom. nud.). Next base: position 178,283 of record NZ_CP097762.1, read on the forward strand.
TAATTTATAATAACGCTAATAAATATCATATACTAGTAAATACTGTAGATGATCAAAGCAAATGTTCTTGTATTTTTCCAGCTATTATTGATAGAAATCCTATATTAATAGGGATTTCTTCTTGTGGTACAGCGCCTATGTTAGCACGTATCTTACGAGAAAAATTTGAATTGCTTTTACCCCAAACTCTTGGTTATATAGCAAAATTTGCTAGTTTATGGCGTAATACAGTAAAAAAACATATTATAAATACAGTGCACCGACGTAGATTTTGGGAAAAGGTGTTTTATGATGATCATATTGTTCCATTAATAACGCGCAATCGTTTTAAAGAAGCTAAAAAAAAGTTTTTTTCTACCCTTTTAAATATAAAACATAACAATTCCTTTAAAACAGGACATGTAACATTAGTGGGAGCAGGACCAGGGGATATAGGATTATTAACAATAAAAGGATTACAGGCTATACAACAAGCAGATGTTATCTTATATGATTGTTTAGTAAATTCTGATATTCTAGATTTGGCGAGACGTGATACTGATAAAATTTGCGTCGGAAAACATATTGGTAATCATATTATGCCACAGAAACAACTTAATCAATTTATAATACAATTAGCTAAAAGCGGCCATAAAGTTGTGAGATTAAAGGGAGGAGATCCATTTATTTTTGGTCGAGGAGGAGAAGAATTACAAAAAATCTCAGAAGCAGGAATTCCTTTTCAAGTAGTTCCAGGAATTACAGCAGGAACTGGTGTTGCAGCCTACGCAGGGATTCCATTAACACACCGGGAATATGCGCATGGAGTTACTTTCATTACAGGTTATAACATTAATAATAATAAAAAATTTAATTGGAATTCTTTATCAGATACACAACAAACATTAGTAATTTATATGGGTAAAGTTAATACTGTTAATATTAGTAATAATTTAATTAAGTGTGGACGTCATATAAATACACCAGTAGCTGTTATTAGTAATGGCACGTACAATAATCAAAAAATTTTAATTGGTACTTTAATTGAATTAGAAAAATTAGCAAAATTAGTTGATTATCCTACTTTATTTATTATTGGTAATGTCGTATCTTTACATAATAAAATAAATTGGTTTGGAAAAACAGCATTATATTCCCATAAAATTAATTCTATTATTAATACAGTTACCAAGGATTATATATAATGTTAAATAAAAAATGTACCAATTATATAAAACGCCTAGAATCAGAAAGTATATATATTATTCGTGAAGTAGTTGCAGAATTTCATAAACCAGTTATGTTATATTCTATTGGTAAAGATTCTTCAGTTATGCTGCATCTAGCAAGAAAAGCGTTTTACCCTAGTGAATTACCTTTTCCACTTTTACATATAGATACCGGTTGGAAATTTCAAGAAATGTATAAATTTCGTGATAAAACTGCTAAATCTTTTAAATTACAATTATTAATTTTTAAAAATTTAAAAGGTATAGAAATGGGTATTAATCCATTTATTCATGGAAGCGCTAAATACACAGATATTATGAAAACAGAAGGATTAAAACAAGCATTAAATAAATATAGATTTGATGCAGCTTTTGGTGGCGCTAGACGTGATGAAGAAACAATTAGAGCTAAAGAACGCATTTATTCTTTTAGAGATAAACATCATTATTGGAATCCCAGAAAACAGCGCCCAGAATTATGGGCTAACTATAATAGTAAAATTCATCCAGGAGAAAATATCCGGGTGTTTCCGTTATCTAATTGGACAGAATTAGATATATGGCAATATATTTTTTTTGAAAATATAGATATAGTGCCACTTTACTTTGCGAAGTATCGTCCTACAATATATAGAGATGGAAATTTAATTATGGTAGATGATGACCGAATTCATTTAAAATCTACAGAAAAAATAAAAAATCGTATGATACGATTTCGTACATTAGGATGTTGGCCGTTAACTGGAGCTATAAAATCAAAAGCAAACACGTTACTTGGAATTATTGAGGAAATGTTAATATCTAACCAAAGTGAACGTCATGGACGAATTATTGATTTTGATCAATCTAGTTCGATGGAATATAAAAAACGCCAAGGTTATTTTTAAGGAATTATTATGTTAGATAACATAAAAGAAGAAATTGTTAGTTATGGAGGCATTAAACAATATTTGTATGCACAACAAGAGAAAATATTATTACGTTTTCTTACTTGTGGTAACGTAGATGATGGGAAAAGCACTTTAATTGGAAGATTGCTACATGATACCCATCAAATTTACGAGGATCAATTATCTGTTTTATATAAAGAAATTAGAAGTATTGATGATAAAAATAAAAAATTAGATTTAGCATCATTATTAGATGGATTACAATTAGAACGTGCTCAAGGTATTACTATAGATGTCGCATATAGATTTTTTTTCACCAAAAAACGTAAATTTATTATCGCAGATACTCCAGGACATTTAGAATATACAAAAAATATGGTTACTGGTGCATCTACTAGTGAATTAGCTGTTTTACTAATTGATGCTCGTAAGGGCATACAACATCAAACTAAAAGACATTGGTTCATCTCTGCTCTTTTAGGAATAAAGCATATAGTTATTGCAATTAACAAGATGGATTTAATAAATTATAATAAAAAAATCTTTCAAGATATTAGTAAAGAATTTCTAGAATTTGCTAAAAAACTGTATTTTAAAACAAATATTCAGTTTATTCCAATATCTGCTTTAGATGGAGATAATATTGCTACTACATCAATTAATATGAAATGGTACAAAGGTCCTACATTGTTAGAGGTATTAGACAATATTAATATTAAAAATGTTGGGGATTGGAAACAACAAAAATTGCGTTTTCCAATACAATATGTTATTAGAAACAACTCAGGTTTTAGAGGATATTCTGGAACAATTGCATCTGGTAGTATTCACACAGGACAATTAATTAACACTTTTCCATCAAACAATACCGCCCAAATACAAAGAATAATTGTTTCAAGTTCTGATGTAACTCATGCTTACGCTGGAGAAGCCATAACTGTGACTTTAAATGAAGATTTAGATATAAGTCGAGGCGATATGTTAGTTGATATAAATTCAGTTTCTCCCGCACGCGATGTGTTAATAAATATAATCTGGATGCATACAGAAGCATTAAAAGAAGGACAATACTTTAATGTAAAAATAGCTACAAAACTCTTAAAAGCACAAGTATTAAAAATAGAATGTAAAATAAACGTAGATACTTTTCAATATCAAAAAACCAATTCTATATCACTAAATGAAATTGGCTTGATCAAATTATCATTTGATGAATTATTAATATTAGATAAATATTCTGATTCTCCTATGACTGGTAGCATGATATTTATTGATTTATTAACTAATGAAACTGTGGGAGCTGGAATGATAGATGAGACTATAAAATATAATCCTATATATAATAAATATAATAGAAATTATAGCAAATTTGAATTAGAGTTGCATTCGTTTATACGTTTACATTTTCCGCATTGGGGTATTAAAGATTTATCTTAATAAATAAAAAAATATGATTACTGTTCATAAAAAAAATCCCAATATATTACAAAATAAAAATATTTTTTGGAATACCTATCATATAACTCAGAAAGATCGAGAGTGTTTGCATAAACATCATGCAATATTGCTATGGTTTACTGGATTATCGGGATCTGGTAAATCTGCTGTGGCAGGTATTTTGGAAAAAAAATTATATCAAGAAAAAATTAGCACATATATATTGGATGGTGATAATATCAGATGTGGTTTATGTAGTGATTTAGGATTCAGTAGTCAGGATAGACATGAAAATATACGTAGAATTGGTGAGATAGCGCGATTAATGGTTGATGCAGGCATAGTAGTATTAGCCACTTGCATTTCACCTTATCAATCTGATCGTATTATGATTAGAAATATGTTTCCACAAAATTGTTTTGTAGAAATATTTGTTGACACTCCTATAAATATTTGTGAAGCACGGGACCCGAAAGGTTTGTATAAAAAAGCTAGATCTGGAGAAATAAAAAATTTTATTGGCGTTCATATACCGTATGAAATACCTAAAAATCCAGATATACATTTAGATGGCACCCAATCAGTAAAAACATTAATTAATCAATTGATGCAGTCATGTTTTTTACGGTTTTTTTTTAAAAATAATTGTTTAAAATAAAATAATGTTAAATAAATTATGTGCTAAATATATTTTTAGCTATTCATATAACAAATTCACAATAAATAATTGCATCCAAAATCATTTAATTAGTATTTTGTTTAATTTAAAATAATTTTCTTAAAATTATTATGTATTGTGTTAATAAATATATTAAATATTGCAATATTATGATTTGATTACATATAAATTTTTATGATTTATAATAAATGTATAGGAAAAAATTCTATTTTAATAAAAATAATATCATTATCTTGAGTATTAAAAAAAATAAATTAATTAAATATATTTCTAATATTGGTAAATAACATTTGAATAAATTAAGTTGTTTGTTAATAATATTATTTGTTTGGTTACAATATCTATTATGGTTTGGAAAAAATGGTGTATACGATTTAATAATTATTTTTAATTCAATAAAAAATTATCAAAACATTAATAATTTTAATCATATGAAGATTAGAAATAATCAATTATTATATGAAATATATGATTTGCATCATGGATTTAACGCGATTGAAGAACGAGCTAGATTTGATCTTGGAATGGTCAAGTCAGATGAGACTTTTTATTATACAGAGTATAAATAAGATTTAAATAAAATTAAATATTTATAAAAAATGAATTTTTCTATATGAAATCTTGCATTAAGAAACATGTTAAAAAAAAATTTCCTAATATTACTGCTATATTACCAGCGGCAGGTGTTGGTAAACGCATGCAAAGCGCGGTACCTAAACAATATTATTTAATTGGTAACAAAACATTATTAGAATATTCTATAGATACATTGTTATCTCAATCATGTATTTGTCATTGTATAGTAGTTATACATTCTCATGATTGTTGGTTTAGAAAGTTGTCCATTGCTTATGATCCTAGGATTAGTATAGTTATCGGAGGACCTACACGTGCTGATTCAGTCATGGCAGGATTACAACATGTAAAAAAAACAGTTTGGGTTATAGTCCATGATGCTGCTCGACCTTGTTTACATAAAGAAGATTTATTACGCTTGTTTGAAATTACAAAATTTTCTCATATAGGAGGAATTTTAGCTGTTCCAGTCTTTAATACAATTAAAAGAGCTTATCGTAACAGCGAATATATTAAATATACTGTTAATCGTGATAATTTATGGAATGCTTTAACACCTCAATTATTCAATTTTAACATTTTAAAATATTGTCTTGAGAAAGCTTTAAAAAATAAAGTAATTGTTACCGATGAAGCATCAGCAATAGAATATTGCGGATATACCTCTATTTTAATAAGAGGACGCGCAGATAATATAAAAGTTACTTATCAAGATGATTTAAAATTAGCCAGTTTTTATTTATCTAAATTAAATAATACGGGAATTTATAGGATATCTTAATATGCTACGTATTGGTTACGGTTTTGATACACATCCATTTGGAATAGGTCGTCCTTTTATTATTGGAGGGGTAAGAATACCTGATGACAGAGAAATTATAGCGCATTCGGACGGAGATGTAATGATACACGCATTAATAGATTCTCTGTTAGGCGCAGCATGTTTAGGTGATATTGGATCTATTTTTCCAGATACTGACATTCAGTATAGTAATATAGATAGTCGTAAATTACTAAGAATAATTTGGAATAAAATTTTTGATCAAGGTTTTACATTAAATAACATTGATATTACTGTAATTTTGCAGTATCCTAAAATTAATAAATATCTTTCACAAATTTGCTTTAATTTATCTAAAGATTTGCGCTGTTCTACAAAAAGTATTAATATAAAAGCAACTACTACTAATACACTAGGACATATTGGCTGTGCCAAGGGAATTGCTTGCGTAACAGTTGTATTACTAAATAGTACTGTTAGCGCTGCTATTTAATAAATTCTTACATGAATAAGAAAAAATTCCTTTTATAAAACATTTTACTGTACTAAATTATGTCATAATAGGTCATATTATATGAGTTTACAGTGAAATATTGTATTCTGATACAGAATCTATTTATTATAGATTTTATTAAATAATGAAATAAATTAGATTTAATATTTTTATTAAATACTTTGCATGTCTTTAAATAAAAGAACATAATTTTATGTATTTATTTGTTTACCTTTTTAAATTTATAAATAAAAAATTTTATTAAAATTAAAATCATACCGTACAATTTTAAGTATTAAATAAATGTATTAATACATTGGCATTAAATAGTTTATTAACTATTAATAAGACTTAAAAAATTAATTATAAAGAACTATAAGTATTTACTGAAAAATATTATATCTATAATTCATATAAAAGTTTTTATAACTTTCGTAAATCGTATAAATTTTAATATTTATAGATATAATGATATGCATTTATACATTTGTATAAATGTTAAACGTAATTGTTATGTAACCAAAAATATAAAAAATGTACATTATAAAATATAAGATATCTACATCTAGTAATTTTTGTGCATATAACAATATTTACTACTATTTTTATCATGAAAACATACCAGATCCAATAGAGAGATACTCTATATCAAGTAGATTACAAGAAGCAACTATTTAGATTTAGCTAAAATGAAAAATTTTGAAGACATTAATATATTTTGTATAAGTTAACACTTACGAGTACGAATAATTTAATCTTAATGAATTTTAAAAATTTTTTCTTGCAGAAAAACATTATTAGTTTAAATAGCATTTTTCTATAAAAAATATTTTATTTTCCAAAATAACAAGAATATTCATTCTTATATGAAAATATTTTATAATATACATATTTCCTGCAAACAATTGAAATTAATTTCAGATGAACATTGGAGTTAACTCTATCAATTGACGCAATAATCATAAACAATTGTGTTAGTACAGAATACGAATAATATAAGTGTTTATAACTCTATAAAGGCTGATTAACCTATATATTAACTATGGCAAATGTTATAGAGCGCTGATATACAGTTATATGTTATAATTATACAATAATTTCATTATTATTAAATATGATAATTATCTAAGCACTTATGTAAACAACAGTTGAATATTAAATGAAAGAAAACAAAAAATTAAAATAGGTGAATAGATTATTGTTGTCAGTCATAGTAAAATAACAAAGCAAAATTATATTTTGAAATTAGATATAAAAAAATCTATGAACCTCCATTATATATAAAAAATAATTATTTTTAAAATTATTTTGAATGTTAAAAATAATTATTTATTAAATTTTGATCATTATAGATATTATGAGAATAGTTTTTAAATAAATGTAATTTAATAATTTTTATTTCATTTCGTTTAATATAAATTTCTATTAAATATAGATAGAGTATACAAAAAAATATTTACAAGATTTCAGCACTGATTTTATTTATGCATAAAAAATAAAATCATATTTAGTTACATACCAAATATTAATTAATCAAAATGCTCTAAATCTTTATAAAAAAATATACTTTTAAATATAAAAAATATATTAAATATTTTAATTTTCAATATTATTTTCATAAAATCAAGTTGATTTAAATATCAACATTGCAGTTGTCTATACCTATAGTGCATAATAATACTGTACTTAATTGTAAAAAATACTACATTAAACATAATGCTTGTTTAGAATACTGATTACTACATAACAATATAATATTTATTATATTGAGTAAATTATAAAATATTTTAGTGTATTATTTAATTTTATATTTAAATTTAAATATATTTAATATTTTAATGTAAATTAATATAAATAAATTATATCTAAATAATATTTAAATATAGTATTTTCTGCATCACAGAATATTGTTATAATGCATTGTCTTTATATTTATAACATAAATTATATATAAAAGTTTATATGCCTAAAAAAACTGCTGCTATTCGACAGGAATTTCTAAATTTTTTTGTAAAAAAAGGACATAAAATTATAGAAAGTAGTAATTTAATACCCAATAATGATCAAACATTATTATTTACTAATGCCGGTATGAATCAGTTTAAAAATGTATTTTTAGGAATTGAAAAATCTCAATTTAAACGTGTCACTACTGCTCAGCGTTGTGTACGAGCAGGAGGTAAGCATAATGATTTGGATAACGTTGGGTATACTGATCAACATTTGACATTTTTTGAAATGTTGGGTAATTTTAGTTTTGGAGATTATTTTAAAGAAGAAGCAATCCAATTTGCTTGGGAATTATTAACAAGTGCAAATTGGTTTAATTTACCTAAAAAAAAATTATGGGTTACAGTCAATAAATATGACAATGAATCATATGATATATGGAAAAAAATAGTGGATATACCTGATGATCATATCATTAAAATTGGTGATGCTACAAACAACATACTTAATTCAGAAAATTTTTGGCAAATGGGTGCTCTGGGTCCCTGCGGGCCCTGCTCAGAAATATTTTTTGATTATGGAGAACAATTTTCAGGAGAAATCACTGATAATTCTAAAATATCTAAAAAAAGATACGTGGAAATTTGGAATTTAGTATTTATACAATTTAATCTCGAAAAAAATGGAAGTCTTTCAACATTACCAATAGTATCAGTTGATACTGGTATGGGATTGGAACGAATTTCTGCAGTATTACAGGGTGTACACAGTAATTATTCTATTGATATTTTTAAAAATTTAATATTTTCTATAGCTAATATTATTAAAATTGATTCTATGAACGATAGATCTATATATGTTTTGGCTGATCATATTCGTACATGTGTTTTTTTAATTAAAGATGGCGTATTACCTTCTAATGAAGGGCGAGGATATGTGTTACGTCGTATTATTAGAAGAGCGATTTTACACGGAAAAAAAATTGGTATAGATGATATTTTCTTTTATAAATTAGTATCGCCACTTATTCAACACACAAAAGATATATATAATAATTTACATCACATAAAAAATTTTGTAGAAGAAGTATTGATAAACGAAGAAAAATTATTTGAAATTACTTTAAATAAAGGATTAAAATTCTTAAAGAAAAAATTAAATTCATTAAGACATAATGTTCTATCTGGTAAAGAAGCATTTGATTTATACGATACTCATGGTTTTCCTTTAGAATTAACTAAAAGTGTTTGTCTGCAGTATAATGTAGATGTAAATCAAACAGAATTTGATAAATATATGCTACAACAAAAAAATCATATTAAAACAAAAATAATAAAAAATAGTTCTTTATATCAAGAAATATTAACATGCGATATATCTAGTATATTTATTGGATATGATACTTTATCTTATACATCTCAAATAATTAAATTATTTAATAATGAAATATCAGTAAAAAAAATTTCTGCACAAGACAATGGAATTGTAATTTTACAAAAAACTCCTTTTTATGGAGAATCTGGTGGACAAATAGGAGATTGCGGTAAATTATACACTAAATCTGGTATATTTCAAGTTAAAAACACGAAAAAATATGGAAATGCAATAGGTCATATAGGTTATGTAATTAATGGTGCTATTAATTTGGGGGAAGAAGCTTCTGCGCAAGTACAACAATATACAAGAAAATATATTGCTATAAATCATTCTGCTACACATTTATTACGTGTTGCTTTAATTAAAGTATTAGGATCACATATAATACAAAAAGGTTCATTAATTGATGCAAAACATTTACGCTTTGATTTTTCTCATAATATAGCAATGACAACAATACAAATTAATGAGGTAGAAAATTTTGTTAATAAACAAATATGGAACAATTTAAATGTTAAAACTAATATTATTCCTATAGAAACAGCTAAAAATATTAATGCTGTTATGCTACCTGATACAGAATATCAAAAAACAGTCCGTGTCCTAAATATAGGCAATATATCTAATGAATTGTGTGGAGGCACTCATGTAAAAAATACTGGAGAAATTGGTATTTTTTTAATTAACAAAGAATTTAGTATTGCTTCTGGAATTAGGCGAATTGAAGCAGTCACTAATGACATAGCATTATCTACGTTACATAACGATAGAGTATTACTAAAAAACATATTACAGGAAACGAAAAGTAATAGTGCAAATATATTAAATGATATACGTACACTTAAATATTGTTATCAAAAATTAACAAAAGAAATGCAATATTTACAGAACACACAAATTTTGCAACAATATCCATCTTGGATTAAGGACATCTATTATATTGGAAATATAAAAATTTTGATTAAACAAGTTGTTCATATGATGCCAAAAACATTATTAACTATAGTTGACTACTTTAAAAATCAATTAGAATCAGGAATTATTATTTTTATAAATATGAATAAAAATAATAAAATTAACTTAATAATAGCTATAACTAAAAATTTAATAACATTAAGTCATATTAATGCAGTTGATTTAATACATCGCGTAACAAATATTTTCGGGGGAAAAGGTGGTGGTAAACCGGACCTTGCGCAAGGTGGTATTCAAGACAATACTACTACAAACAAAGTTTCTATTGAAATAAATGCTATATTACGTCAAATCTTATAATAAAAAATTATTTTAATTTTTTAAAAAAAAATAATCAAAAATCTATAAAATAGACGTATTTATTTAAACCGTTTAACATATTTAAAAAAATAGAACTTTTAAAAAGCATAGCTATTATTTGAATTTTTCAAGGAGTAAAGGATGCTTATTCTCACTCGACGAGTTGGTGAAACTCTCATAATTGGTGACAATATAACAGTGACTGTATTAGGTATTAAAGGTAACCAAGTACGTATTGGTGTAAACGCTCCTAAAGACATATCTATACATCGAGAAGAAATTTATCAACGTATTAAATCTGAAAAATCTCCTCAAACTTTATGTTGAAAGTTATTTTTCTTAAAAATTATGATATGTAATATTCAGTGTTAAAATTAATAATTTAAATAAATAACTTTCAAGCTTTGAAAATGTTGTAATTCAATAGTAATTTTTTTAAAATTTAAAAATTTCTGCTAAAATGATGTTAAACATTATAAGTATATAATTCAATGATATATAGTGAGATGGCCGAGTGGCTTAAGGCACTCCCCTGCTAAGGGAGTATGCAGATACATACTGCATCGAGGGTTCGAATCCCTCTCTCACTGTAAATATAATTTTATAATAATGCACCCGTAGCTCAATTGGATAGAGCACTCGGCTACGAACCGAGCGATCGGAGGTTCAAATCCTCTCGGGTGTATTATTTATTATGTTATAAAAAATTTTATCTTTAGAAAAAGATAATTTTTTGTTATCATAAAGGGCGATTTGAATACAAAATAGACACTATTATGTCATATGAAAATAATTCATCCACAAAATAATTATAAAAATTTTTATTTAGAGTAATAAAAATGTTTGAAAAATTGTCCAATAAAATTTCACAAACAGTACGAAATGTTATTTACTCTGGTCGTTTGACAGAAAATAATATTAGAAGTACTTTAAATTCTATAAAAGTATCTCTTTTGGAAGCAGATGTTGCTTTACCTGTGGTAGAAAACTTTATTAATAAAGTAAAAGATGGAGTTATTGGAAAAAATGTTAATAAACATTTAACTCCAGGTCAAGAATTTATAAAAATAATGCATGCTGCTTTAACACAAACTATAGGAGAAGGATTAAATGATCTAAATTTAAATTCTCAAACTCCAACAATAATATTACTAATTGGTACGCAAGGCTCAGGAAAAACTACTACTACCGGAAAATTAGCGAAGTTTTTAAAAAATAAAAAAAATAAAAAAGTATTAGTAATATCAACTGATATATATAGACCAGCAGGTATGCAACAATTAAAAAATCTTGTTATTCCTGAAAATATTACTTTTTTTTCTGATTTTAATCATCATGACAAACCAATAAATATAGTTAAAAAAGCGATGATGTTTTTAAAAAACAGACCTTATGATACCATAGTAATAGATACCGCAGGTTGTCTGGATACTGATAACGTTTTGTTATCAGAATTGTCAGACATTCATAATACTATAAAGCCAATAGAAACTTTATTCGTTATAGATTCTATGATGGGGCAAGTATCAGTAAATCACGCCAATAAATTTAGTAAAATTTTGCCATTAACTGGAGTTATTTTAACTAAATTAGATGGAAGTACACGTGGTGGTGTTGCTTTATCTGTTAAATATCTTACAAAAAAACCTATAAAATTTATAGGGACTGGAGAAAACATTGATGCATTAGAAATTTTTAATGCATATAGAATAGCGGGTCGTATATTAGGCATGGGAGATATCCTCTCTCTCATTGATGAGCTTGATAATAAAGAACAATTTTTAAAACATGAAAAATATATACAAAAAAACAATGCCGATTTTAATTTATGTGATTTTTTAAATTATATAAAACAAATCAGAAATATGGGAGGAATTAATAAAATAATAAGTAAATTACCTAAATTAGGGATGGGTTTAGATAATATACAACAATCACATATTCAAAATAATATTTTCACACATATGGAAGCTATAATTAATTCTATGACTATTAAAGAACGTATACAACCTAATATTATTAATGGATCTAGAAAAAAACGCATAGCCACAGGATCTGGAGTAAAAATTCAAGATATTAATAAATTATTAAATAGATTTAATCAAATACGTACGGTTATGAAACAAATTAACAAAAATGGTGCGTTTCAAATGGTACGTACACTAAAAAATAAAATATCATCTAAATTATCATCAATTAAATAGATTAATATTTTCTATTGTAGGGTATAAATTTTCTTATTTTATATAATTTAATATAACATTATAATAGGTGATGTATTTATGCTAAGAATTAGATTAGCGCGAGGAGGATGCAAACAAGCGCCTTTTTATCATATAGTAGTTGCAAATAAAAAAAATGCACGAGATGGACGTTTTATTGAACGTTTGGGATACTTTAACCCTATTGCAAAACATTCTAATATTAAATTAAATATTAATACAAAAAGAACTGAATATTGGTTAAAAATAGGAGCATGCCCATCGAAACGTGTATTTAAATTAATAAAAATTTATAATAAAGATATTAATACAATGATACTAAAAATATGAAGAAAGCTCTCAAAATACCGACACAACCAGTAATAATAGGAAAAATAATAGGTGCATATGGAATATTAGGATGGGTTAGAATAATTTCATTTACTGAAAAATATAGCGACGTTTTTCATTATAAACCATGTTTTATAAAACCTAAAACTGTATGGATGTCTGTAAGTTTAGATCACTGGAAGTGTATTGGAAAAAAACATATTTCCAAAATTAGAGGAATTTCAGACAGAAATTCAGCAGAATTATTAAACAATTGCGAAATTATTATAGACAATAAGCAATTACCATATAAAAATTCCCAAGAATATTATTGGAAAGATATAATAGGATGCACAATATTAACAATACAAGGAATTAAATTAGGATATGTTTCTGAAATAATAGAAACCGGGGCTAACGACGTGCTAGTAGTAAAATTACTTAAAAATGATCTTTATACAGACAAAGATTGTTTAATTCCTTTTATATTTGAAAAAATTATCAAAAATGTTATTTTAACTGAAAACATTATTATTGTAGATTGGGATCCTAATTTTTAATTTTTTATAAAATTTTAAGGTTTATATGAAAATAGGTATAATTACTATATTTCCAAAAATGTTTTATGGTTTTATTCGCTATGGAATAGTAGGACGATCTGTTAAAAATAATATACTCTCTATAAATATTTGGAATCCACGTGCATTTACACAGAATAAATATCATAAAATAGATGATAAACCATATGGAGGAGAGCCAGGGATGTTAATGGCTATTCAACCTATTAAATACGCAATAAATGCAGCAAAAAAAAAATTGGAAGTACTGCCACAGTTATTTATCTATCTCCGCAGGGTAAAAAACTTAATCAAAAATATGTACGTAATCTGGCGCATGACAAAAAAAAAATAATCTTAATTTGCGGCAGATACAGAGGTATCGACGAACGATTGTTTTATGAAGATATTGACGAAGAATGGTCTATAGGTGATTATATACTAAGCGGAGGAGAATTAGCTGCTATGGTACTAATAGATACAGTGTCTAGAATGTTGCCCAAAGTTTTAGGAAATAAAAATTCAAAAATATCCGATTCTTTCGTTAAAAATATATTAGATTTCCCAAATTATACAAGACCAAAAAATTTTTTTGGAATGACAGTGCCATCAGTTTTATTATCAGGCAATCATGCTGCTATTGCTCGTTGGAAAATAAAACAAGCATTAGGTAATACTTGGATAAAAAGACCAGATTTATTTAATAAAATAATATTAAATGATTTAGAAAGAAAGTTATTATCTGAATTTAAAAATGAATATCTGCTAGAATTAAAAAAAAATAAGAGATAATATATGTTTAGATTAATAAATGATTTTGAAAACACACAAATTAAAAAAAATCTTCCTCAATTACATACAGGCGATACAGTAGAAGTTAAAACTTGGATTGCTGAGGGTAATAAAAAACGTTTGCAAATTTTTGAAGGCGTTATCATCTCTATTAAGAATAATGGTTTAAACTCTGCATTTACTGTAAGAAAAATTTCTAGCGGCGAAGGAGTAGAACGTGTGTTTCCGACGCATTCTCCCAATATTACAGAAATAAAAATTAAACGATTTGGCATGGTACGTCGCGCTAAATTATATTATTTACGTAATCTTAGTGGAAAAGCAGCCCGCATTAAAACACGTATAAAATGAATAAAATACCTTGTTATAAAGTATATAGAATTTTATTCTTTTTAGAATCTTACACAAATTTTACTATAGTATTAGGATATTTGTTTTGTTAAATTTATTAAATAAAATACGTAGCTAATATATGTTGCGATTATATTAATACCTTTATCATGCAAATGAAACATCAACATACATCTTTATTAAGATAATAAAAATCTATTACTAATAATAGCGCTAAAAATTAAAAATTATATTATTCAATTAATTAATTTATAATAATTTATTAACAATAATATATAAAAACTATATTTACATTAGTTTTATATATGTATCATAATATGATTAAATATCATTATTTTAATAGTTGTTTAAATATTGTGTGATTACATTAATCATATTAATAAGGCAATATACATATGAAAAAAAATAAGTGTAATAAGATACAGCATTATAATTCATACCCTATTATTACTCCGGAACAATTAAAAATACAGTTCCCTATTACATATGAAGAACAAAAAACTATTACTGATTCTCAAAACATAATTAAAAATATAATCAATAAACGTGATCACCGTTTATTGATTATATGTGGACCATGTTCTATTCACGATGTTAACGCTGCTTTAGATTATGCTAATAAATTAAAAATTTTAGCAACAAAACTGCAAGAACAACTATACATTGTTATGCGTGTATATTTAGAAAAACCACGTACTAATATAGGTTGGAAAGGTTTAATATATGATCCAAATCTTAATAATTCTAATGATATTGAATTAGGATTAAAAATTGCACGAAATCTTCTTATAAAACTAATAAAAATTGGATTACCACTGGCTACTGAAGTATTAAACCCAAATATTCCGCAATATTTTAGTGAATTGTTTAGTTGGATTTCTATAGGAGCACGTACCACAGAATCACAAATACATCGAGAAATAGCTTCTGGATTATCTACATCAGTAGGTTTTAAAAATAGTACTGATGGCAGTTTTTCTAACGCAATAAATGCAATGCGTGCCGCTATGATACCACACCACTATATTGGTATTGATATATCAGGCAAAGTATGCGTACTACATACTAAAGGCAATACTAATACTCATATAATTCTAAGAGGAGGAAAACATCCCAATTACTATCCTGAAAATATTATTAGTTGTGAAAAAAAAATGATTCAAGCAGGATTGCCGAAAATACTTATGATAGATTGTAGTCATGGAAATTCTAATAAAGATTATCGTCGTCAAATTGACGTAGTACAGTCAGTATTACAACAAATTCAAAATGGTAATCATTCTATTATTGGTTTAATGCTTGAAAGTTATATTTATTCTGGTAATCAATCAATGTATTCATCTAATACTTCAATGCAATATGGAATATCTATTACTGATGCATGCATCAGCTGGGAATCTACCGAAGATTTGCTATATTTATTACACAAACAACTAAAACCATTTCTTGCGAATCGCATGTAAACGGAAAATAAAATAATATGATAGCAGAATTACGTTATTTAAGAAAAAAAATTGATAAAATAGATCAAAATTTATTAAGATTATTGTCTGAAAGACTGGCTCTAGTTTCTAAAGTAGGAGAAATAAAAAGTCGTTATGGATTATTAATTCACGTTCCAGATAGAGAAGAAATAATTATTAATTGCAGAAAAAAAGAAGCGGTAAAATTAGGTATTTCCCCAGATTTTGTTGAAGATATTCTACGTCGTATTATAAATGAATCTTATTTTCAAGAAAATAAAAAAGGATTTAAAACATTATGTCCAAATTTAGGCCCAATTGTTATTATTGGTGGAAAAGGGCAAATGGGGTATTTTTTTTATAAAATGTTAACTTTATCAGGATATAAAGTAAGAATATTAGATAAAAATGATTGGATAAATGCTAAATCAATATTAAAGGATGTTAATATGATAATAATTAGCGTTCCTATTCATTTAGTTCTTGAAGTCATTAAAAAATTACCATATTTATCTGATGATTGTGTTATAGTAGATTTATCATCTGTAAAACAAGTATCTTTAAATGCTATATTGGCGGCACACACTGGTCCAGTATTAGGATTACATCCTATGTTTAATCCAGATTACGGCAGTATGGTACAACAAGTAGTAATTTACTGTGAAGGGCGTTATCCAAAAGCATATCAATGGTTATTACAACAAATACAACTTTGGGGAGCAAGATTACATTGTTGTAACATTCAAGAACATGATCAGTATATGTCTTTAATACAAGGGTTATGTCATTTTACTACCTTTATTTCCGGATATTTTTTGTTAAAGGAAAACATTAATTTAAAAAAAATTTTATCTTTTTCTTCACCAATATTTCAATTAAAATTAATAATAATGGGCCGTCTGTTTTCGCAAGATCCTCAATTATATGCGGATATAATTATGAATTCTAAAAATAATTTAGGATTAATTCAACAATATCATAAAAGAATCGGGGAAATTCTTAAACTATTAGAATTCAATAAAAAACAAGAATTTATTAATCAATTTAAAAAAATTCAAAATTGGTTAAATATATATAAAAAAGATTTTCTTAAAGAAAGCCGAAAAATATTGCGTCAAATTCATCTGATTAAATAGAATTTTTTTTAGAAAAATATTCCGTATTAAATGCTTGATATTTAATTACATTTAAATTAAATGTTTATTTTTTATTAAATAATTCATAAATTATTTAATACGTTATTAATAATAGCAAACAAGCTCACGTTTATAAAAATTTAATTATTCTGATATATAGTATTAAATCGTATTAATAATAATTGATTTACTATATTGTATCATGTCTAATTGAGTAACAGCCTAATATTTTTAACGAATCAACAATATTTTTTAATATAATTAAAATTTGTTTCATATAAACATCATATATACATGTCGTAATATCAATAATCGCAATAGTTTTATTTAGTTGATTACGCCATACAATTTTAGTACGTAAATAATTTACTTTTTTCCTATAAAATTCTAATATTTTAAAAATCTCATATAATTTTTCAGATTTTTTATTAATAGAAACAATAATTATTGTTTTTATATTAATAGAATTCTTAATATGAATAAAATTTTTCTTTCTTAAAATAAAGAATTTTGTCATGTTTTTTTGACAATTAGATATGTTGCTTTTGAGCAATGGATGTAATCCATAATATTTACCACCTTGCATACTGCCTAATGCAGCTAAATTAAATTGATTCAATTCTGAAACTGTTTTCATAGCCGCTGCACTACTTTCACAAAATATTATTTTCCATATTGAAAAATACTTTTTTAAAAATTCACTACATTGAATAATAGGTTGTGGGTGACTATATATCGTTTGAACATGGTTTATATCAACACAAGAATCAACTAAAATACAATGTTTTATGGGAATAGTGATTTCTCCTACTAAAAATAATGATGTATTCAATAATAAATTACATACTTCATTAATTAAACCAGTACTGGAATTTTCAATGGGGACAATGCCATATTCTACACAACAAGATTCTACTAAGGTAAAAATATCATAAAATCTGCAACAACTATATTGCACAATTTTCTCAAAATAAATGTCAGAATATTTCATAGCGGCAATATAAGAGTAAGAACCCTTAGGACCCAAAAATGCCACTCGCACTGTAGATTTAGAAACCATAAATTTATTATAAATTTCAAGTAATAATATATTATTATACAATAATTATTGATAACAATATTTTATATAACAATATACACTTATATTAAATTTTAATTATATTAAATTAATTAAAAAATTTTATAACCAAAATTATTAATTAAATGCTACTTAATTTTCATGATATATTTATATATACTTATTTCTAATTTTATTGGAATATTAATATATTGAATTAATAAACATAATTTTTTCTAATTTATCAGCTAAATCTAATAAGTGTATACTTTTATATGCATATAACATATATGGTAATGCTTCACGAGTGGCCTTAGTATCTGAAAAGTTGTATAACATTTTTTCTACGCGAGATATTACTGATATATAAGCATGTCTTTTAAAATAAAATTTAACTACAGCGAGCTCGTATTGAGCGATTCTATTTTTTAAAAAAATTAAACGAGCATGTGCATCAAAAGAATATTGACTATTTGGATATTGACGTATAAGCTCTGCGAAAGCAGAAAATGCTATTTTAGCGTATCGTGGATCACGATCAAACCAATCTATATTTAGATATTTTATCAAAGTCCCTCTATTTCTGTCTAAGTACATATTTATTACACCATACATATATAATATGTAATCATAATGTTCATTATTCAGATATAATTGCAAAAAATTTTCAGCATAATTATTAGCTAATTTTAAATTGTTTATTTTGAAATATGAATAAATCAAATCTAAATAAATTTGTTGTGGACAAGGATTAAATAAATTTAAGTTTTTTAAAATTATCAAATCTTGTATAGCCCCTTTATAATCAGAATTAAGCATCTTTTTTTTTGCAGACTTATAAATAAAATAAGGCGAATTACTCACAGGCTTAACAGCAGCTGTTACATTAGCTACTATAATCATATAGCTAGCTAAAATAGTTAGTATATACAATTTAACATTCATAATTAAAATTATTATTAGTATTCCAATAAATATTAAAAATATCGTTATATAATATATATATTACAATATGAATGTCTACTATATAAAACAGAAACTAATATTTGTTTAATAACAATGATATTTTATAAAAAATATATTATAAAACCTTTTAAAATACAAATGTCTCATTCTGGAGAACGATTAGACTATGCACTCGCTAAAATATTACCTAATTATTCACGTTCTAAAATAAAATCTTGGATACTTTCGCACAAAGTAAGTATCAATAAAATTATTAGTACAATTCCTAAAAAAAAAATTACAGGGGGAGAATTTGTTGAAATAAAAAATGTTATTGAAACTGATAATTCTATAATTCCTCAAAACATCCCTCTTGATATTGTATACGAAGATCATGACATACTCATAATAAATAAAGCAAAAAATATCGTCGTTCATCCTGGTGTTAAAAATAATTCAGGTACTATATTAAATGCATTGCTTTATAAATATCCTGATATTGTGCAAGTACATCGAGCAGGTATTGTGCAACGTTTAGATAAAGATACTACTGGACTAATGATCGTAGCAAAAAATACTGTGTCATATCACAATTTATTACAACTTTTTAAGAAAAAACAAATTATTCGAGAATATGTAGCAATAGTACTTGGAAAATTTCCCAATAACGCAGGACAAATAAATCAACCAATTTGTAGACATACACATCATCGTACCAAAATGATGGCAAATCCTGTTGGAAAATCAGCTATTACTAAGTATTGGGTTATAGAAACCTTTAAAATGCATACTAAATTAAATGTGCGTATTGAAACCGGAAGAACACATCAAATTCGTGTTCATATGTCGTATATTAAACACCCAATCATTGGGGATCGAACATATGGAAAATGCACATATTCTGCTAAAAATATATCTAATGAACTTAATAAGTATCTAATGCTTTTTTCTCGTCAAGCACTGCATGCTTGCAGATTACAAATATTACATCCTATTTCTAATATAAAAATGCAATGGAAAATACCACTACCTCAAGATATAATTGATTTAATTAAAATACTAAGACAATAATTAATAATTATTGATGAAAATTGTTATTTATTACATCAATGGTATACATTATAATTTTGTATGCGCAATTAGGATTATATAATGTATAACTTGCATTTAAAAAATTTATCTTTATTATAAAAACCGATATTATTATTGAATAATAAGCATATTGTATACTATTTGTATTAGGAAAATATCATGCAATTAGATAATTTCACCCATAATTTTCAATTGGCCCTTTCTCATGCCCAATCTATAGCGTTAACAAAAAATAATCAATTCATTGAACCAATACATGTGATGCTTGCTTTTTTGCAAGATAAGAACGGATCTGTATATAAAATCTTGATAGATTCCGGATCTAATATGATTCAATTAACTAATTTAATTGAACAAGCATGTGACTCATTACCAAAAACAAAAGTCAATGTAAATAATGTGCAATGTTCTTATGAACTAATTAAATTATTAAATTTATGCAGTGAATTTTCAAAAAAATATAATGACTCTTTTATTACATCAGAAATGTTTATTTTATCTATTATTGAGTTTCATGGAATATTAAGAGATTTATTAAAACAATCTGGTGTAAATTTAAAAAATTTAAAAAAGTCTGTTGACTATATACGTAATCATTACAATATAAATGATCCAATATCAGAATCTCAACGTCAAGTTCTAGAAAAATTCACTGTAGATATCACTGCTCTTGCAGAACAAAATAAATTAGATCCTGTAATTGGTAGAGATGAAGAAATTCGTCGAACTATGCAGGTCTTACAAAGACGTACTAAAAATAATCCTGTACTTATTGGAAAGCCTGGAGTCGGCAAAACTGCTATTATTGAAGGATTAGCGCAGCGTATTATTAATGATGAAGTCCCAGAAGGATTGAAAAATTGTCGAATATTAGCATTAGACATGGGATCATTACTGGCTGGAACTAAATATAGAGGAGAATTTGAAGAACGCTTAAAGCATGTGCTAAATGATGTATCTAAAAAAAATAGTAATATTGTTTTATTTATTGATGAATTACATGTCATGGTAGGTGCTGGGAAAAGTGATGGAGCAATGGATGCAAGTAATATGTTAAAACCAAGATTAGCTAGGGGAGAATTACATTGCGTAGGGGCAACAACATTCAATGAATATAGCGTGTATATTGAAAAGGATGCAGCTTTAGAAAGACGTTTTCAAAAAATATTAATTAATGAACCTAATATTGAATCTACTATTGCTATTCTTAGGGGATTAAAAGAACGCTATGAATTACATCATAACGTTCACATTACTGATCCCGCAATAGTAGCATCCGCAAATTTATCGAATCGATATATTTCTGATCGCCAATTACCAGATAAAGCTATTGATTTAATTGATGAAGCAGCTTCTAATATTCGTATTCAAATTGATTCTAAACCAGAAGAGTTAGATAGACTAGAAAGATATATTATACAATTAAAACTAGAACAACAAGCATTAAAAAAAGAATCAGATACTGCTAGCATAAAACAATTGCAAATATTAACTAATACATTAATAAAAAAAGAACAAGAATTTAATATTCTTGAAGAAACTTGGAAAAATGAAAAAAAATCTTTATATACAATACAAAATATTAAATCTGATTTAGAAAAATCAAAAATTGCTATAGATCAAGCACGTCGTACTGGCGATTTAGCTCGTATGTCTGAGTTACAATACGGTACAATACCAGAATTAGAAAAAAAACTATCAAAAATTTTAAAAAATAATAATGAAAAAACATATATTTTACGTAATTATGTTACTGAAATAGAAATAGCTGAAACACTATCTCGTTGGACTGGCATTCCAGTATCACGTATGCTAACTAGCGAACAAGAAAAATTATTAAACATGGAAGATATATTACATAAATTAGTTATTGGACAAGATACAGCGGTTACAGCAGTATCTGACGCTATCCGTCGTAGTCGTTCTGGATTATCTGAAATTAAGCGTCCAATTGGTTCATTTATGTTTTTAGGACCTACTGGTGTTGGAAAAACTGAATTGTGTAAAGCATTATCTGAACTACTTTTTGATACTAATAATGCTATGGTTCGTATTGATATGTCTGAATTTATGGAAAAACATTCTGTGTCAAAATTGTTAGGTGCTCCTCCAGGTTATATTGGATACGAATCAGGAGGTTATTTAACTGAAGCAGTACGTCGTAAACCATATTCTCTAATTCTATTAGACGAAATAGAAAAAGCACATATAGAAATACTAAATATATTATTACAAATACTTGATGATGGACGATTAACAGATGGACATGGACGTACGATAGATTTTGCTAACACTATTATCATAATGACATCTAATTTAGGATCAGAGTTAATTCAAAAATACTGTAGTATAATAGACTATCAAAAAATTAAAAACAATGTATTAGAAATAGTACGTGAGAAATTTAGACCAGAATTCGTTAATAGAATAGATGAAATAGTAGTTTTTCATCCTTTGAATACCACACATCTTACTAAAATTGCTGCTATTCAACTTCAACATTTATGCAAACGATTAGAAGAAAAAGGATATTCTCATGTTCATATTACTGAAGCGACATTAATTTTTCTATCAAAAATTGGATATGATCCTGTATATGGAGCTCGTCCGTTAAAACGCGCTATACAACAATATATTACTAATCCACTTGCTAAACACATATTATCTGGAAATCTATTACCCGGTATTAGCATTACTTTAGATGTAAAAAATAATAATATTGTGTTTTCACAAAAATCTAATGCATAATTACTTTCAAATATACTTAATAAGTAATAGATTTATTTATATTAAAAAAAATTCAAATTTATTAGAATTATACTATTTTACTAAAATGCATAGAGTATATGAAAAATTATATTCAATTAAAATCATTAAATACTTTTAGGATTAGTGTTTTTGCTGCGCAGGTAATTAAAATATATGATGTATACGCTTTAATAAAACATTGGAAGAACACTTACTATAAAGCACAACCTGTACTTATTTTAGGCAGAGGTAGTAATGTATTATTTTTGGATAATTTTATTGGTACTATTTTGATCAACAAAATAAAGGGGATCTTTGTTACTGAATATAATAAAATATGGAGGCTCCGGGTTGGAGCAGGGGAAAAGTGGGATAAATTAGTTACATATGCTATAAATCATAATATACCAGGTTTAGAAAATTTAGCATGTATTCCAGGCTCAGTAGGAGCAGCGCCAATTCATAATATTGGCGCATATGGCATAGAATTATCCAAAATATGTGAATATGTAGATATTATAGACTTATATAATGAAAAAGTAATTCGTTTTACTCACGAAGAATGTCTTTTTCAGTATAGAAGTAGTATATTTAAAAATATTTTAAAAAATTATGCTATTATATTCGTGGGATTAAAATTATCCAAAAAATGGAAACCTATATTAAATTACGGGGAATTAAATTGTTTAAAAAAACATTATATTACTCCAAAACAAATTTTCAAATTTATACGTAAAATTAGGTATAATAAAATACCCAATGTAAAAAAAACTGGAAATGCAGGTAGTTTTTTTAAAAATCCAATAATAAACGCTAAAAAAGCATACAATTTACTCAGTCTATACCCGAATATGCCGTATTATCGTCAAATAGACGGAGCAATGAAATTATCAGCAGGATGGTTAATAGATAATTGTTCATTAAAAGGTTATATTTTGGGACGAGCTGCAATTTACTCAAAACAATCATTAATATTAATTAATAATAAAAACATGGCTAATGGCACTGAAATCGCTGCATTAGCTTTATACATATATACTAGCGTTGCAAAAAAATTTAATATTTATTTGCAACCAGAAGTTATATTTATAGGAAAGCACGGAAAAATAAATCCAAAAAAAATATTTTTATAAAAAAACATATATAATTTTTTACAATATTTAAAGTAACTACAATATAGTAGAATTATATGTTCCATCATGATTTTTTTTTACCAAAACAAAATAATTTATCACAATTACTTCTAAAAAATAGAATAATTGTATTAAAGAAAATTAATTCAACCAATCAATATATAATTGATAATATTCCTAGACTCAAGATAGGTGATGCTTGTGTTACAGACCACCAAACACAAGGCCGAGGTAGAACTGGAAAAATTTGGATTGCTCCTATTGGACAAAGTATCTGTTTATCAATGTATTGGAAATTAAACAAGACTTTGCCTACAATTATTAAATTAAGTATAATGATTAGTATCGTTGTCGCAAGAATCCTCAAAAAATTAGGTGTGTCTCATATTAAAATCAAGTGGCCCAACGATTTATATGTTAATGAACGTAAATTAGCAGGAATTTTAATTGAAACTATAACGAAAGCTCATTGTACTACTCACCTAATAATAGGAATTGGCTTAAACATATCCATACAAACACCTACACAATTAAATTCGCAAATTGGTAAAAATTGGATTGATTTAAAAAGTATAGGTATTATCATAAATCGTAACTTTCTAACAAAAATATTAGTCAATACTTTACGTAAAAAATTAAAAGATTTTACGTTATTTGATTTAGAGCCATTCATGACTCACTGGAAATATTTCGATTACTTGTATAATAAATCAATATTATTATCAATCAATAATTGTAAAATAATTTATGGTATAGCTCTTGGAATCAATTCGCATGGAGCACTAATTCTAAAAAAATCAGAAAAAATCTACTATTTCTCAGGAGGTAATATTTCTATACAAATAATATAAAAATTAAATAATTAAATTAATTCTATATTAATAGAATTAAGTAGTAATAACGCAACTAATTATAATTAGTAACCTGTAATTTTCGTGTATAATTGTAATATTTTTAAAACTTTCTCAAATACACATTATTTATCACATGATTTTTCCCTTTTTTTAAAATTAGGTGAGCTCTATTCCTAGAAGGTAAAATATTTTTTTGTAAATTTAATCCATTTACTTTGCTCCAAAAATTAGATGCTACACATACTATTTTTTTTTTAGATAATCTTGAATAACGATAAAAATAAGAATTAGGATTAGAAAAACTGGTAAAACAAAATTTTAAAAATCTATTGATATACCATTCTCGTAACAAATATTCTGGAGCATCTACATAGATTGAAAAATCAATAAGATCAGACATAAAAAAATAAGAAGAACTACCGTTATAATAATTTTGTAAAATATTTAATCCCTCCAAAATTAGAATATCTGGTTTGTAAATTATTTGTTTTATATTTGGCACTATGTCATAGTTCTTATGTGAATATATAGGAATAGCAATATGATGTGCTCCTGATTTAATTTGTAAAATAAAATTAATTAATTTAATCATATCATATGATTGTGGAAAACCTTTTTTTTTCATTAGATTGCGTTTTTGCAACACTTTATTATTATGTAAAAAACCATCAGTTGTTACTAATTCTACAATACGATGCTGAGGCCATCTACTTAACAAAATTTGTAATATTTTAGCAGCAGTACTTTTACCAGCCGAAACACTACCAGTAATACCAATAACATATGGTGTGGTTATATATTGTGTTGTCTGTATATTTTTTGGAAGTGACTTTAAAATGCTTTGACGATCTACATTTAAACAATAATATAAATTTAAAAGTTTGGATAATGGCACATAAATATCTATTATATCATTAATAGAAAGATGATTATTAATTTTTTTTAAATTAAAAATATCTGTTTGAGATAGCGTCAACATCTCTCCCTCTCGAAGAGATGACCAACTTTTTCGATTAAAAATAAAAAACGGAACATATGAAGTATATGACATATTATTGTATTATATTATGAATGTTTTATTTTTTTTAGTGTACTCTCCACTTAAATACTTGATCAAAGTAAAATGTTTAATTATAATATTATAATTAAAATTTTATTAAATAATAGTTTTGTCCTTAATAAAATTCTTATTAGGAATAATTTAAATGATTCTATAGTTTTTAATACAATACTAATCATAAATTATTATGAGGTTTATTATTTGACTAGAGAAAATATAGCAGCCGGTATAGCTCAGCAGGTAGAGCAACTGATTTGTAATCAGTAGATCAAAGGTTCAAATCCTTTTGCCGGCATATAAATTAAGAGATGATTGTGATGGGGTTCCCGAGCGGCTAAAGGGAGCAGACTGTAAATCTGCCGTCATAGACTTCGAAGGTTCAAATCCTTCCCCCATCATTTTGACTTTTTTATTTTTACTAAAAATCTATTTTATAGCAATAAACCCTATACATTTAGTATAGTGGGCATCGTATAATGGTTATTACCTCAACCTTCCAAGTTGATGATGTGGGTTCGATTCCCACTGTCCGCTCAATATATTATAAAAATATGCTGATATAGCTCAGTTGGATAGAGCACACCCTTGGTAAGGGTGAGGCCAGCAGTTCGAATCTGCTTATCAGCATGATAGGTTGTAATCATTCATATACATAATTTTTTATGTATAAAATTTAACACTTAATTAACACTTTTATTACTCATTACAACATTAAAACACGAGTTAATATATAAAAAATCAGGAGTTTTTATGAAAGGTGATAATCAACTAGTAACTCATTTAAATAATTTATTAAGTGATGAACTAATTGCAGTTAATCATCATTTTTTGCATGCAAAAATTTTTGAAAATTTAGGTTTAGAGCGTCTTAACAACATTGAAAAAAAAGAATACATAGAAGAATTACATCATGCAGATCTATATGCACAACGTATTTTATTTTTAGAACAAACCCCTATGTTAAGAACATTTGAAAAATTAAATATAAATAAAAATATTGAAGATATTTTACGCGCTGACCTTGATTTAGAATATAATAGCATCAATAGTATTAAAAATGCCATCAAATATGCAGAATCAATATTAGATTATATATCTAGAGATATAATGATTCAGATATTATCTGATGAAGAAAAACACGTTGATTTTATAAAAAAGGAACTAGATCTTATAATAAGCATTGGTATGGAAAATTATATTCAATCTCAATTAAAAAAGTAATTTGCATATATATTGAATTAAGGTGATGATATTTTATAGAAAAAATATTTCTTAAATATAAGAACTCTATTCTGAACTAATTTTATTGTTGGTTGCTGATGCGATAAATTCAATTAGTTTGTTTCTTAAAAATGATAAATAGTAAAAATATTTAGGCGTTGTTTTCTCGGTTTTTCAAAACATTATTACAATATATAATATATGTAAATTAATTTTTAATTTAAACTAAACTAAATTAGTCAATCATAAAATACAAAGTATTTTATGTATAATTTTTAAAACACTTATTAATAAAGAGCTTAAACTTTAAATATGCACAATCAAAGAATCCGTATTCGTTTAAAAGCATTTGACCATAGATTAATAGATAAATCAACCGTAGAAATTGTTGAAACTGCTAAACGTACTGGAGCTCAAGTACATGGTCCTATTCCATTACCTACCAAAATAGAACGCTTTACTATTTTAATTTCTCCACATGTTAATAAAGATGCAAGAGATCAATATGAAATAAGAACACATAAAAGATTAATAGATATTGTGGAGCCCACTGAAAAAACAGTGGATGCTTTAATGCGATTAGATTTAGCGGCAGGAGTTGATGTACAAATTAGCCTGGGTTAATAATTTCAATCATAATAAAATATACATTACTCTAAACTTTAAAATTAAAATACAAATATTCTATCTAAAATAAAAGGTTATTTTTGTAATAATGAACGGACTAATTGGTAAAAAAGTCGGTATGACTCGAGTATTTGACAAAAACGGTAATTCCATTCCTGTTACTATCATTGAAATTACTCCACATAGAGTTACTCAAATAAAAAATATTAAAAAAGATGGATACTGCGCAATTCAATTAACTACTGGTAATAAAAATAAAAAACATATTAACAAACCAGAATCTGGTCACATGATAAAATCAGGAATACAGTTAGGTCGAGGGTTATGGGAATTTCGTTATAAAAATGATGTTAATGATGTTACATTAGGAGATATTATTACTATACAAATATTTATAAATACTAAAAAAGTTGATATTACAGGATATTCAAAAGGTAAAGGATTTTCTGGTACTATAAAACGTTGGAATTTTCACATGCAAGACGCAAGTCACGGCAATTCTTTATCTCATAGAGCTCCAGGATCAATTGGACAAAATCAAACCCCAGGAAGAGTATTCAAGGGAAAAAAAATGGCAGGACATTTAGGTAATGATAGAATCACAATACAAAACCTTGAAGTAATACAAGTGGATATAAAATGCAATTTATTACTAGTTAAAGGATCTGTACCGGGCGTAATCGGTGATAATTTAACTATTAAAAAATCTATTAAAATACAAAATAACAGGAATATATAAATGGAATTAGAAATAAAAGATTTTTTAAAATGTACAAATGAATACAATACAATTAATGTTTCTGATAAGATTTTTAGATATCCTTTTAAACCAAATCTTATACATCAAATTGTATCTTCTTACTTAATTAACTCTCGCCGGGGGACCAAATCGCAAAAAAGTCGTTCAGAAGTATCAGGTTCTAATAGAAAACCATGGAGGCAAAAAGGTACTGGAAGAGCACGATCTGGTTCCATAAAAAGCCCAATTTGGCGTTCCGGGGGAGTCACATTTGCATCAACACCTAAATTATATACACAGAAAATAAATAAAAAAATGTACAAAAATGCAATAAGAAGTATTTTATCTAAATTAGTTTGCGAAAAACGCTTATTTTTGATAAAAAATTTATTTTTAGATACTCCAAAAACTAAAAATTTTTTAGAAAAAATACAAAAAATAACACTAAAAAAACGTATATTAATAATTACAGATATTCTAGATAGAAATGTAATTCTAGCATCGCGTAATGTTTACAAAATAAAAATAATTACTGAAAAACATATAGACCCAATAAATCTAATTAATTTAGATACAACTTTTATTGCCGATACTGTTATTAAAAAAATTGAGAATCAATTAATATGACTTACAAAGAACGTTTATTAAAAGTTATACAATCTATACATATTTCTGAAAAAACTTCAATGCAGTCAGAAAAATATAATACTTTTGTGTTCAGGGTTGCAAAACACACTAATAAGACAGATATAAAAGATGCCGTAAGAATGTTATTTTCTGTAGAAATAAACCATATTAATACTATAACTGTATCTGGAAAATATAAAAGAATTTCTAAAAAAAATCATTTTGGACGTCGAGATAATTGGAAAAAAGCATATGTTACTTTAAAAAAAGGACAAAAAATAGATTTTATTAATACAAAATAAATCAATTAATAATTAATATGGAACTTTTAAAAAATGCCTATAATCAAATGTGACCCCACGTCTCCAGGAAGACGACATGTCGTAAAATTAGTTAATGTTGATTTATATAAAGGCCGACCTTATCCAGCGTTATTATCTAATAAAAATACACATAAGTCAGGTGGGCGAAATAATTATGGAAGAATTACTATTCGTCATACTGGAGGAGGACATAAAAAACTGTATAGAATAATTGATTTTAAACGCAATAAAGATAAAATTCCGGCAATAGTAACACGTGTAGAATATGATCCAAATCGTTCAGCAAATATAGCATTATTATCATACCAAGATGGAGAAAAACGTTATATTTTAGCGCCTAAAGGTATAAAAATGCGTGATATAGTGATGTCTGGATCGGATGTTCCAATAAAATTAGGTAATACTTTACCAATGAAAAATATCCCAATTGGATCAACCGTTCATAACGTAGAAATAAAACCAGGAAAAGGTGGTCAATTAGCTCGTTCTGCAGGAACTTATGTACAAATTGTAGCACAAGATAATGAATATATGATATTACGTTTAAAATCTGGAGAAATACGTAAAATTTATTCCACGTGTCGCGCAACTATTGGAGAAGTGGGTAATTCTGAACATATGTTACGGATGTTGGGTAAAGCCGGTGCTAGTAGATGGAGAGGTATACGTCCTACTGTACGTGGCACTGCTATGAACCCTATTGATCATCCGCACGGAGGAGGAGAAGGAAAAAATTTTGGCAGACACCCTGTTTCCCCATGGGGGATGCAAACTAAAGGCAAAAAAACACGCCATAATAAACGTACTAATAAGTTTATATTATCTTATAGAAAAAATAAAATTTAAAGGTTAAAAATTTATGCCACGTTCTATTAAAAAGGGTCCATTTATTGATTTACATTTACTGAAAAAAGTTGAAAAAGCTATAGAAACAGGAGATAAAAAACCCATAAAAACTTGGTCAAGAAGATCAACAATATTTCCAAGAATGATCGGGCTCACATTATCAATACATAATGGACGAAAACATATACCGATATTTATTTCAGATGAAATGGTTGGGCACAAATTAGGTGAATTCGCTCCAACTCGAACATACCGGAGTCATTCAATTGATAAAAAAATAAAAAACACTGCAAAAAAATAATACATGGTATGTATACAAGAACTTTATATAGTTTTTATAGATAAAAACAGAGGACAGTTAATGTGGAAACAATTGCTAAATGTCGTTATATTCGTTCTTCTGCGCAAAAAATGCGTTTAGTCATTAATATGATACGTGGAAAAAAAGTATTACAAGCATTAGAAATTTTAAAATATACAAATAAAAAACCAGCTAGATTAATTAAAAAAACCTTAGACTCTGCAGTTTCTAACGCAGAGCATAACAATGGTTTGAATATTGATAATTTAAAGATTATTAAAATTTTTGTCGATACTGGACCTACTATAAAAAGAATTATGCCCCGAGCTAAGGGAAAATCAGATAAAATTATGAAAAGAACTAGCCACCTTACTATAGTGGTATCTAATTAAAATATATTAACTGGAGTATATAAGATGGGCCAAAAAGTACATCCAAATGGAGTACGTTTAGGAATTATAAAAACCTGGCATTCTACTTGGTACGCGGGTAATAAAGATTTTTCTGCTAATTTAAATAATGATTTCAAAGTACGTAAGTTTTTAACAAAAAAACTTTCAAAAGCGTTGATATCTCGTATAATAATTGAACGTCCTGCAAAAAGCATACGAGTGACGGTTTATACAGCTAGACCAGGGTTGGTTATTGGAAAAAAAGGCGAAGATATTGAAAAACTAAGAAAAAATATTGCAAACATTTCAAATGTTCCTACTCAACTTAACATAGCTGAAGTTCGTAAACCAGAATTAGATGCTAAGTTATTAGCAGATAATATTGCATCTCAGTTAGAACGTAGAATTATATTTAGACGTGCAATGAAACGTGTTGTACAAAGCGCTATGCGTTTAGGAGCTAAAGGAATTAAGGTGGAAATAAGTGGTAGATTGAGTGGAGCAGAAATTGCGAGAACCGAATGGTATAGAGAAGGGAGAGTACCATTGCATACTTTACGTGCCGATATAGATTATGGATTTGCAGAAGCACACACTACATATGGAGTAATTGGAACTAAAGTTTGGGTGTTTAAAGGAGAAATTTTAGGTAATATACTTTTTACTACCGGATATTTAGAATCTAAATCAATAGATGATAGTAGTATCACTAAATTAAAAAATAAAACTCGTACATAAAAGGCAATATAATGTTATTACAACCAAAACGCACAAAATTTCGTAAAATGCATAAAGGTCGAAATCGAGGTATTGTAGTAAACGATAAAATTAATTTTGGAGATTTTGCTCTAAAAGCTGTTAGTCGAGGAAGATTGAAATCTTGTCAAATTGAATCTGCGCGTCGTGCAATTAGTAGAGCAATTAAACGTCAAGGAAAAATTTGGATTCGAATATTTCCAGATAAACCTATTACTATTAAACCATTAGAAGTGCGTATGGGTAAAGGTAAAGGTAACGTAGAATATTGGGTATCACTAATACAACCAGGAAAAATTTTATATGAAATAAATGGAGTATCAAAAGAAATAGCATTTAATGCTTTTAAATTGGGTGCGTCAAAATTGCCAATACAAACCACTCTAATCAGTAAATTATGAAAAATAAAAATAAATTAAAAAAAATATATAATGAAGCTACTAACAATGTTTCATCACAATTAGAATTAATAAATATGTTACGTGAATATTTTAATTTACGTTTACAATTAAAATCTAACCAATTAAAACAACCGCACTTGTTAAAAAAAGTACGTCGCAATATAGCATCTCTCAAACATTATTTATCTAAAAATAATAATATATAAAATAAAAGAGGTTGTGTATCTTATGATAAAGAAAGTTCGAATCGTTTTGGGTCGTGTTATAAACAATAGAATGCAAAATTCTGCTGTCGTTGCTGTTGAAAAATTAGTTAAACACAAAAAATATGGAAAATTTGTCAAACATACAACTAAATTACATGTACACGATTCTAATAACGAAGCAAATATTGGCGATATTATTGCAGTTAAAGAATGTAGACCTATATCAAAAACAAAATCTTGGATTTTGACATCTATTATTAAAAAATCAAATTTTATTGTTTAGTTTTAATATTTAATTAAAATAACAAATAAATTTATTCCGATAAAAAAGAAATTTAATGATAATTTTTGTAAATAATTAATATTTACATGTTATAAATCCTTTACTATTATGGAGTATTATGTGTGATTCAAGAACGTACTATTTTAGATGTCGCTGATAACTCCGGCGCACGATATGTAATGTGTATTAAAGTTTTAGGTGGATCTGGGCGTCGTTACGCCAGTATAGGAGATATTATCAAAATCGCTGTTAAAGAAGCTGTACCCAGGGCAAAAGTGAAAAAAGGTGATGTATTAAAAGCAGTAGTAATACGTACGAAAAAAGGAATACGACGTTTAGATGGATCTATTATTAGATTTGATAGTAATGCCTGTGTGTTATTAAACGATATAAATTCCCAGCCTGTAGGAACTAGGGTTTTTGGTCCTGTAACTCGTGAATTAAGACACGAAAAATTTATGAAAATTGTTTCTTTAGCCCCAGAAGTACTATAACGGAGAATAATTAATATGGCAGCTGCTAAAATTAAATGTAACGATGAAGTAATAGTTTTAAGCGGAAAAGATAAAGGAAAACGAGGAAAAGTAAAAAAAATTATTTACAATAAAGGTAAAGCAATAGTAATTGGAATCAATTTGATAAAGAAACACCAAAAACCCATTCCAAATAAACATCAGACAGGAGGAATTCTTGAAAAGGAAGCGCCGATTACACTTTCTAATCTTGCAGTGTTTAATCCTGCTTTAAATAAAGCAGATAAAATAAAATTTACAATACGACACGGAAAAAAAATACGTATATTTAAATCTACTGGAGATATTGTTAAATAATTGGATTCTATATGGTTAATTTACATAATTATTACAAAAGTGAAATAGTAAAAGATCTACTTCAAAAGTATCAATATAAATCTGTTATGCAGGTCCCAAAAGTTATAAAAGTTACTATTAATATGGGGATAGGAAAAGCTACAACTAATAAAAAATTCCTAGAAAAAGCTATAAAAGATCTAATGATGATTTCTGGACAAAAACCAATCATCACTAAAGCACATAAATCTATATCTAGTTTCAAAATTCGTAAAGGCCAATCTATAGGTTGCAAAGTAACCTTACGAAAAACACGTATGTGGGAATTTCTTGAAAGATTTATTTATATTACTATGCCACGTATTAGAGATTTTAGAGGATTATCTCTCCGATCATTTGACGGAAGAGGAAATTATTCTATTGGAATACATGAACAAATAATTTTCCCAGAAATTGATTACGATACTGTTGATGATATGCGAGGCATGAACATTACTATAACTACTAATGCTAATTCTGATAATGAAGCGCATGCTTTATTAAGTTCTCTACATTTTCCGTTTAGAAAATAATTCTATCACATCTTATATTATAAAAAAGAACAATAAATTATGACTAAAAAATCTATAAAAGCACGTGAAGCCAAACGTGTTAAATTAGTAAAAAAATATTACAAAAAACGTATTACATTAAAAAAACTTATTGTTAATCAGCTAGTTTCTGAAGATGAACGTTGGAATGCTGTATTAAAACTACAAACTTTACCGAGAGATTCCAGTCCATCAAGGCGTAGAAATCGTTGTAACCACACCGGACGTCCTCATGCTTTTTTGAGAAAATTCGGATTAAGTCGTATGAAAATACGAGAAGCTGCTATGCGAGGAGAAATACCTGGCTTGAGAAAAGCAAGTTGGTAATATAAAAAACATTACTATTATACTATACAATTTATTTTATATTATGGAGTTATAATGAGCATGCAAGATCCAATTGCAGATATGCTGACTGCAATACGTAATGGGCAAATTTCTAAAAAAGAAAAAATTTTTGTACCATCGTCCAAAATAAAAATAGCAATAGCTAATGTCTTAGTTGAAGAGGGTTTTATAAAAAAGTATAATACACATGATAATGTCAAACCAATATTAGAAATATTTTTAAAATATTTTTACAAAAAAAGACCTGTCATAGACAAAATATTACGTGTCAGTCGACCCGGATTACGAATATATAAAAAATATAAGGATTTACCTAAAGTAATATCTGGTATGGGGATCGCTATTATTTCTACTTCTAAAGGCGTTCTAACAGATAAAAAAGCCCGGCAGTTTAAAATAGGTGGGGAGATTATATGTTATGTTTTATAATATAAAAAATAATACCGAACTACGCACATATAATATTGTAATTCCTACACCAAATAATTTAACAATAAAATTAAAAAATTGTAGTATTTTTATTACCGGAGTGCTTGGTACTTTACAACACACATTAAATAAGTCAGTTTCTATTAAATTAGATGAAAAAAAAAATATCTTATTATGTACCAAACAAACGAATTATAAAAATAAGGCTTTAATAGGTACAACACGAGCTATTATCAATAATATGATTATTGGAGTAGAGACAGGATTTAGTAAAACTTTACAACTAACAGGAATAGGGTATCGTGTAACAATAGAAAATAACATAGTAAAATTACTAGTAGGATTATCCCACGCTATCAATTATAAATTACCAATTGGTATTATAGCAACTTGTCCAAATACAACCGAAATAACATTAAAGGGTATAAATAAACAACTTGTTGGGCAAACTGCCGCAAATTTAAGAGCATTAAGACCGCCTGAACCTTTCAAAGGAAAAGGTATTCGTTATAGTGATGAAATAGTATACAATAAAGATACTAAAAAAAGATAATTATTATTTGTTGAGAATTATATATTTTATGAATAAAAAAAATGCTCGAATTAAACGAGCAAAAAAAACAAGAAAAAAATTATGTAAATTAGATGTCACTAGATTGGCAGTATACAGAACCTCTAGGCATATTTATGCACAGATAATTTCAAAAGATAATTCAAAAACATTAGTAGCAGCATCTACTATGGAACAAGCAATATCAAAACAATTACATAATAGTAATACTGGAAATAAAAATGCTGCAGCTATAGTAGGACAAAAAATTGCAGAACGTGCAATAAAAAAAGGTATTATTGATGTATCTTTTGATCGTTCTGGATTTAAGTATCATGGAAGAATTAAAATGTTAGCAGATTCTGCTAGAAAGTTTGGATTAAAATTTTAAAAATACAAAAGGATATAATATGAAATATACTGAAAAACAATCTAGTGAATTACAAGAAAAATTAATTACTGTAAATAGAGTTTCTAAAACAGTTAAAGGCGGACGTGTATTTAGTTTCACAGCTTTAACTGTAGTCGGAGATACTAATGGACGAGTGGGATTTGGATATGGTAAAGCTCGTGAAGTTCCATCAGCTATACAGAAATCTATGGAAAAAGCTCGTCGTAATATAGTAGTTATTCCCTTATATAAAGGCACTTTACAATATGCAGTAAAAGGAACGCATACAGGATCCCATATTTATATGCAACCTGCATCTGAAGGCACTGGAATTATTGCTGGTACCACAATGCGCGCTATACTAGAAGTAGTGGGAATACATAATGTATTAACAAAAGCTTATGGTTCTACTAATCCTATTAATATAGTACGTGCAACTATGAAAGCGCTAAAAACTATGATGTCACCAAAAATAATTGCAGAAAAACGAGGCAAATCTATTAAAGAAATTTTAGGTTATTAAATAATAATTATGTTAAAAACTATTAAAATTACTCAGATTAAAAGTTCTATTGGTTGTAAACCAAAGCATAAAGCAACTCTGCGCGGATTGGGATTATCTCATATTGGAGATACCGTTAAAAGAACTGATACCCCTGAAATTCGAGGTATGATTAAACTGGTGTATTATATGATTAAAATGGAGAAATAAATTGTTATGTATCTTAATACTCTCTATCCTGCTATAGGAGCAAAACACAAAACTAAACGAATATGTCGCGGAATAGGGTCTGGTTTAGGAAAAACAGGAGGCAGAGGACATAAAGGACAAAAATCTCGTTCTGGAGGAAGAATACATATTGGATTTGAAGGAGGTCAAACACCTTTATATCGTAGATTGCCAAAATTTGGGTTTTCTTCACTTAAATCTACTATAACTCAAGAAATTAAATTATCTAATCTTTCTAAGATTAAAGATAAAATAATTGATTTACATGCTCTGAAAAAACATAAAGTTATAAAAAAAAATACAAAGTTTGTAAAAATTATAATGTCTAAAAAATCTATTAAATTTCCTGTTGTAATATGTAATTTACGAATTAGTAAAGGAGCAAAAATGGCTATATATGCAGCAGGGGGCAAAATTCAAGGAGAAATTAATTGAAATGATTACAATTACTAATAAACGACGCGCTTCATCCACCTTTCACAGTATTAAAGGTAGTTTTCATGAATTAAAACGCAGAGTAATATTTGTAATTGGAGCTTTGATTATTTTCAGAATTGGATCGTTTATTCCAATACCTGGCGTAGATTTAATTATCTTATCAAAAATTTTAGAACAACAACAAGGCACAATTATTGACATGTTCAATATGTTTTCCGGAGGTTCATTAAGTCGTGCTTCTATTTTCAGCTTAGGAATTATGCCATATATTTCAGCTTCAATAATTATACAATTGTTAGCAACAATACATCCAACTCTAATAGAAATTAAAAAAGAAGGTGAAAGCGGCAGAAGAATCATTAATCAGTATATTCGTTATGGTACTTTAATATTAGGAATATTACAATCAATTGGAATTGTAACAACTTTACCGAGAGTGTCAGGGTTAGTTATTGATCCAGGTTTTTCTTTTTATTGTATAGCAATCATTAGTTTAGTATGTGGTACTGTGTTCCTAATGTGGTTAGGAGATCAAATCACTAATAAAGGTATAGGAAATGGCATATCAGTTATTATTTTTTCTGGAATTGTTGCCGGATTACCTGCAGCAATAGGACAAACTATAGAACAAATAAGACAAGGAGCATTACATTCTTTAATGTTAGTGTTAATTAGCGTTTTGATATTTATTATTACTTTTTTTGTTGTATTTATGGAAAAAGGACAACGTTGTATTTTAGTGCATTATGCTAAACGTCAACAAGGACGTCGTATCTACGCTGCTCAAAGTACACACTTACCACTGAAAGTTAACATGGCTGGAGTTATTCCAGCAATCTTTGCTTCCAGTATAATCCTGTTTCCAGGCACTATTATTTCTTGGTTTGGTAACAGCACTCATTGGAGATGGTTAAATATCATATCTGTATATTTACAACCTGGTCAACCATTATATATTTTACTCTACGCAACAGCTATAATGTTTTTTTGTTTTTTTTACACATCCTTAGTATTTAATCCCAAAGAAACAGCAGATAATCTAAAAAAATCGGGTGCATTTTTATCAGGAATAAGACCAGGAGAACAAACTGCAAAATACATTAATAAAATAATCACACGTTTAACTTTAATTGGTGCCATATATATCACATTTATTTGCTTAGTTCCAGAATTTATGCGAATTACCATGCAAGTGCCTTTTTATTTTGGTGGAACATCTTTACTCATTGTTGTGGTAGTGATTATGGATTTCATGACTCAAATACAAACATTAATTATGTCTAGTCAATATGACTCTGTATTAAAAAAAGCTCATTTAAAAAATTATAAAAACTATAATGAATAAAATTTTTATTAAAAATGCATATGAGGTGATTATGAAAGTACGCGCATCAGTGAAAAAATTATGTCATCATTGTGAAATAATAAAAAGACACAACGTAGTTCGTATAGTATGTCGCGTAGATAAAAAACATAAACAAAGACAAGGTTAATCTTTACTTTAAATCATACTATCTTTAAATATATTAATAAAAATATTGAAAACAGAAGGAGCATATCAGTGGTACGTATAGCAGGAGTTAATGTTCCTGATAAAAAACATGTAATTATTGCATTGATGTCTATTTATGGTATAGGAAAATCACGTGCTCGTTCAATTTGTTTACACACAGGAATAAATGAAAATACACAATTATGTCAATTATCTGAAATATACATAGATAAATTAAGAAATGCAGTAGACAAATATGTAGTAGAAGGAGATTTACGACGTGAAATTACTTTAAAAATTAAACGTTTGATAGATTTAGGTACTTACAGAGGCTCTCGTCATCGTCGGCATTTACCAGTAAGAGGACAAAGAACTAGAACAAATGCTAAAACTTGTAAAGGACCACGTAGTAGATTAGTAAATAAATAATTAAATAAATCTCTAATAAACATAACAAAACAGAAATATAAAAATGATCAAATCATCTAACGTAAGAACACGAAATCGAAAAATCATAAAACAAATTATAGACGGTGTAGCACATATACATGCATCATTTAATAACACGATCATTACTATCAGTGATAAACAGGGTAATACTCTCGGTTGGACAACAGCTGGTGGTTCAGGATTTCGTGGGTCTCGTAAATCTACTCCATTTGCTGCTCAAATAGCAGCGGAAAAGTGCGCTGAAATAGTTAAAGAGTATGGAATAAAAAATTTAGAAGTTATGATAAAAGGACCTGGACCTGGCAGAGAATCGGCAATACGCGCATTAAATACAGCAGGATTTCATATAATCAGTATTACTGATGTTACTCCCATTCCTCATAATGGTTGTCGTCCTTCTAAAAAACGTCGTGTGTAATTCTATTATATCCCATATGAACTAACTTTTCAAAGGAAACAAAATTTTATGGCAAAATATCTAAAACCTAAATTAAAATTAAGCCGTCGTGAGGGTACTGATTTATTTTTGAAATCTGGTATTCGACCGATTGATTCCAAATGTAAACTTGAAAAAATTCCAGGACAACATAATACACGTAAGTCTCGATTTTCAGATTACGGAATGCAACTAAGAGAAAAACAAAAAGTTAAACGTATATATGGTATATTAGAACGTCAATTTTCTAAATATTATAGACATGCCGCTCGCATCAAAGGTAATACGGGAGAAAATTTATTAAGATTACTAGAAAGCAGATTAGATAATGTTGTATATCGTATGGGTTTTGGGGCAACGCGCGCTGAAGCGCGCCAAATAGTAAATCATAAAAGTGTAATAGTGAACAATACCATTGTGAATATAGCCTCTTATCAAGTTTTACCCAATACTACTATTAAAATACGTGAAAAATCACATAAACAATCTAGAATTCATGCTGCTTTAGACCTTGCGGAGCAACAGCGAGAACAATCAGCTTGGATTGAAGTAAATAAAAAAATCTTACAAGGGATATTTGTACGATATCCAGAACGTAATGAATTATCTGCAGATATAGATGAACATTTAATTATTGAATTATATTCAAAATAAAAAAATTCACTAAAATATAAGAGATATAATAATGCCAAATTCTTTTACAGAATTTTTAAAACCACGTTTAGTAAATGTTGAACAAATTAGCAAAACACATTCCAAAATTACATTAGAGCCATTAGAAAGAGGCTTTGGGCATACATTAGGTAATGCTTTACGTCGAATATTACTATCTTCCATGCCTGGATACGCTGTAACAGAAGTAGAAATAGATGGTATATTACACGAATATAGCACTAAAGAAGGTATACGAGAAGATATTTTAGAAATTTTACTAAATTTAAAGAAATTAGCTATTAAAATAGAAGGAAAAGATAATGTAACTTTACATCTAAATAAATCTGGCATAGGTACTGTGTTAGCAAATGATATTATATGTGATGATAGTAATATCAAAATTATTACACCAAATCACGTAATTTGTCATATAACTGATGACAATACATCTATAAACATG
This sequence comes from Candidatus Blochmannia ocreatus, assembly GCF_023585745.1. Taxonomy (NCBI): domain Bacteria; kingdom Pseudomonadati; phylum Pseudomonadota; class Gammaproteobacteria; order Enterobacterales; family Enterobacteriaceae; genus Candidatus Blochmanniella; species Candidatus Blochmannia ocreatus (nom. nud.). The sequence goes on from NZ_CP097762.1 coordinate 219,167, forward strand.
CATATTAAAGTACAACATGGGCGAGGTTATGTGCCTGCTTCTTCTAGATTTCATCCTGACACTGATAATACGATACCGATCGGTCGGTTATTATTAGATGCATGTTATAGTCCAGTTTTAAGAATTTCTTATACAGTAGAATCTGCTCGGGTTGAACAACGCACCGATTTAGATAAACTAATTATTGATATGGAAACGAATGGCACTATAGAACCGGAAGAAGCTATAAAGAGAGCAGCTACTATCTTATCAGAACAACTTGAAGCTTTTATTGACTTAAAAGATACACAAAAACCGGAACACCAAGAAGAAAAACCAGAATTTGACCCGATACTATTAAGATTAGTAGATGATTTAGAACTTACGGTACGTTCTGCTAATTGCTTAAAAGCAGAATCTATTCATTATATTGGAGATTTAGTGCAACGCACAGAAGTCGAACTTCTTAAAACTCCTAATTTAGGAAAAAAATCTTTGACAGAAATAAAAGACATATTAGCTGCTCGTGGATTATCACTAGGAATGCATTTAGATAATTGGCCCCCAAAAAATATTGCAGATACTCAATAAAATTACTATAAATAATCTATCTTAAATATATAGAGAATCTATTATGCGTCACAGAAAAAATCGTTTTAAATTTAACAGAACTTATACTCATCGTAAATCTATGTTTAGAAATATGATGAATTCATTAATATTTCATCACATAATAAAAACTACTTTACATAAAGCCAAAGCATTACGCAGCCATATTGAACCATTAATAACACGCGGTAAAATAGATACTGTTTTTAATCGTCGATTAATCTTTTCTAAAATCAGAAATAATAATGCTGTTACAAAATTATTTACACAAATAAGCCCGCATTTCTTTAATAGATCAGGAGGATACACTCGTATTTTAAAATGTGGATCACGCAAAGGGGACAATGCGCCAATGGCATATATTGAATTAGTTGAACGTTCTAAATTTTCAATAAATAAAAATAATAAGAATTAATAAAAAGTTTTCTAATTTTATTGAGAAAAACATTTAAAAATCTTATACTTTAAATATTGTTTCAGTTTAGAATAGAACCAGGAATAAACCAAGATTTATATGCATTTAAAATATCCCGAACGGGTAATTTTTTTTTTCCTGAAATTTGTAATACTGTAAGTTTTAAAATCCCCGATCCAGTTAATACATTAATACCATTGGAACTCACTTCCAATATAGTACCAGGCAATTTCTGATTAAAGAATGTTTCTGATTTACACTGGAAAAGAAAAGGAAATTTTTTTTGTTGTTGATTATAAATTTCAGCACTCCATACTCTTATACAAAAATTTTTGACATAAAAATAACTAACAGGCCAAGGGTTAAATGCACGAATATATCGGTCTAATTGTATTGCTGGAAATACCCAATGAATTCTTGCTTCTTGTTTACAGATTTTATATGCATATGTAACTAAATTTGTATTTTGTACCGTAGGCTTACATACACCTAACACTAAATCTGCGATTACCTTTAATAACAATGACGATCCTAAACTCGCTAATTTATTAGATAAAGTATAAGTAGTATCAGTTGGCAAAATTTTACAAAATTCAGTTCTTAAAATATTACCCGTATCAATACCAGCATCCATTTGAATTATAGTTACTCCTGTAATTTTATCACCATATTCTAACGCGCGTTGAATGGGAGCTGGGCCCCGCCAACGCGGTAATAACGATCCATGTACGTTAATACAACCTAACTTAGGTATATTTAATATTGCTTGTGGTAAAATTAATCCATATGATACTACTACTATCAAATCTACAATATCTTTTTTTATAATTGATAAAATATCAAAAACAGATAAATCATTAGATTCAAAAAATGGTATAGAATACTGCTGAGTAATTTTATATAAAGAAGGAAATAGCTGTTCCTTAGATGATATTTTTTGACGTTGAGTAAAAACAGCTGTTATTTTGCATCCAGAAAAATTAACCAAAGCATACAAATGCTTTGCAGCAAAAACTGCAGTACCGAAAAAAACAATACGTAAGAAACTTTTTTTTTCCATAAAATTAATAATTTTAAATTAAATATTAATTCTTTAAAGTAGTATCGATATTTTTATTGATATCGTTAATTTTGGATACAGGCAAATAATCAATAAACAATTTACCAAATAGATGATCAACTTCATGTTGAATACAAACTGCTAATAAATCACTAGCTTCTATTTCAAATTCATTACCATATTGATCTAATGATTGTACTATTATCTTTTTGGATCGAGTCACTGATTCATGTACTTGGGGTATTGATAAACAACTTTCTATAATGCTAATTGTACCTGTCCTTTTCTTAATAATGGGATTTATAAAAACTAAACGTTCTTTTTTATTATTATAAAGATCAATAGTAATAATTTGCTTATGAATATTAATTTGTGTTGCAGCCAAACCAATTCCTTTTTTATGATACATAGTATCAAACATATCAGATATAACCTTTGCAATATCAGGAGATATTAATGTTACAGGATCCGCTATCTTCCTAAGTCGATAATCAGGATAATATAATATTTCTAATATAGACATAAATAATTTTTAAATTCAATTAAAAAATAAATCTTTTTTGTTAATTTGTTTATATTTCTAATATAATTAGTGAAAATTGACTTTTTGATACTTAAAATATTTCTATAACAAAAATCCTATTTTTAATAAACTTGGATATTGAATCAAAAATTATTGTAACATACAATACCAAAAATATTTAAAAATATTAATGTATTGAACACGCAATTTTATCTAACTATTAAACAACAATAATCATATTATGGTAATACTATAGAAATAATGATAAACATACCTAATATACAGCAGTTAATTACAAAATTAAAACAAGGCAAAACAATTATTTATCCAACAGAATCAGTGTTTGGATTAGGATGCGATCCTGATTGTAAAATTGCAATATATAATTTATTAAAAATTAAAAAAAGATCCTGGAAAAAAGGTTTAATTTTAATTGCAGCAGATTATACGCAATTAATTAGATATATAGATGATAGCAATTTAAGTAAAATACAAAAAGAAAGAGCTTTTTCGACTTGGCCGGGTCCAATAACCTGGGTTTTTCCGGCGCGTATTAATAACTGTTCCCATTGGTTAACGGGAAAATTTTCTTCTTTAGCTATACGAATCACTTGTTTTGAACCAATTAAACATTTATGTTTAGAATTCGGAAAACCTCTAGTATCTACTAGTGCTAATTTATCTGGTTATCCTCCTGCAAAAACGTTAAAAGAAGTGTACAAACAATTCGGATATAAAATACCTATAATGCATAAAAATGTGTTGGGTAGACCCAATCCCTCAGAAATTAGAGATGTTATAACAGGTAAATTAATTCGTAAGTAAAACAATTTAATTTATTAAGGAAATAAACAAATGGTATCTTTTGCCGTTTTTGGTAATCCAATTAAACACAGTAAATCAGCAGAAATTTATGCATTATTTGCAAAAGAAATTGGAATATCACAACAATATAATTTATATTTAGCATCGAAAAATAATTTTCATTATCTATTAAATAATTTTTTTAAATCCGATGGATTAGGAGCTAACATCACTGCTCCATTTAAAGAACAAGCATATTTCTTATGTAATAAATTAACTAAAAGAGCTAAAATAGCTTGTTCTGTTAATACAATAAAAAAAATAAAAAATAATATTTTACTAGGTGATAATACTGATGGAATTGGGTTAATTAGTGATTTTAAACGTCTTAATTGGATAAATAAAAGCAATAATCATTTTGACATCACAGAAACCAACGAAATGACTGCAAACATATTATTAATAGGTGCTGGAGGCGCGTCCAAAGGTATTATACCTGTGCTATTAACACACATAGCAACAGGATATCATATACATGTAGTGAACAGAACCTTCTCTACAGCAGAAAAATTAGTAAATTTGTATTATAATTTGGGATGGAAAAATATATCATGTATACCGTTAAATAAATTATTTTTTGATATAAACACAAAATATAGTTTAATTATTAATGCTACTACTAGTAGTGTTAATAACTCTGTTCCAGAAATACCACCATTTGTTATTAATCCTACAACAAAATGTTATGATTTATTTTATCAGAGTCAAGATACATCATTTATAACATGGTGCAAAAGACATGGAGCAAAATATTGTTCAGATGGATTAGGTATGCTAGTAGAACAAGCGGCTCATGCATTCTTCTTATGGCATAACATATTACCTAATACAAATTCTGTAATACATTATTTACGATCCTCAATGCAAATATAAAATACATTATTTAAATTAAATTACTTTACTTTTTATAATATTTCTAATACAATCCAAATGTATTCGATATATTAGAATACTATATTTAATAGTATTAAATAATAAATATACCTGGCAACATCAGCGCGATAGAACCACCTGATAATACCCATTCCGAACTCAGAAGTGAAATGTCGTAGTACCGATGGTAGTGTGAGGATTCCTCATGTGAGAGTAGGGGGTTGCCAGGTAATTAAATATTTAAATTTATTATAAATAAATTGTAATTTCTTACACGATAAACATAATAATATTATTTATAGAACAAAATTATTTTCCTTAATTAATCACATCAAATATAAATATATTTGATCCAATCAATATATTTGAAATATATTAAACCTTATAATTTTTACAAAATTACTAAATAAATTTTTTAAAACATATCTTTTTTTTTACGCAATTCAGCGAATATTTTCCATGTTTCTTTTGAATATAAAGGAGATGAAAATCCATGTCTGATACATGGACTATTGCAAAGAAAAAATGGATTTATTTGCAATTCTAAAGCTAATCGGCTAGGAACAGTAGGTGTATTATATTTTCTAAGTTTTATTATTTTTTTATGATAATCAATTAAACTTCTATTTCTTGGTAAAACAGTGATAGCAAAATTAATATTAGACAATGTATATTCGTGTCCACTAAAAATTAAAGTGTCTCCTGGTAAACAACGAATCTTTTCTAAAGATTCATACATATACCGCATAAAACCTGTACACACCTTACCACAACCTACAGAAAATACCGTATCTCCACAAAATAACCATGGAATACTATAAAAACCAATATGACCAATTGTATGACCTGGAAAATTAAATACTTTAAATTTTCTTTGCAACTGTACAATATAATCTCCTTCTGAAACTACAATAAAATTAACATTATTATTTCTAGTTTCTTCAGGTCCATAAACAATAACATTAGGAAAATATTTAACCAAATGATCAACTCCAGCAATATGATCAAAATGGTTATGAGTTAAAAAAATAGCTTTTAATATAATCTGTAATTTCTTTAAAATCTTTAATACTACTAACGCGTCTCCAGGATCTATCACTATAGATTCACTATTATTATGTAATAACCAAATATAATTAGTACTTAATGCCGTAATGCCAATTACATTTATCATTTAATTTACTTAATTACTAATTAATCTGCGAAAATAGATATATTTTATCATTAAAATCAACAAATAATGTTAAAATTTCAATGTAATCAAGACCTTTCCTATATTGTATTAATACATATCTTCATTAATAGGATATTTTGCAGCTAATCTCGCTAATTGATCGCATCGTTCATTATCAGGATGCCCAATATGACTTTTTAACCAATTCCATTGAACAATATCATGTGATTGTATCGCTATATCTAAACGTTTCCATAAATCAATATTTTTTACTAATTTCTCTTCAGAATTTTTCCATTGATGTTTTTTCCAAGCATGAATCCATTGTGTTATACCGTTACATACATATCGACTATCAGTATATAATGTAATTTGACAAGAATTTTTTAGGGATTCTAAAGCAATAATAGCTGCCATTAATTCCATACGATTATTAGTAGTTAATTTATATCCAATACTAAATTCTTTTCTATATTGTTTATATATTAATATTGCGGCACATCCACCAGGACCTGGATTACCGATACATGATCCATCAGTAAAAATCTCTATTTTTTTACACATTTATAATGTATATCATAATATAATATAAATTAAAATAAATTAATTTAATATAAATTAAATCTATGATTATTAATACAAAAAGACAAGTTATTTTAGATACTGAAACTACTGGAATGAACAAATTTGGTGCACATTATACAGGACATAGAATTATTGAAATTGGAGCAGTCGAAATAATAAATCGTCGTATAACTAATAAAAAATTTCATACATATCTTAATCCAAATCGCACAATTGATATGGCAGCTTTTCAAATACACGGAATTAGTGATCAATTTTTAATCAATAAACCTAATTTCTCAGAAATAAAAGAAAATTTTTTAACATTTATTAAAAATAGCGAATTAATTATTCATAATGCATTGTTTGATATAGGATTTCTCAATCAAGAATTAAAAATTTGCGACAAAAATACAAAAAATATAGAGCATTACTGCACTATAATTGACAGTTTAAAAGTAGCTCGTAAAAAATTTCCAGGACAACGCAATAGTTTAGATGCATTGTGTGAACGCTATCGCATCAGCAATATACGAAAAAACTTGCATAGCGCATTAGTTGACGCAGAAACTTTAGCCAATGTATTTTTATGTATGAATGAAAAACAAATTGAAATAAATTTCACTGAAAATATTCATGAAAATGCAGAAAATAATAATGAAAAAAACTTTAAAACAACAAATACTGTAATAAAGTCACCCAAAATCACTCCATTAAAGATTATCTACGCTGATGAAAAAGAAAAATTAAACCATGAAAATTATTTAGATGATATGCAAAAAATACATAAATGTTGCATCTGGAGAGAGTGAAAATTTCATATTAAACAATGTTGATTTAATATTACAAACTGGTTACAATGAATCTTATAGATTTCGTTGTCTTATACAATTAAATTAATAAATATGTTTTTTTGTCAAAATAGTTTATCTCTAGACAGTATGTTACTTATTATTAACTAATGAGGTTTATTGTGTATCATGATTTAATTTATAATGAATTTGGCTTAACTATAAAAATAATACAACAATTTTCTGATATCCCAGATAATATTAATGTATTAATATCATCAGCAAAACTTATTGCTAATGCCTTTAAAAAAGGAGGCAAGGCATTATCATGTGGTAATGGCGGATCACATTGCAATGCTATGCATTTTGCTGAAGAATTAACTGGACGTTATAGAAATAACCGTTCTGGCTACGCAGCAATAGCAATTTCTGATCCATCATATTTATCATGTGTCAGTAATGATTTTGGTTATGAACATGTTTTTTCTAGATATATTGAATCTGTTGGGAATAAAGAAGATATACTGCTAGCTATCTCTACCTCTGGAGATTCAATTAATATTTTAAATGCCATAAAATCAGCACATAATAAAAAAATGAAGACAATTTTTTTAACAGGAAAAAAAAATAAAGAAAATAATTTTTTAAAATATGTAAACCATATAATTTATATGCCACACGCAAGTTATCTGGATCATATTCAAGAAGTTCACATTAAAATAATTCATTTGCTTATTCTGATTATTGAAAAAGAAATGTCAACTAAAGCAATAAATATTGCTATATAAATACGTATAGTGTCTTAGTTTCTAACTACTAGAATCCTATGAAGAGATACAGCAAGAAACGTTTTATTTGTTTATAATTTCAGAATTTTATAAAAAAATCTCAAGTATAATGAGTTTAGGTACAAGAATCGGTATTGGTATATATAAGAAATCATTTAAATATTATTTTAATATGCTAAAATCATCACAATATGCCGATATAACTCACAAGGTAGAGTAGCGCATTCGTAATGCGAAGGGTATAGGTTCGAATCCTATTATCGGCATTTTTATCAATTCATAATATATATATTATGATAACTAGTTCCATTTATTATTTGAATGTCCATTTAAAACCACTCAAATAAACCTCCTAAAACATTCTATCTAAAAAATCTAATAAATGATTATTATCTTCTATTAATTAGAGTTGAGAAAAATTCTCAGATAGATACTGTTCTACACTTTTTTGTGATGCTTTTAGGCCTGATTTGCCTCTATTCCATTGTGCAGGGCATAATAAACCATGACTCTCATGAAATTTTAATGCATCTACCATACGAATCATTTCATCAAAATTTCTACCAAACGGTAAATCATTTATTACTTGATGACGTACTACTCCTAGTTTATCAATTAAAAATGACGCACGCAACGCTATTCCCTGTTCTGGATGTGCTATTCCATAAGATTTAATAATTTCGCGTTTTGTATCAGACACCATAATAAATCGTACAGATCCTATGCCTCCTTTATTAACTGGGGTTTGTCTCCAAGCGCTATGAACAAATACCGAATCTACAGAAATCCCAATAACCTCTATATTCCGGTTTTTCCATTCTAAATAACGTTTATCACAGGATATCAATTCTGAGGGGCAAACAAAAGTAAAATCCATAGGCCAAAAAAACACTACTGCTTCCTTATTATTAATATAATTTAATAAATTAAAATTATCCGTAATTTCTCCGTTTTCTAATACAGCAGAAGCTGTAAAATCAGGAGCACGCCGACTTACTAAAATCATAATTTTCCTCAACTTTTATATTAAAAAATCTAATTCTTAAAATATCCAATTCCTAACAGAAAATATCCTAAAATTTAGAAAATATTATTTACGTTATGTAATCAATCTTCACTGTATTATATACTATGTTAATAGTATTATCATATAATAATATAATAAAAATTATTATTTAAAATCTATATTTTTTTATAAATAAAAACATTACATAAATTTATGTATTTAAATACATAAATATTTAATTAAAAAATTTAATAAAAATAAAACATGCGATATACAAAATTATTTTTTATAAAATTTATTATATTCTAATCAAACATCAATTAATTCTGATTTTAAAATAATTGTACCTGTATATAAACACAATGAATTCTATGTAATTATTTTGATAATAATTATTTAGATTAACCTAAAGTGTTATTAACATACATGATACTGTTAATATAAACTATATTTAATAACATATAAAAATACTGATATAAATAAAACAACATGAAATATTTTCTATATAAATAGACATCTTAATGAGTATATTAAAATGTTTCGAAAATATTTTATACACACTATATAAAATGTAAAATATTGTTATATTAAAACAATCTAATATTAGTTGAAACTAAATTAACAACATATAATTATTCACTATAATACTATAATCATATGTGTATTTAATATTGCACTAACGTTTAAATATATTAAATCATATATAACAATTAAAAAATTCATCAATTTTAACTCACATTTAATAATATTAAATTATATTTAATTAAAAATTATTACTATTAAAATTTAATGTTTTCAATAAACATACGTATCTATTTTAATTTTATTTATTTAAAATCTAATATTTATTAAAATAAACATATTTTTTATATTACCCAAATAAATATATATGTGTAAAAATTACTTTACTTTTTGTTTAACTATTTAATTAAATAAAGATGTAATTCATAATATATTTAAATTTAATTCACCGATAATTATCAATTAGGCTGCATACTATATGACATTTCAAATATTACAAACAGATGGATATGCCCGAGCAGGTAAACTCATACTTAAACATGGTACAATAAACACTCCTGCATTTATGCCGGTAGGTACACACGGCACTATAAAAACATTAACACCAGAAGAACTAAAAAATTGTGGCACCCAAATAATTTTGAGTAATACCTTTCATCTGTGGTTACAACCGGGAACAAAAATTATAAAATTACATGGTAGTATACATAAATTCATGAATTGGACTAATCCAATTATTACAGATTCTGGAGGGTTTCAAATATTTAGTTTAAATAAAATTTGTAAAATTACAAAACAAGGTGTATATTTTAAAAATCCTAAAACTGGCGATTATGTATTTTTAACCCCAGAAACTTCTATAGAAATTCAACATATATTACAATCTGATATTGTAACTATATTTGATGAATGCGTCGCTTATCCTAATACTTTGAATTACGTTAAAAAATCATTAAAAATATCCCTACATTGGGCTGAACGTAGTCGCATGCAATTTGATAGATTAAATAATAAAAATATGTTATTCGGTATTATTCAAGGAGGTATGTATGAAAATTTGAGAAATATTGCAGTAAAGGAACTAACAAATATTGGTTTTGATGGATACGCTATTGGCGGATTATCAGTTGGTGAACCTAAAAAAGATATGCATCGTATATTATCTCATGTATGTAAAATAATACCTATAAATAAACCACGTTATTTAATGGGCGCAGGTAAACCAACAGATTTAATAGAAGCGGTACAACATGGAGTTGATATGTTTGATTGTGTGCTCCCAACACGTAATGCTCGTAATGGATATTTATTTGTTTCTAACGGCATCATTAGAATTAGAAATACTCAATACAAACGGGATCTTTCTCCGTTAGACACATATTGTGATTGTTACACTTGTCAAAATTATAATCGTTCATATCTACATCATTTAGATCGTTGTAAAGAAACTCTTGGTATACGCTTAAATACTATTCACAACTTAAGATATTATCAAAATTTAATGAAAAAATTACGTAACTCCATAAAAACAAGATCACTAAAAAATTTTGTTAAAATTTTTTATAAAAATATTAATTATGTTTAATTAAACTATTTTATGTATTAATAAAATATTCCCACAATAGGAGAAATTTAAAATATGTTTATTCATAATGCTTGGGCTCAAACTAATGCAGACATACAAAACAATCCATATTCATTAATAATTATGTTAATAGTATTTGCTGGTATATTTTATTTTATGATTTTTAGACCCCAGCAAAAACGTACTAAAAATCATAAAGAGTTATTAAATTCCATTGCTAAAGGTGACGAAATATTAACAAACGGTGGATTAGTAGGACGCGTTATTAAAGTTACAGAAACAGGTTATATTTTCATTATTCTTAATGAAAAAAATAATGTTAATGGTAATGAAATTCTTATTAAAAAAGATTGTGTCACAACTATTCTTCCTAAAGGCACAATGAAATCATTATAGTTAATGATATTTATTTATATCTGCACGATGCAATAAATTTATAAAAATGTAAAATTATCTCCTGTATAAGAGATATTAACATTGTGTAATTTATAATCAATATTTTATTGTGTAATTTTATAAATAAAATTTTGATTAATTATTGAAAAAATAATATTATTTTTTATTACAATCAAAAATAATATCGATCTAAAAATTTTGATAATAAATCTATTAGAATAAATATTCATATGACTATTATATAATAATTTATTAAAAATAAATAAATTCTACAAAATCACACAAACTATTTACTCTGTTCATTTTTCGGGGAAAAATTTTTTGAAATAATCTACAATTCTGTATTAGCAATAATAAATTAATTTTCACATTAATAAAATAGTGACTAAATTATAGATTTATACAAGAAAAATATCATTTCTACTTGTTAGTAAAAGACTACTATGCAATTCATACATATATAATCTATAAAAAATTAATCATAAAAATATGCAAGCATCAGATTATATACTTGTAATTTGATCACATTTTAATAATTTAATAAAATTACATAACTTTATATATAGGACGACTACATTTTGATATTAGAAGCCAAATGTAATATATTAAAAAATTTTCTTAAAAAACAAATAATATGTTTTAGAAACAAATTAATTTCAAAAAATTAAATATATACGGATCATAATATTTATAAAGTATAAATATTGTCTATTAATGCAATGCATTATATAAAATTAACAATTTACTATAAAATAGTACAATATTATTAATACTTATAATTAAAAATTAGTATATTTATTTGATAATTTAATTTTTATTACTCAAAAACAATATTTAAAAAATAATAATAAATTTATTAATTTTTCTTAAAAGAAACGTTATTTTTATAACATATGATAAAAATCATTGCACTAATTATAATTAGTATTATATATCATGTTTTAATAAACATTACCTAAAATTCTGAAAATAAATAAATTAGATAATATTATTATCTAATTAATAAATTTATTAAAATAAATAACATTTTATTAAATTTATTTACAACATAAATATATACTTAAAAAGTTTAATAACTATAATTATTACATTTGAAATGTAGCATTAGTGAATCACTTACACTATAAAACATTTAATAAAAATACCATAGTTTAATACTAAATATATATAAATAATTAAATATTATCTTTAATGTATACAACAACAAATAAAATATACACTATTTCTGATACAAAAAATTATTTTCTTGATAAAATCTTGACCTAAAAATAAATTAGTTTTTAATATTTCATAATACTATGAAGAATAACACCACAACAACCAAAGCTCGAGATAAAATATACCTAACACGAGCGTTTCAATTAGCATGGAAAGGGCGATTTACTACGACACCAAATCCTAATGTAGGATGCGTTATAGTTCGTAATAATAAAATTGTAGGAGAAGGATATCATATAAAAGCTGGAGAAGCTCATGCTGAAATACACGCATTACGTGTTGCTGGAAATCTATCACAAGGTGCTACAGCTTACGTTACTTTAGAACCATGTAGTCACTATGGGAGAACACCTCCATGTACTACTGCATTAATTAATGCGGGGATAAAACGAGTTGTTATAGCTATGTTAGATCCCAATTTCTGCTCAAAAGGTAGAGGATTACATTTACTACAACAAGCAGGAATTCAAGTGGAACACAGTCTGATGTTATCAGAAGCTGAATCAATAAATAAAGGGTTTCTGAAACGTGTACGAACTGGATTACCATGGATAAAATTGAAATTAGCTGCTTCTTTAGACGGGAGAACGGCTATGTCTTCTGGAGAAAGTAAATGGATTACTTCTATTCAATCTCGACAAGATGTACAAAATTTTCGAGCAGAAAGTGATGCAATTCTTTCTACTGCGAGTACTATTCTTGCAGATAATCCAAAATTAAATGTACGTTGGACATGTTTTTCAAAAACTATGAAACATACATATGGAAAAAATCAAATTCGGCAACCATTAAGAATAATTATAGATAGTGCAAATAGAGTGCTCCCAACACATCGTTTTATACAATATAAAGGTAAAATTTTATTAGCTAGGTTAAAAAAAGATCATTTAAACTGGCCTTCCTCAGTAGAACAACTATTATTTTCTTCAATGTGCTATCATGGACAATACTATATAAATTTAATAGAACTTATAAAAAAAATTACTCAAATTCATGAAATTAATAATATTTGGGTAGAAGCAGGTGCTACTTTTTCTGGTGCTCTATTAAATATAGGATTAGTTGATGAACTTATCTTATATCAAGCTCTAAAATTTTTAGGTTCCGATGCTCGACCATTATGTTTATTACCAAATATTAAGTGCCTTAATGATATAAAATCATTTAAATTAATTGATATCAAAATCATTGGATCAGATCTACGTTTAAGATTAATGCCAAAAAATACATAATTTATTAAAAGTAATAATATTATGATATGATGTTTAATACAAATATAAATTAATTCGGACCCTAATTATGAATATTATTGAAAGTAATACTATGATAGTAAATAATGCTAAGATTGCTATAATTGTTGCACGAGTCAATCGTTTTATTAATAATAATCTACTTGAAGGCGCCCTAGATATCTTAAAAAAAATAGGGCACGTAAAAGAAGAGCATATAAAAATAATATGGGTTCCAGGAGCTTACGAATTGCCATTAATCGCAAAATTATTAGCTACAGAAAATAAATATGATGCAATAATAACACTAGGAACAATTATAAAAGGATTTACTACACATTTCAAACTACTCGAAAAAATATGTAATCTCAGATTATCTGAAATTTCTATAAATCATACATTACCTATTGGTTGCGGATTATTAACTACAGATAATATAGGACAAGCTATAGAACGTGCAGGTATAAAATCTAATAACAAAGGATCAGAATCTGCTTTAGCTGTTTTAGAAATGATTAATATCATACAATTACTTAAAAAGTAATATTTTTATATTCACTTAAAATAAAGTGAATTTTTTATTACTTTTATCTATTATATAGGAAATATTTTTGAAATCAATTAGTCGTAGACGTGCGCGTGAATGCGCGCTACAAGCATTATATTCTTGGACATTATCTCAAAATGATATTAATTCAGTAGAATTACATATTTTAGTAGAACAAAATATACAAAATTGTAATACATCTTATTTTCATACATTATATACAGGCGTAATAAATTACTCTAAAGAACTCGATCAGTTGATGATTCCATTTCTTTCTAGAAATTTAAATACATTAGGATATATTGAACATTTAGTATTAAGAATTGCTTTATTTGAACTTACAAAATGCCAATCAACCATACCACACAAAGTTGTTATTAATGAAGCTATTGAACTTGTTAAAACATTTGGCGCTGAAAAAAGTCACAAATTTATCAACGGCGTTTTAGATAAAATAACTAAAAAAATTTTTTTACACAATAAAACAACAATGTTAAATAACACTTAATACAAAATTAATTTTAATTAAATTATTAATAATATTACATATCGGTAATACAGATTATGTTACGTGATTTATTGAATACTAAAAAATTTACTAAAACTTGTTATTTATGTGCTACCGGTTTTGGAATCGGTACGATCCCCAAAACACCCACTGGCAGTATTGCATCACTATTCGCTATACCTATATGGTGGATATTAGTAAAATTATTTTCATATAAATTTTATTTTTGTTTTTTAACAATTGGAATAATAATAGGTACATATTTTTGCAATCAAACAAATAAAATAATTGGAATACACGATCATAAATCTATAGTTTTAGATGAATTTCTTGGTATGTGGATTACTCTGATTATAGTACCAACAAATAATTGGTATTATATAATGTTTGCGTTTACATTATTTAGAATACTCGATATAACCAAACCTTGGCCAATATCTTGGTGCGACCGTACAATCAAAGGGGGTTTTGGAATAATTTTTGATGATATAGTAGCTGGTGTTATTTCAGTGTTTTTAATAATTTTATTTAGGCATTTTACTTAAAAAATACATAAACAATGATCCATTATATAGTATCATAGATACTGAATCTTAAAAAATTTTAAATATAATTAATACTACTTTTATTACATTAAAAATATAAAGCTACCCTTATTTTTATGTTTAAATACATAAAAATAAAAATTAACACGCCCAATCTATAATTTTATTGTAAATACCAATACTATCTAATCCTAAATCCGCAAGTATTTCTAATCGTGAACCTTGAGGAATGAAGGAATCAGGAAAACCAATATTTAAAACCGGCGTTAAAAACTTATTCCTCATAAGATACTCATTTACTCCGCTACCTGCCCCACCTAATATAACGTTTTCTTCTAAAGTCACTAAGAATTTATGATGTTTAACAACATACCGTATTAATTTTTTATCTAACGGTTTAACGAATCGCATATCTACTAATGTAGCATTCAGTTTTAACGCAACATCATAAGCTGATTTCAATAAAGCGCCAAAATTAAGAATAGCAATGCAGCGTCCTTCTCGCTTTATTACACCCTTGCTTAATGGAATAGGCGATAATGATTTAACATCATCTATAATTTCATCAGATAAATCAGCAGGACCTTTTGGATAACGTACAACACTAGGACCATCTTGATAACTATATCCCGTATATAACATTAATTGACATTCCTTCGCATTACTTGGAGTCATTATTATTATATTTGGTATACAACGTAAATAAGACAAATCAAACGCGCCTTGATGTGTTTGACCGTCTTCACCAACAATCCCTCCTCTATCAACAACAAATAATACAGATAATTTTTGAATTGCTATATCATGAATTACTTGATCATATGCTCTTTGTAAAAATGTTGAATAAATTGCAACAATAGGCTTATAACCAGCTATAGCTAATCCAGCAGCAAAGGTAACAGCATGTTGTTCAGCAATAGCAACATCAAAATACTGTTTTGGGTATTTTTTAGAAAATTCACTCATACCTGAACCTTCTCTCATTGCAGGAGTAATTCCAATAATTTTTTTATCATTAGCTGCAACTTGACATATCCAATCACCAAAAATAGAAGAATATGTTGTATTATTAATTTTTTTTGAATCTATAAGATATGACGAATCTTTTTGATCTAAATTAAATTTTGGAACCGCATGCCATTTTATAGGATCATTTTCTGCTGGTTTATATCCACAACCCTTTTTAGTAATAACATGCAAAAAATTAGGACCTTTACGCATGTTGCGTATATTTTTTAAAACCAATAACAATTCTCCCATATTGTGACCATTAACCGGACCAATATAAGAAAAACCAAGCTGAGAAAATAGAGATAAAGATTTTTTATTTTTAACGTTCTTATTAAGATATTTAATAAATTTTTTTCTATAAAAATAATTAACAGATATATCTTTATTATCTGATTTTAACGAAAAATATTTTGGTTTAGATATACAAGTACTGTAAGCATTTAACGCCCCTACATTTTCAGAAATGGACATTTTATTATCATTTAATATAATTAATAAATTAGGTTTTATATATCCAGCATGATTAATTGCTTCAAAAGCCATGCCTGCAGTTATTGCCCCATCTCCAATAACACATACTGTGTGTCGACCTAGGTTTTCTCTCTCTGCAGCTATCGCCAATCCTAATCCTGCACTAATAGAGGTAGAAGAATGCCCTACAGATAACACATCATATTCACTTTCATCACGGCATGGAAAAGGATGTAAACCACCCTTTTTTCTAATACTGTAAATGCGTTCTTTTCGCCCCGTAATAACTTTGTGTGGATATGCTTGATGACCAATATCCCAAATTAAATAATCAAATGGAGTATTATATATATAATGTAAAGCAATAGTAAGTTCCACTGTCCCCAGTCCTGATGCAAAATGTCCGCTAGATTTGCTTATGCTGTTTAAAAGAAATTGACGTAATTCATCGCATAATTTTATTAAATCATCCTCAGACAATTTCCTTAATTCTATAGGATTCTGCACTAAATCTAATACAGGATATTTACTGAAATTAAAATTCATATTGAATATATTTAATTGGTGTTATTCGCAGTATTGTAATAATTATTATTTATAATAAATTTTTACTTTAAATAAAATATTAAAATTTTAATACATCAAATTCTTTATAACATAATATAAACACTATTCAAAATATAAATTTTGATTTGTTCATATTTTACATTTTTATGTAATATTTTTAAAAAAATTTTGTTTATCCAAATTAGATATTACACCAAATAATAAATGTTATATTAAACATGAAATTTATATATATAGGATTAATATATTTATCATTAATATATTTACATATGGTTTTGTCATAAAGAAATTCTTAATTTTGATAAATTAAAAAATTTTTTAACAGTTAATATATTATATATTAGAAATATATATATTTTTCTTAACACACAGACATTAATTATATATTATAATCTTTGTAAAATTATTAGCAATAATATTAAAAACCTTATAAATCTCTTATTTATGATTATGTTTATTATTTATGTTTAACTTAAGAATTATTTTTATCAATTTTTTTTTGATATATAAAATATATGTATTTCTCAAAAAAAATATTTAAACACTCAAAAAAAATTTTTATAAAATTACTATAAATTTAATCACTGTATTTAAATATAACACTACATTTTTATGAATATTAGATATTGACACAAAATAAATATCTGCAAAATTACAAAATTAACATAATATATGAATATATTATTGCTAATAAGTTCTATACATATATGCAAACCAATTCTAAATAATCCTTAATTTTAATATTTTAAATAAAACATTATTATAATGATATACTATAGTTTTTATACACTAAATTAAATAACTTTTAATAAAATTAAAAAATCACATATATGTATAACATGCTCTAATTTTACTTAAATTTATACTATCTGAAACTATTGACAAAAAAACTAGAAATTATACATTATAGATCTATTTAAAATTAAAAAAATTCATAATATAATCAATATTTTTAAATTTTAATAAAAAAATATTTTTCATATGAAAATAATTACCAAATTTTCTCCAGAAATTACTATAAAAAGTCGTCCTATAAGAATTTTTTTTATAAATATTCTTATTACAAACATTAAAAATATTTTTAAGAGAAATAACGAACCTATTACTATAATACGACATTGGGATTATCTAGAAATAAAATGTAAAAATAATCAAAGAATATATAATATTTTACAAAATATACCAGGAATTCATCATTTTTTATTAGTTGAAGAATACACATACACCTCATTACAAGATATTTATCAAAAAATCGCATTAAATTTTAATAACAAAAACATTATATTTGCAGAAAAAACTTTTTGTATAAGAGTAAAACGTTACGGTAATCAAAACTTTACTTCAAAAGAAGCTGAATGTTATTTAGGTAATAAAATTATTCAAATGATAAAAAACATAAAAGTTAATTTAACAAATCCTGAAAAAATTATATATATAGAAATTAAACATAATAAACTCTTTATAGTAATTAAACGTTATGAAGGACTGAATGGATTTCCTATCGGTACACAAAAAGAACTATTATCTTTAATTTCTGGAGGATTTGATTCAGCTGTCTCTAGTTATATGTTAATACGTCGAGGATGCACAGTAAATTATTGTTTTTTTAATTTGGGCGGCTCAACACACATTATTGAAGTACAAAAAATCGTATTCTACTTGTGGAATAAATTTAGTAGCTCGCACAAAGTTAAATTTATTACTATTGACTGCGCAGAAATAATTAAAGAAATTTTTTCTAAAATTAAACATAATTATATGGGAATAATATTAAAACGTATGATGATGCGAATTGCATCTGTGATAGCAAATCATTTAAAAGTTAAAGCATTAATAACAGGAGAAGCAATAGGACAAGTGTCCAGCCAAACTTTAAATAATATTACTATTATCGACAATGCTTCCACACACGTAATATTTCGTCCTTTAATTTCTTATGACAAAGAACAAATTATTAACTTAGCTAAAAAAATTGGAACAGAAATTTTCTCAAAAAATATTCCTGAATATTGCGCAATAACATCAAAAAATGCAAGTACAAAAATAAATAAAAAATATATTGAATTAGAGGAAAAAAATTTTGATTTTTCTATACTTGCACGTGCAGTATCTCAAGCTAAAACTATTAATGTACATGATATTCCTAATGATGTAAAAAATAACACTTTTTTTCAAAAAATTAAAACTACACATATTCTAAATAAAAACGATATTTTACTAGACATACGCCCAGAATCTGACAGAAACAAAAAACCACTATTTTTAAACAACACAAAAATACAACACATCCCATTTTACGAATTAATCAATCAATTTTCTAAACTAGATCAAAATAAAACATATTTATTATATTGTGATAACGGTATTATCAGTAGGTCACAAGCAATATATTTATATGATAAAGGATTTATCAACATAAAAATTTATCAACCTACTAAGTAATGCGCCAAAAAATTTAATTATCTTGTTTTTAAACAAGATATAAATAATATTTTGTTAATTTATCACAATACAAATCAATGTAATACTTATAATATAATAATTTTTCATCAAAATTTATTTTTGATACTAAAAATATATATTAACATATGAAATTATGTATTTTATTTATAAAAAGACAATTCTCTTTATTTAAATAAAATATTACATACCAATTTTTATATCAAAAAAATTAACTTATTAAAAATAATAAATATAAAATATTTTTATTTATTTAAAAATACACAAATTGTAGATATAACTACTGCGCAACATAATACTAACCAAATTCCACCTAACTCCAATAAAAATCCACCTAAAATTCCACCACAGCCTAATCCTAAAAACTGTCCGACAGAATAAATACTGATTGTTGTGCTTCTATAGGTATGCGATGATATCTTATGTAAGATAGCAGGTAATATAGATTCAATTAAACTAAATACTATAAAAAATAATTGCATACCAAATAAAAAATTGAAAACAAAATGTGCACTCATGCACATAAGTAATTCTGCCATTAATAAA
Organism: Candidatus Blochmannia ocreatus; assembly: GCF_023585745.1. Lineage (NCBI taxonomy): Bacteria > Pseudomonadati > Pseudomonadota > Gammaproteobacteria > Enterobacterales > Enterobacteriaceae > Candidatus Blochmanniella > Candidatus Blochmannia ocreatus (nom. nud.). Next base: position 239,418 of record NZ_CP097762.1, read on the forward strand.
ATAATCATACATTTAAACAATATATGTGTTACACAATGCTTTTTTTCCAAATAAAGAATATATGATAATACCACTATCGATGATATTAACATTATAATACTATAAACTTTCCAATGTACATTTGCAGAAAAACCTAAATTTATCAGTACTTTAGGCATAACAATAAAATTTAATATTAAAATAATATGTATAAAAAAAATATTAAAACTCAATCTTATTAATTGAATATTAGAAACAATTTTTTTAATTTTATTAAAAATAATGAAAAAAGTTTCATTATTTTTTGAAAAATTGTTAGACAATGTTGGTATTATAAAATAAGTTAAAATTATAGCTAATATAGCCAATATTGTGATTCCATGAAATAATCCGTATAATCCATACCTATCAGTAATAATAGGGCCAAATATTATAGAAATAAAAAAAGTAATACCAAAATTTATACCAATAAACGCTACAGCTCGCATATGATGTTGCGATTTTACTGAATCTAATAAAAATGCTATTAGTGATCCGCTGATTGCTCCTGACCCCTGCAATGCGCGGCCAATAATCAGACCCCAAATATGCTGAGTAATAGCAACAATTTCGCTACCAATAGCGAACAAAACTAAACCACCAATAATAACTGATTTATAACCAATTTTATCAGAAATTAATCCACAAGGTATTTGAAAAATTACTTGCATAAAACCATATATACCAATAGCTATACCTAATAAACACCCATTTACTCCCTGTAATAAAAACATATGCGCAGTCAAAACAGGAAGTATCATAAATACTCCTGACATACGCAACATATATATCGCGCTTACTCCTAATATGACGTACAGCTCTTTTTTGCTCATTATTAAACTAATACTATTCAATTAGTAAAGTACATTTTTAATATAGATTAATATTTCAACTATATTAGTAAACAAAATGAAAGTATTCTATTTTAGAGATTAATCATAAAAACATGATTTTAAAATGTTATATAAAATATAATTACTGTAACTGTAATTATATTTTACACCAAAAACATCAGAATGTTATTCATTTAGCTAATAAAAGGAAATCTAAAAATAAAGATAAATTTATGGACAAAACAATAATTACAGATAATAAAAACATTTTTTTTGCCCATAAATAACTATTTTTAATAACTTTATATCCATAAGTTCCAACATATAACCACCATATACTTAGAATACTTGTAGATATTAAAAATATATAACTGGCATATCCTAAAATAGCAAATAACGCAATCATTATAATTAATCCAACTATACAGATAGTCATGTGTGTCTGAGTTAAACTTATACCTTTTTCTGCGGGTAAAACAGGAATGCCGGCTAATTTATATTCACCAATATTTAGTATTAAAATAGAGTAAGAATGAGGAATTTGCCAAAAAATAAACATAAAAAATAATATTATAGCTCCCAAATCCAAATTGTTTGTAACAGCACAATATCCAATTAAAGGGGGTATAGATCCTGATATACTGCCTGCAACTGTACTATAAACAGATTTACGTTTCATCCAAAAACTATATACACCTAAGTATACTAACATACCTATTGCAGCTAAATACACAACTAGTAAATTTTTTGTAAAAATTAAAAACAAAAATCCTAATATACTTAAAATTCCTGCATATAATATACTATTTATATAAATAGTTTTATTGCAACGGACTAAAATTCTATTTTTAGTTCTTTCCATAATTGCATCAATATCTTTATCAATAATATTGTTAAACACGCAACTCCCAGCCACAACCAACGCGCTACCTATCATTGTTTTTATAAATAAAGGCCAAAATATATATCCTTTCAACGCTATTAAAAACCCTCCAATAGAAGAGGTTAAATTCCCTATAACGATCCCAGGTTTTATTAAAAAATAGTAATGCTTAATCATATATTAAAATGAGCTATTTTAGTTAAATCATTACATTATGATGTAAATGTTTCATAATCCATATACTTCCTAAGAATAAAACAGCAGCTATGAACAATGTAAATATTAAAAATATTAAATACCATAATTGCCTTAATGAGCCATATAGATGCAAAAAACACACTAAATGCACACCAATTTGAACCACGGCACATAATATTATAATTGTTATCAATATGTCTTTATGTACCATAGTACATAAAGACATACTAAACGGAAGAATTGTTAAAAACCCAGACAGTATAAATCCAATAAAATACGATTTCTGTGTATAATCATTTTTCATTAATTAAAACACTCCTAATAAATACACTTCAGTAAATACACATATCCATATAATATCAAGAAAATGCCAAAACAAACTTAAACATTGCAATCTTATACGATTTATATATGTCAACCCTTTATACATAATATGTATTACCATTAACACAATCCATATCATACCTATTACTACATGTATACCGTGAGTACCAACTAACACAAAAAAGGCAGAAAAAAAAGCATTACTGCTCGGAGTATTTCCTGCTTTAATTAAATGATAAAATTCATAACATTCCATACTAATAAAAAATAATCCTAATATAAAAGTAATCAACATCCAAACATTTATTTGCTTAATATTTACTTTTTTTACATATATCATCACTTGACCATAAGAAATACTACTGAAAAGTAAACAACAAGTTTCTATAAACACAAAAGGTATTGAAAATATTTCCTCTTTGTTATGCATAACAAGACAATCCATCATACCATGACTTAAGACTGCATATATTGTAAATAAACTAGCAAACAAAATACAGTCACTCATTATATATAACCAAAAACCAAATATAATTTTTTTACTTAAACTATGAAATGTTTGCATTATTATTGTATTCAATTTCTTTAATTTTTTTTATCGGAATAATATATTCTATGTCATCATCAAATGTATGCATTATCCAGATTATCATCATTCCACATATACTAAAAATAACAAGCCACCATATATACCAAATCATACTAAAACCAAATATTAAACTAAAAAAAGATATCAATATTCCAGCGCTAGTATTTTTAGGCATATGAATAGGCTTGTATAATATATCAACCTGACTAGTACAACATCGTTTACTATTATTTTTTACATACCACAAGACATCACGATCTCTTCTGATAACGGGAATAACTGCAAAGTTGTAAAACGGTGGGGGAGAAACAGTTGACCATTCAAGAGTAAACCCATTCCATGGATTACCACTATGATCTTTATACATATCACGATTTAAAACGCTAATAACTATCTGAATAAATTGACACATAATACCCAAGCCAATTAAAACTGTCCCTACTGACGCAGTCAGTAACATAGGTGAGAACTCAGAATCAATATTTTCTCCTAATCGACGAGTCATGCCCATGAACCCTAGAATATATAATGGCATAAATGCTATATAAAACCCAATAATCCAAAACCAAAAAGCCCTCTTTCCCCATGTTTCATTTAAAACATATCCAAAAGCTTTAGGAAACCAATACGTAGCGCCAGCAAAGCATCCAAATAACACACCACCGATTATTACATTGTGAAAATGCGCAACTAAAAACAAACTATTATGCAATATAAAATCAGCACCAGGTACTGCTAATAATACTCCAGTCATACCTCCTATAGAAAATGTAATAATAAAGCCAATAGTCCAAAGCATTGGGGACGTAAAAATAATTTTACCACGATACATAGTAAAAAGCCAATTGAAAATTTTTACCCCAGTCGGAATAGCGATAACCATGGTCATAATTCCAAAAAACGCATTAACATTCGCGCCAGATCCCATGGTAAAAAAATGATGTAACCATACACAAAAAGATAATACTGTAATCGCAACAGTAGCCCCAACTAATGAAGTATATCCAAACAACTTCTTTTGAGAAAAAGTAGAAACAACCTCTGAAAATACACCAAACACTGGTAAAACTAAAATATAAACTTCTGGGTGACCCCAAGCCCAAAATAAATTTATATACATCATCATATTTCCACCAAAATCATTGGTAAAAAAATGAGTTCCTAAATAACGATCTAAAGTTAATAATGCTATAGTAACAGTTAAAATAGGAAACGCCACAATAATTAATGTATTTGTGCATAAAGCTGTCCAGGTAAATACTGGCATTTTCATCATCATTAATCCCGGGGCTCGCATATATAAAATAGTAGTAAAAAAATTTATACCAGTTAAAGTAGTGCCTATTCCAGCAATTTGAATGCTCCATATCCAATAATCTACACCAACTCCCGGGCTATACTCTTTACTAGATAATGGAGGGTAACCAGCCCATCCTGTTTGGGCAAATTCACCTATTCCTAAAGATAAATTTATCAGAATTACTCCTACCATAAACAACCAAAAACTTAAAGAATTTAAAAAAGGAAATGCAACGTCTCGCGCTCCAATTTGCAAAGGAACTATTAAATTCATTAATCCTATGACAAAAGGAGTAGCCATGAATATTATCATAATCACACCGTGCGCAGTAATTACTTGATTATAATGATGTATTGATAAAAATTCATGAGCTCCAACAGATGACAAAGCTTGTTGTGTTCGCATCATAATTGCATCAACAAAACCGCGCAAAAACATAATACATGATACTATAATATACATAATTCCAATTTTCTTATGATCTACAGAAGTAAACCACTCATTCCAAAGATACCGCCATTTTTTCAAATAAGTAATATATCCAATTAACATCATTCCTATAAAAAACATTAAAATTATTGTGGACATAATAATTGTATCTTCATACGGAATCGAATGTATTGTTAATTTTCCAAACATTTTTCATAATATCCTCATATTTAAAATATTATTGTGAATATAATATTTAATTAAAAATGTGAACTATAATTGCAAAATTTTTATATTGATTTAATATTTAAACTTATTAATAACTTCATAAAATAGATTAGTCTGTATACTTGAAAAATAAATTACTGCATTATTTTTGCTAGGAGCAGCTAACTCTTCATAAGTTATCATATTATTGATATGATAAGGAGATTGACGAACTTTTTTAATCCACTTTTCAAATTCCTTTTCAGTGTCTGTCACAATAACAGTAAATTTCATGTTTGAAAATCCTGAACCACTAAAATTAGAAGAAATTCCTTTATACTGCCCTGACTCTTGCGCTATTAAATTTAATTCTGTATGCATACCAGCCATAGCGTAAATTTGACCACCTAATTGAGGGATAAAAAAAGCATTCATAACAGAATTAGAAGTAACATTAAATTTAATCGGCGTATTTATTGGAAAAACTAACTCATTTACAACTGCTATATTTTGTTGAGGATAAATAAAAAGCCATTTCCAGTCCAACGATATAACATCAACAATTATTGGTTGCGTAATAGCAGATACAATGGGTTTTTTAGGGTCTAATTTATGAGTAGACTTCCAGGTTAAAATACCTAAAATTATTATAATAATAATTGGAACAAACCAAATTACAAATTCTATTATTTTAGAATGTGACCAATTGGGAGTATATTGTGCATTTCTAAAATTAGATGCTCTATATTTTAGAGTAAAAAAGAATGTCATTACAATCACTGGAATAATTATTAAGGACATCAAACCAAAAGCAGTTAACACCAAAGAACATTCTTCTGAACCGATTTGCCCTTTAGGATGTAATAATACCAAATTCGCACATCCACTTAAAATTGTTAAAAATATTCCTAATAATAAAAATATACATATTCTACAATATTTATATATACTTATTTTCATAAATCATTAATCTTAATAGATATTACAGTTAGTATTAGACATTACTAAACTTTTATTGTATTTGATAAATTAAATTATACATCTTTAATCTATCAAATCACCACATTATTGATGCAAAATATACATACATTTCTACTATCTTTAAATTTATTAAAAACCATATGATTAAAAAAATCAAATATTTAAATATTATAAATAGATTGAAATATATTTTATTTTGGATAAAAATTTCAAATTTGTTTATTTAAATTTTTTAAAATAAATTTAAATTATTTTAAAATTTTTAACTAATAAAAATCAATATAATTTATGTATAAAATTATTGTTTAAATTAAATTAATTAAAATTTTGGCAATAAAAATTTTCATGTAAGTATTCTTACTAAAAATTTATATCTTCATATATATTTAATATATTCAGTTTATTTTTTATTTTAAATAGTTAAGAAAAAATTTAAAGATACAAATATTAAAACATATCATACATTAAATACAATTAATATCTAATTTATTAGAACATATACTATAAAATATATTGTAATATATATATGTATTAATTTTTTAAAAAATTATTAACTAATATTCTTTATTCTAGAAGAACGTATTTTGCTTTTTCAAAGCGCTCTGATAAATCAAATATGCATTCAACAATTACTCAATTATTAATGAAAAGCTCTTCTAAAATTAAATTTTGAATCTAATCAACTATATCGATACACCACAATATAAGATGGCATATAATTTTTGTAATAAATAGCACATTTTTACATTATTCCGATATAGAAATACACCGAATGTATAATTAAATAAATTTAATCACATGAAGTACTAAAAATTATCTTTAGTACACATTTAAAACTAGTTTTCATCTATTCATTACAAATAATATACAGAAAAATCATAATAACGCGTTAATTAATTCTAAAAAATAAACTTTTCACAATAAAGAACGCAAAGATAACAACATTAATAATTTTGCTATAATACTGAAAAATAATCAACATTGTTTCTATAAAAATACTCAATAAAAAAATTAGAAAAAAATTTAATATTTCTGCTAAAATTTCTACAATCATCATGTAGAGCTGTACATTACATTCTTATATTATTTCTATTATTCAAAATAATAAAATAAAAATTTTTAAATTTATTGGGATTACAATAACACAATTTTAGAAAATTTTTTATAAAAAAATGTAAATAATAATGATTTAAATAATAAACTTACATTTTATAATGTAAACATAAACAACATTATAAAAAATAACAAAAATTAAAATTATAGATCATACGTTATACTTTAATCATATTAATTACTTTATATATATAATTAAAAAATCAAAAAATTACAAAATATTAAAACATTCAAAAAAATAAAAATATCAGATAATTTTTAAAATTCTAATTTTTATATCACTCTAAATCCTGTGTAAAATTTCGTTATTATTTTAACTAATAATTCAAAATTATAAAATATACATAAAACATCATATTCAAAAATATTAATAATTTATTTATTTCAATTAAAATCCTAAAAACAACTTAAATTATAAAAATAGTGAACAACTATATAAACTTCAAATAAGTTTATTCTAAAATATAAAATAGACTTTATTGCAATGAAATTTAAATTTCACACTTAACTGACTAACAAATCTTGAATAAAATATTAAAATTTATATTATAATATTTTAAAATTATATATTATGAAAATTTCAGTTAGAAATGTTTTCTAACTAATTAACACATTAACATAAAAATAATTCTTAGTATTAAACTGTAATAACATTAAATAAAATTAAACTATACATGACACGTGAAATATTTAAAATTATTCGACAATAAGTATATAAACCGCGATAAAATTAAATATAAACAACTAAACTGAATACTATCAATTAATATTATTTTAGATAATAATTTAAAAAAACCAGTAATTTTTTATTATGCAAATATTCAATACTTTATTTATATAAAATCTAAAAATTATTGAAATCATACCTTAAATACAGGAGTATAAATAAATACCATGAAATATTTTAATAATCCCAGAATACCTGCCTATCATAATGCTAACATAATACCGACAATTATAGAACAAACAATTCGTGGAGATCGTGCATATGATATTTTTTCTTTATTACTGAAAGAACGTATTATTTTTCTAACTGGTAAAATAGAAGACTACACAGCACATCTAATTATTGCACAAATGATTTTTTTAGAATCAGAAAATGCAGAAAAAGATATTCACTTATATATTAATTCACCAGGAGGATTAATTACCGCGGGAATGTCCATATATGACACTATGCAATTTATTAAACCTGACATCAGCACATTCTGTATGGGTCAAGCAGCATCCATGAGCGCTTTTCTATTAGCTTCGGGGTCTAAGGGTAAAAGATTTTGTTTACCAAATGCGCAAATTATGATTCATCAACCATTAGGATGTTTTCAGGGACAAGCTACTGATATTGCTATTCATGCTCAAGAAATATTAAAAATTAAAAATAATATTAATACGCTTATGGCAAAACATACAGGACAATCCATAGACATAATCAATAAAGATACGGAAAGAGATTGTTTTTTATCTGCTACAGAAGCTGTGAAATACGGAATAATAGACTGTGTTCTATCTAGAAGATAATAAAAAATTTAATAATTATTTCTAATACTTTATTACTTGAATATCATGTATAAAATATATATCTTATCACTTTCATATTTCAATAAAAATTTAAAATACAAACACAATCAAATAATATGTATAACAAAATAAAGGATATTAAACTGTGAATCGTAATAACCAAGATCATCCACCAAATATACCGCATTGTTCATTTTGCGGAAAAGACCAAAACCATGTATTAAAATTGATTACTGGATTATCAGCGTATATTTGTGATACATGCGTAAATTTGTGTTCTAATGTAATTAATCAAGACAACACAATTAAAAAAAAATTTATCAAGTTTCCTGAACCTTATGAAATTAAAAATTATTTAGATAATTACGTTATTGGTCAGGAACACACAAAGAAACTACTTGCAGTAGCAGTATATAACCATTATAAACGTTTAAATTATCAAAATACAATATCTATCAGTAATAAAGACTGTACCGAACTATCTAAAAGTAACATTTTACTAATCGGTCCAACCGGTAGTGGTAAAACATTGTTAGCAGAAACATTAGCACGATTCCTAAATGTGCCATTTGCAATATCAGATGCTACTACTTTAACGCAAGCAGGGTATGTCGGAGAAGATGTAGAAAACATTATACAAAAATTATTACAAAAATGTAATTATGATATAAAAAAAGCACAACAAGGTATCATTTATATAGATGAAATAGATAAAATTTCTAAAAAATCTGAAAATATCTCTATTACTAGAGATGTATCTGGAGAAGGAGTACAACAATCCTTACTAAAATTAATTGAAGGAACTATAGCAGCAGTACCACCACAAGGTGGTCGTAAACATCCTCAGCAAGAACTTATATATATAGATACAACTAATATTCTTTTTATTTGCGGCGGCACATTTTTCAATTTACATAAAATTATAGAAAAACGCATCAATAATACACGTAGTATTGGATTTAATATCTCGAAAAATAATCACACTGTTTCATCAAAAAATCATTATTTTTCATCATTATTAATGAAAACTGAGTCAGAAGATTTAATTAAATTTGGTTTAATTCCAGAATTTGTTAGTAGATTGCCAATAATTTCTATTTTACAAGAACTACAAGAAAAAGAATTAATTAAAATCTTAAAAGATCCGAAAAATGCTTTAATTAAACAATATAAAATACTCTTTGAGATGGATGGGGTAAAATTAGAGTTTTCAGAAACATCATTAACTGCAATAGCACAATACGCAATTAAAAAAAATACTGGTGCCAGAGGGCTAAGAGCTATTCTTGAAAATATATTATTAGATATAATGTACGAATTGCCTTCTAAAAAGAACATAAGTAAAGTAATAATTGATGAATCCGTAATATCCGGTATATCAAAACCATTACTAATATATAGTAAACATAACATTATCCCTAATGACAACAATCATTCATAAAAAATAATTATATATATTTATGATTAATTTCTGTTAAGAAAAAATAAAATGATATTTTATACACAATAAAAATATTTATATCAAAAAACAATACTCAATTTAACTAAATAATAAAAATATTTTAGCAAAATTTATTTTTTATTTAGATAATGTTCTGCACCAAATAGAAAGAGTTTCATTTCCTTTTCAAGAAAAGCACGATCTAATACTTTTAACATATTCAATTTATTTTCGTTAATTAAAATAGTCTGCTTATTTTGCCATTGTTCCCATGCTTTTTTCGAAATATTATTATAAATATATTGACCTAAACTTCCAGGATAACATAATTTATTTAATCCATCAGCTTTTTTCTTAAAAAATAAACAATAAACTATTCTAGACATTATTAAAATTCTCATTTGTTAAACTAATAAAAATTTTAGACTATTTATTATTATAAATAATATCAGTCACATCACTATTTATTCATAAGTTCTGTAAAATTATAGAAACTGGTTTTGGTAACCCAACATTCGGGGGATCTATTAAATCATACCAAGTCCCATCATGGGAATACTGTAATTTCTTATTCATATCTACTAACACTGGTTGTATAATTAAGTCTATATTACTTAATCTATATTTAAGTATAGATAAATATCTACGGGGATTATGATAAAGATCAACACTTACTAACCAAGCATCTAACATGCTAACATTTTTAAATTCAGGAAAACAAAATAAACCACCCCAAATCATTTTAATTGGACGTTTTTCTAACCATACCATATTAGTATAATATTTATAAATTTTAAGTAACAACAAATAGATGATTTTTTGTAGAAATATTTTCTTAGGTTTTTTCTTTGGGTATTGACTTACACTGTTTCTAAAAAAAGCTTGGCAACCTTTTTGTAAAGGACAAAAATTACATTTTGGATTTCTATTAGTGCATACTAATCTACCAAGGTTCATCATAGCTTGATTGAAAATGGACACTTTTTTATTCGGCAATAATTTAGTGCTTAATAACCATAATTCTTTATTCACATTAGATTTATTGCCTGATAAATAATAATCAAGAGCATAATATCTAATCAAAATCCTCTTGATATTACCATCAAGAATTGCGTAATGTTGATCTAATGTTAATGATAATATAGCTCCAGCAGTAGATTTACCTATTCCAGGTAAAGAAATTAATATATTAAAATCTTCCGGAAATGCACCATTATAGCGTGCAATTATAATTTTTGCTGTTTTATGTAAATTTATAGCTCTGGAATAATAACCCAATCCACTCCATAAACACAATACTTCGTCCAATTCCGATTGTGCTAATTGTGCGATCGATGCAAATTTTTTTAAAAACCGTCCGTAATAAGGAATAACCGTTTGCGCTTGCGTTTGCTGCAACATAATTTCAGAAACCCAAATACTATACATGGTTTTATTCAATTGCCACGGAAACGGACGTAGCGCACACGTATCATACCAAAACAATATGGTTTTCGAAAAATTACCATGTGACACATGCATATATTATTATTTCTAATACGGAAAGTATCATAAATTCTCACAAAAATAAATATATCAAAAATAAAATTACATTTCCATATACTATAGTGCGAGTAATATAAAAACTTAATAGATTAAAAATCTACGGCAATGTATACTATTATCATATAATTAAACATATAAGATGTGTTTATATTTACTGTTGTAAATATTTAAATCGATAACTAAACATCTTATATAACCCTATAAAATTTAGTTTCACAATTAAAATAGTTTAGATAAAACTACTTAAAGTTAATATTTTTCATAATGTATGAATATATAAAATATATTCAGTACAGACAATGCTTTATATTTTAAATAACATAAAATACTTAAATTAATAAAAATTAGTAAACATTGACAGTAATACATTAACATAACTATAGTTATATTATATTAATAACTGCAACACACATTGCATACACATAAACCATTTGATAAATTATAAAAAATTTACACATAACACAATTATTTAATTAAAGTCAATTTTTTTAACATTAATAATTATTATCTCATATTATGAGATAATAATATATTTTTTATATAAAACTATAAATACTACCAAATTATGGTATTGTAATAAATACTATAAAGTATTTAACCAACTTCTTAATATTACTTTCGCTGCGACAGCATTTAATCTGATATCTGTATGCTGCTTTCTAGCATACAAGAAATGATTATTATCATGTTTGAAAAAATATGAACGAGCCTCACTGCTGCTAAAACGTTCATCATGCATTTTAACTGTAATACAAAATCTTTTTTCTAATTGTTTAGCAAATTTTTTTGCTAATATAGTAATATGTTGCTCACTACCATCTACACCTAAAGGCAAACCTACTATTAATATTACTGGTTTCCAAGTGTTACAAATACTTTGAATATCTGACCAATTAGGTTTACCAGATTGAGTTGTCTTCAATACAGTCAGTGGATTGGCGGTACAAGTTAAAGTTTGTCCAATAGCAACTCCAATATATTTAGTACCAAAATCAAATCCCATAATAATGTCAATAACTGCCACTAAGCATGACCTATATGATCCACGACATTACAGATGTCGATACCTAATATTTTTGCTGCCTCTTTCCACCGAGAAACGACAGGAGTACGAAATAAAATTTTTTTATTAGCGGGAACAGTCAGCCAAGTATTCTCCATTAATTCATGTTCTAATTGACCTTTAGCCCAACCAGCATAACCAAGTGCTACTAGCACCTCTTTTGGTTGATTGGGAGTACCCAAAGTCTCCAATATATCCTTAGAGGTTGTAATCATAGCCTCTGCAGAAATATTAATACTAGATCCAAAACCTGTCTTGGGCGTATGTAAAATAAATCCTCTATCATCTAATAATGGTCCACCAGAAAATACGGGTGTATCTAACCTAACAGATGGGTCTCTTATAGCAGGGACAACCTTTAAATTAGTTAGTATAGTCTCTATTGTGCATTTTGCAACAGGTTTGTTAATTACAATACCCATAGCACCAGAGTCATTATGTTCACAAATATACACTACTGATTGCTTAAATAAAGGATCTGTCAATTTTGGCATAGCTACCAAAAAATAATTTTGTAAATTTGTAATTTCATGTGTTTGCATACATTCTCATAAATCCTCTACATAAAAAAAATCAAACTGTAATTTTATTATTTTAAATATTTAACATTAATTAATTATTTTATTCGCATATCCTTTATAAAACTTAACTATAAAATTACACACTATAATATAACCAAAGAACTCTAAAAACATATATAATACTATCAAAATAATGTACACTATATTTTTAGTATATGTCTGTTCATAAAGAACTTTTGCTTCAATATCCATTGTTACTATAATCATAGCATCATATCAATATATAACACCTATAATACTGAAATCTGCAATAATCCATATGCTTATTAAATTAATACTATTTATGTAAATTTAATACATATTATTAATTTTTGGTTCATAACAAACAATCTCCCGCTCAAAATATATATAAATCACTTACACTTTAAACCAACAGCATCACGAAGCACTCCTGCTTTATCTATTTTTTCCCAAGAAAAATGCTCGCGTCCAAAATGACCGTAAACAGCAGTATCTTTATAAATAGGTCTTAATAAATCTAACATAGATATTAAACTATACGGACTAAAATCAAAAAAATTATCTATTAATTTCATTAAAGTGTCACATGAAACTTTCTCTGTCCCGAAAGTTTCAATACTAATTGATATAGGACGTGATAGACCAATTGCATAAACAATTTGTAGTTCACAACGATCTGCTAAACCAGCAGCTACAATATTCTTAGCAGCATATCTAGCGCCATAAGCAGCTGATCTATCCATTTTAGATGGATCTTTTCCAGAAAAAGCACCGCCTCCATGTCTAGCCGATCCTCCATAAGTATCTACAATAATTTTCCGACCCGTTAAACCGCAATCACTCATTGGTCCTCCAATAATGAAACGACCACCAGGATTAATAAAAATTTTTGTATTACTAGATAACCACTGTTTTGGTAAAACCGGTTTAATAATTTCTTCCATAGCTGCTTCTTGTACATCCTTGACAGATATATCACAATGATGTTGAATAGACATAACAACTGCGCTAATACCTAAAACTTTTCCGTTTTCATAAGCAATAGTCACTTGACTTTTAGCATCTAATCCTAACCAAGGTAATATGCCATTTTTTCGTATCTGTGTATTTCTTTCTATTAATTTATGTGCGTAAATAATCGGAGCAGGCATTAAAACAGTAGTTTCATTAGTTGCATAACCAAATATACATCCCTGATCACCTGCTGCTTGTTTTGAAAAACATATAGAATTTTTTTCACAATTATCATTGTTTATGCTATATTTAATTTCAGCAGATTGTTTGTTCAAAACACTTAATATTACACAAGCATTAGCATTAAATACCATATCTGAATTAACATATCCAATATCCCGAATAGTATTCCGAGCTATTTCTTCTATATTAACGCAAGCAGTTGTAGTAATTTCACCTCCTATTAAAACTAAACCTGCCTTTACATATGTTTCACAAGCAACGCGCGCCCTAGGATCTTGCGCTAAAATAGCATCTAATATAGCATCAGAAATCTGATCTGCTATTTTATCCGAATGTCCCTCTGAAACAGATTCAGATGTAAATAAATATTGTGTCATCAATTATATTCCTTGCAATTAATAAAATTTAAAACTTATAATCTAATACTATAAATAGTAGCAAAAATATTTAAAATACATAAATTTAATTTCAAAAACCTACGCAAATTTATTAAACACAAATATTATAAAATTTTAGTCTAATAAATTAATTAATAAAACTTCATGAATAATAAAAAATATTCCTAAAAAAATAGCACTTAATTATATTTTCAAAATACCGTATGCATCACTGTCTTCCATCCATAACAATACATGATTATTTCATTAAAATAAAACAAGTAACCAATACTGAAAATAAATATTAAATTTACTTTTTGCAAAAGACACTATTGGTATAATATGCTGTATATTCTACGAAATGCTTTTGTTACAATTCTATATAAAACTATACCTTATGCATAAGGTTTATGACGCAATAAAACTGAATTTTATAGAAATACTGTATCTGTTCCTAAAACAGAAATTTTATTTAAATACATATGTAAATATGAATAATTTATTAATATCCTTATGTAAATAAAATATATATAAAAAATATTAGTCAAATATTTTTATAAAAATTCAAATGACCTCAACATGAGTATATGAAAAAATTTCAACACACTTCACTCTTCATAGTTAAGTATACGATGTATATATAAAATTCATTTAAGTATTACTATTACAAAAAACAATGCTGATAATATCCGTTTTAAAAAATCTACAAATATTGGTAATAAATTATGCTAAATATACAATTGAAATTGTTTTTGTATATTCAATATTACCTTAGTAAAATATAAAAATTATTTAGTCTTGATAATTATTATAAGATACAACAATACCGAGATATAACATATAAAAAATTTTTCAAATGTTCCTTATTGTTTCATGCAGAAAAATAAAAAACTTCAACTTATACAAATAAAATAAAGCCCTAATAAACAAATATAGCTTTTTAAATAAACGTAAACTAACGTATCACACAGTAATTAATTTTAAAACTAAAAATTACATATTTTATCGGATCAATACTTAATAGGTTCTCTTGCTTATAATAATCTATATTTATTCGAGTAAATAAAAGATCTCTTAAATACACACAACATTATTTTAGACTTCATCAAAATACTTCTAAAAAAGTTATCTCATTATTAAATATATACAACCACTATTTCTTAATTGACATTGTATATCATTGCATCTAGTCACTATATATCAACAACCAAACGATATACTTAAGATATTGAATAATATTAATAAATAAAATTCATTGTGAAGAGTTTTTATTTAAAAATAGCTTTGTATACATATGTCTTTTAGTAAAAATTATGTTGATTAAAAATCAATATTGAAACATTCAAATAACATTATTTTATGTATTTTTCCTGTTTATAAGCAATATAATTTTATAAAACAAATTAAATTAAACGATACATTTTTATAAAACACTCTTGCTACTTGCATACAATCAGTATTACAATACTAAAGAATTTATAAAATGTTGAACGATATATAATATCAGTGCTAAATTAAAAAACTGAATTTAGTATTCTAAACAATTATCACTACTATATAAAATCAGTAATTTTACTATTTACAATAAAACAAGTGTTTTAAGAAATAGTATTTCTATTACAGAATGATCATACATATGACATTATGTATACAAGGTTGCTAAAATGACTATGATTAAAGTAAGCGATTTAAATTTAACAAATAAACGAATTTTAATTCGATCTGATTTAAACGTACCTATTAAGAATGGAATAGTTACTTCTAATAGAAAAATTCAGGCTTCTTTGCCTACAATTAAACTAGCTTTAAACCATAGCAAATATGTCATGGTAACCTCACATTTGGGTAGACCCAAAGAAGAAAATTATGATACACAACTTTCTTTACAACCTATAGTTGAACATTTAAAAAAACAAAAAATTAATAAAAATATCAAAGACATACGTTTAATAAAAAAATACTTAGATGGAGTTAGTTTTGGAGAAAATGAACTCTTAATTTTAGAAAATGTACGATTTAATCGAGGAGAAAAAAATAATGATAACGTACTTGCAAGAAATTATGCCAAATTATGTGACATATTTGTAATGGATGCGTTTGGCAGCGCTCATAGAACGCACGCCTCTACCCACGGTATCATAAACTTTGTACCCGAAGCTTGCTCTGGATTATTATTACAAAAAGAACTAGAAGCTTTAAATAAAGCTCTATATCATCCAGAAAGGCCAATGGTTGCGATAGTCGGGGGATCTAAAGTGTCTACTAAGCTAACTGTTTTAGAGTCCTTATCAAAAATCGCAGATTATTTAATAATAGGAGGAGGTATTGCAAATACTTTTTTAGCAGCTCAAGGAAAAAATGTAGGAAAATCTTTATATGAAGCAGAGCTCATACCAACAGCCAAAAAAATTTTAGAAAATTGTGATATACCAATTCCTATTGATGTCCGTGTAAGTACAGAATTTTCTGAAACAGCACAATCTATAATGAAAACTGTAAATAATATTAAAGATAATGAGCAAATATTAGACTTAGGAGATAGATCTATTGAACAAATACTCAATATTTTACACTGCGCAAAAACTATTTTGTGGAATGGACCCATTGGGGTTTTCGAATTCCCAAACTTTAGAAAAGGGACTAAACTGGTATCTAACGCCATTGCTGAAAGCAATGCCTTCTCTATTGTTGGTGGTGGTGATACATTAATGGCTGTGGATCTATTTGGAATCTCTGAAAAAGTTTCTTATATTTCTACTGGAGGAGGTGCTTTTTTAGAATTTATTGAAGGAAAAACTTTTCCAGCCGTTCAAATGCTTGAACAGCATGCTGAAAAATATTAAAAATATAAATGTAATATTCATTGCAAATCTCAAAAAATATTATTATATTAAATGTACATAAGTTGTATTGTTAATACCGTAAAAATCGCACTTATAACATAAAACAATGAATAAAATTCTTACAGAAATAAAACCAGGCGTTATTTTTGGACGTGATATACAAAAGATATTTACAGCTGCAAAGAAAAATAATTTTGCGTTACCCGCAGTAAATTGCGTAGGAATAGATTCAATAAATGCTGCGCTAGAGGCTGCATCTAATGTAAGATCACCAATAATTTTACAATTCTCCAAAAAAGGATCAGCTTTTATGGCCGGACTTGGGTTGCGTAAACATAAAGATGATTATTATTCTGCATCAATATTAGGAGCTATTTCTGGAAGTTTGCATGTACACAACGTAGCAAAACACTATGGAATTCCGGTAATATTACATACTGATCATTGTACTAAAAAGGATCTATTTTGGATTGACGCATTATTAGATTTAAGCGAAAAAAATTTTTCTAAAACCGGTTATCCATTATTCTCTTCACATATGATTGATTTATCTGCAGAAACTATAGAAAATAATATAAAAATTAGTTCAAAATATTTAAATCGCATGTGTAAATTGGATATGATTTTAGAAATAGAAATAGGACGTACTGGTGGGGAAGAAGATGGAATAGACAATAAGAATATAGACAATAAATTATTATACACTAGCCCTAAAGAAGTAGCCTATGCGTATGAAAAATTACATACTATTAGTTCACAATTTATTATAGCAGCGACTTTTGGAAATATACATGGTGTATATAGCGCTGGTAATGTTAAATTAAATCCGAAAATTCTTCAAAAATCTCAAGAATATGTATCAAATAAATTTTCATTACCCAAAAATTTTTTAAATTTAGTTTTTCATGGAGGATCTGGGTCTAAAATAGAAGAAATTAAAGAATCTATAAGTTATGGTGTTGTAAAAGTAAATATTGATACTGATATCCAATGGGCTAATTGGAAAGGTGTATTAAAATATTACAAAAATAATAAAAGTTATCTACAAAATCAATTAGGAAATCCACATGGACATAATGAACCAAACAAAAAGTTTTATGATCCACGTGTTTGGGTTAGAGAAGGTCAAAAATCCATCATTAAATATTTAGAAAAAACATTTTCCATATTAAATTCCACTGACGTTTTATAACATCATAAATAATATGATTACTCTTAATTAATACATCAAGACTTAATATTAACCTTAAATATAAATACACCAAACCTATATTTGGTCAATATCACTAGTTTCAATATAAAACTTAAAAATTATCTATTATATAACTAATAGCACCTATTGTGTATAGAATATTATTCATATAATATATATATATGAATAATATCATATACAAAATGTAATTTTTATCTGTATAAGCAAATTATTTACTTATCAACAAGATTAAATAATCACTTAACAATCACATCATAATTTACTCGTATACACTGATATATAGGCGCGAGGTATGAAAATAAAAGATAAATTAAAACAATCAGTAGGTTGGGCGGCGCTGCAATATATTAAATCCAACCAAATTATAGGAGTAGGGACTGGTTCTACTGTAAAATATTTTATTGAAGCACTAAATAGCATAAAAGAAAAAATAGATGGAGTGGTTTCCAGTTCTGATCATTCATCTGATCAATTAAAAAAATTAGGCATTCCTATATATAATCTCAATAATCTAAATGAATTAGCCATATATATTGACAGCGCAGATGAAATTGATATGCATATGCAAATGATCAAAGGCGGAGGGGGCGCTTTAACTAAAGAAAAAATTATTGCAAAAACAGCTAAAAAATTTATCTGTATTGTAGATAGCAGTAAACAAGTTGACATACTAGGACGTGGTCCTATACCAATAGAAGTCATCCCCATGGCGCGCTCATTAGTAGCAAAAGAATTAATACGTCTTGGTGGATTGCCAGAGTTCCGGAAAAATGTAATTACCGAAAATGGTAATAATATTTTAGATATTCACAATATGAAAATTATAGATGCGCCATTACTAGAAACAAAAATTAATAATATACCAGGAGTTGTAAGCGTTGGTATCTTTGCGCAAAGAAAAGCAGATATTGTGCTTATTGGAACAGAAGAAGGTATTAAAATAATTAAATAATCTTATTATTATTTCAATATTAACAAAAATATTCATTTTATAATAATAAGTCATTATAATTAGTAATTACCTAATTTTTTAACAAATACTTAAATACATAAAACGTTCACGATAAAATTACGACAATTCAACTTATTTATACCGACTGTATAATATAAAAATATTTGTTAAAAATAAAAAATATCTATTAAGATAAAGACTGATCATATAATAAGCAGTCAATTAAATTTATCTAAATACGAAATGATTCGAAGGTGTAATAATTTCTGGTAAAAATATATCCCATTTTTTTACTGATAATAACTCATGAGGTACTTTTTGAAAATCATACCCTATTCCTATAGGAATATAATGATCTTGATTCTTCTTCCAATGTTTTAAAGTACTATCATAAAAACCACCTCCCATACCTAATCTATATCCACGAGAATCAAAAGCTACTAAAGGAACAAACACAACATCTAAATCTTCTATAGGAATAACTGCATCCATACTATATTGAGGCTCATAAATATTAAAACGATTAAATATCAGTGAAGTAGATAAAGTATACTGTGCAAATAGCAAACATTTAGATTTTAAATTTGTTGATAAAACTGGTAGATATATTTTCTTTCGCATAGACAATAAAGTTCTTATAAGAAAAGTGGTGCTTATTTCTCCATCAAAAGAAAAAAAAACCGCTATACGCTTAGAATTAAATACCCGCTTTATAGTAATAATTCTGTTGGTTATTAATTGAGACGCTACAAATTGCTCTTGAAATGTCAAAGAACACCGTATCATTCGTATATATGCACGCACTATATTATTAAACATAAAAATTCATTTACCTTACATATAAAAATACCATTTACAATGAAACAATAATTCTCTGACTAAGGACACAATATTTAAATCATCAAAATAACGATGACAAAAACACTTCTACAAAATATTTAATATACATAATTAATATGATTTATAGATGATCTGGGCATCCAAGTAAATTATTGGAGCTCTCTGAGATATATGTATGTGTAACTAAATACTTTTCAATAATTTTTTGTAACAATAAAATGTGTTTTTCAACATTTGCTGCATATTTACATGTTTTTAATTTTTCTTGAGCCAATTCATGACACACATTCAAAGCTACTATAAATACTAATTGCTCAACATTAGTAACCCGAGTTCGATTTTTTAAATCCTGTAAACGTTGCGTTAAATCTACTACCGCTTTATCTAAAGCTTCTTTTTGTGTGGACGGACAACTAATTCTTAAGGTTCTCCCAAAAATTTGAATATCTATTGGTTTTTCAGGCATATTTCTTCCGAATTTTATATTTGCATCTTTAAAATAAAAACACTGCGAACATGATATTTATACCATGTCGCATACAAACACATATTATGTGATGTACTTGCTACATATATATTATGTAATCATATACAATATGTATATAATTTTATATAAAAATCAAATATTTTGGACATAAAACATAATATTCTATTATAGAATAGTATATTACAATTATCATACAATATACTAGAACAAAATATATCCACATTATCAGATTCATCGTAGATAATGCATCATTCTTAGTAAGAATGATAACTTTTAATATATATAAAACAATTATCTCATCTTAAAATAATATTGTAAATAATATAAAATGATAATTCATGACCAAACTGTATACTTTGTACAAAGCATGAGTTATTCATATACATATAGATAAACATAAATTTTTTAACAATATTATTTATGTTGTATAAAACTATACATGTAAATTACATATGATACCATGATACATATTAATCTCAGATAAGTATCGATATAAAAATTAATTTATTATTTATTATTATATATTATGTCTATTGTTATACATGGCGGTGGCATGACAGGAGCAATATTAGCTTTCATGCTACATAAATTAACTCAAGGAAATTTAACAATATCCTTGATAGATCAATGTTCTCCATACACTTATGATATGCAATCATCTACAAAAACTACACCGCCTGATGTTGTTGCATTATCTAGAGGAGCATATTATGAATTGATAAAAATTGATATGTATCCAATGCTAAATTCTTGCACTACTGCTATAAAAAAAATAGAAATTAATGCACATAATCAAAACAATACTGTATTTATTAACGCAACAGATTATAATCTATCGGAATTAGGATATGTTATTGAATTAAATACTTTCAGAAAAAACTTATTTGATTTTTTATATAAAAAATCAAATGTAAATATATTTTGCCCTGCTACATTAAAAACAATAAAACGTGAAAAAAAAAATAATTTAATTATATTAAATAATGATCATCAAATAATTTCAAAACTAGTAATTGCGGCAGATGGATCACAGTCTAAATTAGCCACTAATTGTGGAATACAATGGTTTAAAAAAAATTATCATCAGATTGCTATAATGGCTAAAATTTCTACTGAGATTCCTCATCATGGATGCGCTTTTGAAAAATTTACAGAATATGGCCCGTTAGCAATATTACCAACTTCTAATAATTTTAGTTACCTAATTTGGTGTATTTCTTATAAAGAAAAAAAAAATATATCTAAATGGAATACACATAAACTTTCTCAAGAATTTCAAAAAATATTTGGACAAAAATTAGGAAAAATATTAAATATAGGGACACAACATTTTCATAATCTCTGGCTAATATATGCTAAAAATCATATTTCTCATAGATTAGCTCTGGTAGGAAATGCTGCGCAAAAACTACACCCTATTGCAGGACAAGGTTTAAATTTGGGGCTACGTGACATAGTCATTTTATCTAAAATAATTAAAAACGCATTAAACAACAATATAGATATTGGAGATTATTCCGTATTAAGTACATACCAAAAATACAGACTATCAGATCAACGTAGCACTATTCTGTTTACCGATGGGTTAATACGTTTATTTAGTAACCATTGTTTACCAGTAATTATTGCACGAAATATGGGATTATTTTTAATTAGCTGTAATTCTTATTTACGCAATCTCTTAGTATACAAAATGCTAAATTGGAAAACTAACCAAATTTCGTAACAATCTATAATAATATGAAAAACTTTGATATTTTAATTATAAATAAAGGAATTGCTGGATTAGCATTAGCTTGTGGTTTAAAAAATTATTTTCGTATTGCTATAATAGAACATAAACTCAAAACACATATAAATCCTGTGTCAAAACTACTTAATGTTAAAACATCTGTATTAATTAATATTACTAGCGCAAAAATACTCAGTTATTTAAACACTTGGAACAAAAATACTACATACCCTTATAATATAATTTCTAAACTAGAGATTACTCAAAATTATAACACAAAAAAAATTATTTTTAATTCTGGTCATTTAGGTTACCCTGAACTAGGTTATATTAGTGATTATAATCATATTTATAATTCTTTGATAAAAGAAGCGCAAAAATCACAAAACATTTTTTTTATAAATACAAAAATACCTAATACAATAAATTACTATAAAGATGCAGCATTAATTGAAATAAAAAATTATCCTATATTTAAAGTTAAATTAGTAATAGGATCTGATGGAATTAATTCTTGGACAAGAAAAAATGCAAACTTTCCCTTAATATTTAAGGACAAAAAATACTATGAATTTCACACCACTATTTATACAGAAAAACAACACAAAAACACATTGAGATATATAAGCCATGATAACAGTTTACTTATTTTATTACCACTAAATCACACTAATTTATCTGCTGTATTTTGGTTATTACCGACCAACATAGGTATAAAATATTTTTTTAAAAATATATCTAAAGAACATATTAATTCTGATCTAACAAAAATCTGCGCCATGCTAGGCCATTGCTATATATATAATGATATACCATCATATAAAATATTCTTGCCAAGAATTCAATATGCATACAAATTTGTGCAGAGTCGTTTGATCCTCATAGGAAACGCTGCTTATACTATAAGTCCATTTCCTTTCCAAGATATTAACATAGAACTTATAGAGGCTATAACATTATTAAATTATTTAAAAAAATTAAAGAAAAACAACAAAGACATTGGACATTATACATATTTAAAAGATTACGAATACCATAAAAAATATCAAATTTTTAAATACTTTACAAAATTATCAAATATTTTTCCTTTATCACAAAGGAACAATTACATTTCATTGTACACTCAAAATTTCATGTTTAATATTATACAAACTATACCCTCTTTAAAAACTAATATACTAAATCAAATCATGGGTCTAGATGTTATGCCAACTTGGTTGTTATAATGTCAACTAAATATAATACATATAACCATACTAGGTATGGTTATATGTATGTTTTTTATCAACATTAAAAATGATAAAACTATTACTATTATTTATATTAACCAATTTTAATTCTAAACACTCCGATATTGGACGATCTAATACTGCCTGTATCCACAAAATATTACTATTTTTAATTTGGCAAACCTGTAATATAACACCAATATTTCTCCAATTTCGGTCATTCATTTTAAACTCTATCAAATCTCCAGAACTAGGCAACGAATAACTAGTAATAACTTGAATTATCTCACCAGTTAACCAATACAATACTTTCTTATTATGTCCACGATACTGAAGACGCGCAATAGACTCTTGACCAAGATAACAACCTTTATTAAAACTAATACCTTTTAAAATATCCATATTAATAGCCTGAGGAAAAAATAACTCGCTATTAACTAAATCAATAATGGGATATCCTGATTCTATATCTAATAATTCCCATTGACAGCTATTATTAAATTGCATACATAATTTTAATTTATTTATTAAATTATTAAATATTGATATTTCATAAAAAACTAATAAAAATCTTTCTATTGGAGAATTAAAATATAATATGGTAACACCGTAATTATGTACTACAGAATACATTTTATTTGGTAAAATTGAAAAAAAATCACTTAAATACTTTCTTATATTTAATCCTGCAGCACCAATAAGTATTTCCTTACAATTACTCACAATAGTAACATCTGAAAATATTGCATACTTTTTCATCATTGAAATTTGTTTATTATATATACTCTTCCTACATATAAATGCTATTTCTTTATGAGTGATATAAAAAACATACACACTACTAAAAACTTTTCCATTTAAATTACAATATGCAGAAAAACTATATTTAGCAATATCTAAATTTTTAATATCACAAGTAAATTGGTCATTTAAATATTGTATAGAATCATGCCCATGTAATCTGACTAACACCCATTTTTCTAAAGAAATTAATGTTGATAATAGCTCCTGTGAAGGTATAAGACCCTGATGGGGAAACACTGCGTCGTTACACAATACTAACACTCCTATAAAAATATAA
The DNA here is from genome assembly GCF_023585745.1 of Candidatus Blochmannia ocreatus. Taxonomy (NCBI): domain Bacteria; kingdom Pseudomonadati; phylum Pseudomonadota; class Gammaproteobacteria; order Enterobacterales; family Enterobacteriaceae; genus Candidatus Blochmanniella; species Candidatus Blochmannia ocreatus (nom. nud.). The sequence goes on from NZ_CP097762.1 coordinate 264,353, forward strand.
GTATTTCATAATATTTGTATTAAATAAGACACCACCACTACAACACAAATATTTCTTAAAAAATATTACAAAAACACTCGAGTTGCATATCTTATAGTACAATAGTTTTCTTGTAAAAACACTGATTTATAATATCAATTATCAATAAATAATCTGATATTATTTATTGATAAAAGTACTTTATACTAAAAATATAAATATAAATTTATCTAAAATTAATATATAATTAAAATATATACTTGTGTTTTAGATTATCATATATAAATATTAATAATAATCAAATCCAAATACATACATTATTTGATAAACATCAGCTGTTATATAAATAAAATAATCGGACAATATTTATGACAGATAAAAATATAATTAAACAAAATATTCTTAATATCCTAAGAAGGATATTAAATTTTAAGGATAGTTTTTAACTATGCACTGAAAAAAAAACATTTACATGTCACAAATTTTAAATTAAAATCATCCAATATTTGGAACAATATGCAGATAGCAAAGACTTTATCTCAAAAATATTCTTCTTTAAAAATTACCATTAATACTATAGATCAACTTTCTAAAAATATAGATGACTTAAATAGTATTCTAGAACTTACAGAAAAACATGATCACCAATTATTGAATGAAATTCAAACTCAATTAACTAAAGCAGAGCATACAATATCACAATTAGAAATTAACAACATGTTTTTGGGAAAATATGATAATAATAACTGCTATATTGATATTCAATCAGGATCTGGCGGCATAGAAGCACAAGATTGGTCTAGGATATTGTTACGCATGTATTTACGTTGGATAGAAAAAAAAGGATTTGACACTGAAATTACTAATGAATCAATTGGAGAAATTACTGGAATAAAATCTGCTACTGTACGCGTTAGTGGTGCGTATGCTTATGGATGGCTACATGTGGAATCTGGAGTACATAGATTAGTGAGAAAAAGCCCTTTCGATTCCTCTAAAAAACGTCATACCTCATTCGCTTCAATATTTGTATATCCAGAATTAGATGAAAGCGTAGATATTAATCTACGTCCAGAAGATATTCGTTACGATGTTTATCGTGCCTCTGGAGCAGGTGGACAACATGTTAATCGCACAGAATCTGCAGTGCGAGTCACACATATACCAACAAATATTGTAACTCAATGCCAAAGTCATCGTTCTCAACATAAGAATAAGAGGCAAGCTATTAAACAACTTAAATCTAAGCTATATGAACTGGAACTACAAAAAAAACGCCACGAAAAACAAATAATAAATAAAAAAAAATCTGATATTACTTGGGGTAACCAAATAAGATCTTATATTTTAGATAATTCTAGAATTAAAGATTTACGTACAGGTTTTGAAAAACGAAATGTTAAAGATGTTTTAGACGGAGATCTAGATGATTTTATAAAAATCAGTATAGAAAAATATTCTAAAGAATTTAATAATAATGATTAAATGTATACACTCGAAAAAACAATCTAATAAAACATTATATACTAATGATATATTAAGTGTTCGACAAGAAAAATTATCAAACATTCGAAAAACAGGAATTGCTTTCCCAAATGATTTTCGACGAAATTCCACTTCTAATCAATTGTATAAAAAATATGCACACAAATCTAAATTAGAATTACAACGTATAAATATTGAAGTAAGTGTAGCTGGACGTATAATAAGCCAACGCATTATGGGAAAAGCCTCTTTCATAACTCTGCAAGATTTTGGCGGAAACATACAATTATATATTACTGTTGACTCATTAAAGAATAATGCATATGAAAAAAATATAAAACAATGGGATTTAGGAGATATATTAGGTGCTACAGGTGTTTTATTTAAAACACGTACTGAGGAATTATCAATATATTGTAATAAAATCAAACTATTAACTAAATCATTACGCCCACTTCCAGATAAATTTTATGGATTAAACAATCAAGAAAAAAAATATCGTCAAAGATATTTAGATCTAATTATCAATAACAATTCTAAAGAAATATTTAAAACACGTTCTTTAATAATTGCTAATATTCGAGAATTTATGCAAAAAAATGATTTTATAGAGGTTGAGACCCCAATGATGCACATGCATGCAGGAGGCGCCAACGCAAATCCCTTTATCACACATCATAATAAATTCGGAGTTAAAATGTATTTACGTATAGCTCCTGAATTATATTTAAAACAACTTATAATCGGTGGGTTTGAACGTATATTTGAAATTAACCGAAATTTCCGTAATGAAGGATTGTCACCCCATCATAACCCCGAATTTACAATGATGGAAATATATATGGCCTATGCAGATTATCAAGATATAATAATATTAGTACAACATTTATTACGTTCATTAACACAAACAATATTAGGACATAGTATTGTAAAATACGGAAATCACCAATTAAACTTTCAAGATCCTTTTACGCAAATCACTATAAAAAATGCTATTTCTTACTACCTGCCAAATACTAAAAATAAAAATATAGATGATATACACGCTATTTCCACTATTGCGGCATCATTTGGAATACAAGTCAACAATCATTGGACTATAAATGAAATACAAATGGCTATTTTTGAAGAAATAATAGCAAAAAAAATTATTCAACCTACTTGTGTGACTACTTATCCGATAGAAATATCTACATTAGCGCGTCGTAACGACAATAATCCGCAATATGCTGATCGTTTTGAACTATTCATTGCAGGTCAAGAAATAGGTAATGGATTTTCAGAATTAAATGATCCAGAAGATCAAAAAGAACGTTTTTTGAAACAAAATAAAACAAAAATAAATAATATCACTGAAAAAAACAATAATACACCATACTATGATGCAGATTATATAACTGCATTAGAATACGGATTACCTCCTACTGCAGGAGTGGGGATAGGAATAGATCGGTTAGTCATGTTATTAACTGATACACATACTATCCGAGATGTAATACTATTTCCTACACTTCGCCCCAGATAAAATTTTTATACTAAATATACTTATAATTATGTAATAACATATTATCACTTATATAAAAATAAGTATATTAAAATAAACTTATACTTATAAATATAACATATCTTATATCACATAAGATATGTGTTCTTTATTTAAAATATAAATCTCAATAGACTAATATTAAATATATAATATGATACATAATACTAACACTAAAACAAAACTCTTTAATTCTAACGACTTAAAAAAACTTTATCAACAATATGATGGACCTGTCTGGGTATATAACGCATCTGTTATAATAAATCGTATTAAAAAATTGAAAAAATTCGATATTATACGATTCGCTCAAAAATCTTGTTCTAATATTCATATTTTAAAATTAATGCGTAATTACGGAGTAAAAGTAGATGCTGTTTCTTTGGGAGAAATAGAACGGGCAATACTAGCTGGATTCAAAACAGGCATAGGAAATAATGAAATAATTTTTACTGCTGATATTTTAAATACAGAAACATTATCCAAAATACTAGCATTAAATATTACTGTTAATATCGGCTCAATAGACATGTTGAAACAATTGGGAGATCGTTCTCCAAAACATAAAATATGGTTACGTATTAATCCAGGTTTTGGATATGGACACAGTAAAAAAACTAATACTGGAGGACCAAATAGTAAACATGGTATTTGGTATTCAGATATTCCAAAAGCTTTATCTTATATATATCGTTATAATTTAAATTTAATTGGATTACATATGCATATTGGATCTGGAATACATTTTAAACAATTATCTAAAGTTTGCTCCGCTATGACTAAACAAATAGAAACATATAAAATAGACGTAAAAGTTATTTCAGCAGGGGGCGGAATAACTATTCCTTATCACCATAATGATACAATTATCAATATAAATGATTACTTTTATTTATGGAATGAAACTAGAACACATATTAGTAAATATTTAGGACATAAAGTTACATTAGAAATAGAACCAGGAAGATTTCTAGTAGCTGAGTCAGGGATATTAATTGCACAAATTAGAGCTGTAAAAAATACAGGAAATCGTCATTTCATATTAATCGATGCTGGATATAATGATTTAATGCGTCCAGTTATGTACGGTAGTTATCATCATATTTCAATAATTCCTGGAGACAATAGAAATATCACAACAGAACCACTACGTGATACGATAGTCGGAGGACCATTATGTGAATCAGGTGATATTTTTACACAAAATAAAACAGGCAACGTTTTAACGCGAAAATTACCAAGCTCAGCAAAAGTAGGAGATTACTTAGTGTTTCACGATACTGGAGCATATGGAGCGTCTATGTCTTCTAATTACAATACTAGACCATTATTACCCGAAGTTTTATTTGAAAATGGAGAAATTCGACAAATTAGACGAAAACAAAAGTTATCAGATCTTTTTATGTTAGAAATAACAGAATAATTTCTTAAAAATTATTTATTTAATGAAGTATTTAATGAGGATCACAGTATATATATTTAATGTTTCAATAAAATACTTACTGAGTATAAGCATTATTACTAATAATATAACTAAATAACTTAACAAAACTATTAATGATTAAAGATTTAATAAAATACTAACCATACAAAGTAGTTAACACTAAATTAGTTACATTTAATAAAAATATTTAACTTAAAATAAATTATGCCTTATATACCACAATTATTTCTTAAAATATTTAACAAAAATAAAATTAATATTCTTTATAATTAAAATATTCAAAAAAATCCATAATATGACTTTAAAATAATTAAAACCAAAATGACTTGAATTAAATTCAATAAACAGATACTATTCGAATAAATTATTGGATAAATCTCAAGATTGTTGAATCATATAAAATATGAATAATTTTACTATAGTTTTTATAATAAAAATAGGAAAACATAGTGATTGACAATCACGGTTACCGATTAAATGTTGGTATTGTTTTATGTAACACTCATAAGAAAGTGTTATGGGCTAGAAAAAAATCTAAACAAAATAATTATTATTGGCAATTCCCACAAGGTGGAATCAATTTCGGAGAAACTCCCAAACAAGCAATGTATAGAGAATTATTTGAAGAAATAGGCTTAAATTATAAAGATGTATGTATCTTGTCTACAACAAGGTATTGGATACATTATAAATTACCTAAAAAATTAATTCGTAAGAATATTAACCCAATTTGTTTAGGACAAAAACAAAAGTGGTTTTTGCTAAAACTTAAATCTAAAGATTCAAAAATTAATGTATATAATCAAAAAAATTATACTTTCGATCAATGGAAATGGGTAAGTATATGGTATCCCATAAGACAAGTTGTATTCTTCAAAAGAAACGTATATAAAAGAATCATACAAGATTTTTCTAATACTATTGGATCACTTAAGTTCTCATAAAACTCACTTAAAATTTTTTAAAAAAATATTTTAAATTTAAAATCTATTATGTTAATAACATTAACACTCTACTAATTTTAATTATCAAATAACATGTACTATTATCATGAACTTAATCCGATAATTTTTTCAATAGGACCAATCTCATTATATTGGTACGGAATGATGTATGTATTAAGTTTTATATACGCTATTCGGATGATAACATATCATAACATAAATTATTCAAACAATATTTTTCTAAATTATAAAGATTTAGAAAACTTATTATGCTTATGTTTTTTAGGAATTTTATTAGGTGGTCGCGCTGGATATGTATTATTTTATCAATGGTCTTTTTTCTCACAACACTTATTAAAAATTTTAAATATATGGGAGGGCGGAATGTCTTTCCACGGTGGTTTAATAGGAGTTATTACAGCAATTAAAATATTCTCATACAAAAAACAAAAATCATTTTTAATGATAACAGATATAATCGTACCAACAGTACCATTTGGTTTAGGATGTGGAAGATTAGGAAACTTTATTAACGGTGAACTATGGGGACGAGTGACAACTGATGTTCCTTGGGCTATGTTTTTTCCTAAATCCATAAACCAAGATTTAATCTCACTAAATACTAATTACTCTACTGAATGGCAAGAATTATTTGATATGTATGGAGCTTTACCAAGACATCCATCTCAATTATATGAGATGTTCCTTGAAGGAATAATACTTCATATTATTATTAATAAATTAACTAAAAAATTTAAACCTACAGGGTATATATCTGGCTTATTCCTTATAAGCTATGGTATACTACGTATCACGGCAGAATTTTTTCGAGAACCTGATGAACAAATAGGTTTATTTATCAACACTATGACTCTAGGACAAATACTGTCGTGTCCTATGATTATAATAGGTTTTGTTATTACTTGCGGTTTTTTTCGACCTAAAAATTAAAAATTTCATTACTTCCTATATGAAGTATAATAATTTTTATTGATTTAGATTATCAATATACTAACTATAACATATACCAACAAAACAATTTTGTTTGTAAAGTATGATTTTTATCAATATCCACAAATAATATTTAAATTATGTTCAATATTTAAAAATCTATTAAATTCTATTTAATAGAATACTAATTCTATAATTAACAATAAAACATTTGTTTATAAAAATTTTTATTTAAAAGCATAAAATAATCTTTTAAAATAAAATCGCTTCATTTTATAAAATATTTTAGATACATTTAGCATAAATACTACAATCTGTATTTTCTAATATTAGTTAAACACTGTTGATTAAATATCTAACATAATTCAATAATACACTAAATGTTAACTATCTATCACTCTAATAACGCAAAAAAAATTAAAAACTTATTAATAGATATTATATCAAATAAACCATTATCTGATCCAATGACACCTGAAATAATATTAGTAGAAAAAAGTATAAAAAGAGAATGGCTAAAAATAGAATTAGCTAACCACTTCGGCATATTATGTAATACTGAATTCGACTCCATCCCAAATTTTATACAAAAAATATACAAAACAATATCATCACATAATTATATTGAAAAAAGTAATTTTTCTTATTCTGTTATGTATTGGAAATTTATGGAAATATTAAACCAAAATAGCATAATTAAAAATTATTCCACAATACAAACATATCTAAAAAATGATATAAACCAAAGAAAAATTGGACAACTTTCCGAGCAACTCGCATATCTGTTCACACAATACTTAATATATAGACCAGATTGGCTAAATTTTTGGAAAAATAACCATACTATAAAATACATAAAAAATGACCATCAAATTTGGCAAGCGGAAATATGGAAAAATTTTTTGAAAAACACAAATTTATATAATAAAGATAGTTTAACAAACATAGAAAAAATCTACATAACACCATTACAACACTGTATATATCTATTAAAACATAACTATAAAAAATATAATATTCCGAAAAGAATATTCATTTTTGGTCTAACAACAATTCCAATTGTATATTGGAAAATAATAAAACTATTAAGTTCACATACTAATATTTATTTATGGTTTATAAATCCCAGTAACTGTAATATACATAATAATTCTCATGTACTTAAAAAAAACACTTATTCTATAAAACAGCTTTCTTCTAAAAGAAAGAATACTATAACATCGCATCAATCTAAATATTCATTTTACGAAAAATATAATAAAACAACTAATACTTTTTCTAATACAGATAATATCTTTTTATATTCCTGGAACAATATTGGACGAAATACTCTATCTTTATTTAAAGAATTTAAAAACAAAATTGAATTTAATTATTTTTATATTCCTAAAAAAAAAACATTACTTTTCTACGTAAAAAAAGGTATTTCAAATTTTTATAAAAATAAAATTCATATAAAATATTTAAACACTAATAAAATATTAAAAAATAAACAAAAAAATATATTTCTGCCGGGAGATAAATCAATAAGCTTTCATATTTGTTATAATCTTCAAAGAGAAATAGAAATACTACACGATAATTTATTATCGCTTATTACAAATGATCCTTCATTATCTCCTGGGGATATATTAGTCCTAGCACCCAATATATCGAAATATGTCACAATCATTAATACTGTATTTAACACCAAACAAAAAAATCAATATTTACCATTTAGTATTTCATGTAAATATAAAAATAATATACATCCAATTATATTAACTTTTCTAAGTATACTTAATTTACCACATAGCAGATGTACATCTGAAGAAATTCTATCTTTTTTAAAAGTACCATCTGTATCAAAAAAATTTAACATAACCATAGAAGAAATAAAACTATTAAACATATGGATAATTGACTCTAATATTCGATGGGGTTTAGATAATATTACCATGAATAAATTCAATTTACCTATTACTAACCAACACACGTGGCAGTTTGGATTAAATCGTATGTTACTAAGTTATGCTTTAAAAAACTCCTCTAAAACTTGGATGAAAATTTTTCCATATTCAAATATAGAAAATAGAGAACATTTTAACCTAATTGGAAAATTAGGACAATTTTTACAAACCTTAAAAAAATGGCGAGACCAATTAGAACAATCTTACGAAATAAAACAATGGACTTTATATTTTAAAGAAATAATCAATGATTTTTTTCATCAAGATCCTGCAAATACAGAAGAAAACAAAGCTTTGCAATTTTTAATAACTTTCTGTCAAGAAATACTACAATCTGGAATACAAGCTAATTATAATCAGAAAATTAATGTCCTCATCTTAAAAGATAAATTATCTTATAAATTAAATCAAAAAAAAACGATATATAAATTTGTACCAAATACAATTAATTTCTGCGATCTTGCTGCAGCATATTGCATACCTTATAAAATAATATACATACTGGGTATGAATGATAATTTTCCTCGAAAAAAGATATCGCCCAATTTTAATTTAATGGCTAAAAAACCACGAAAACACGATAAAAATACATATGAACAAGATTGTTATACATTCTTATTAACATTACTGTCAGCACAAGAAAAAATATATATTAGTTTTATTGGAAATAATATGCAAAATAATACAGTATGTTTTCCTTCCAGATTAGTGAACGAATTATTTGAATACATTGCAGAAAATTTCTACTTTAAAAAAGATGAAAATATAGAAATAAACATTAAAATAAAACGTATACGCCAGCACTTATGTCAACAACATAGTCTTTTTGCTTTCTCTCCAGAAAATTTTTTACCTAATACAGATACTCAAAGCTTCTCGAATGAATGGTTACCCGCAGCAACAGTTATTAATATGACACCTAATTTAAAAAAAAAATATTCACACTTTAATGTTCCAATTATACATTTTTCTACAAAAACAATAAATTTCCAAGATTTATACAATTTTTACTACCATCCAGTACAATGGTGGTTTCAAAAGCGTTTAAACATATATTTTAATAAAAACATAGTAAAAATAATAGATCCTTATCATGTTGAAATAAACAATTTCAATCGTTATAAATTAAATATCAAATTAATTCACTATTTAATTAATAATAAAAATACTAAACAACTATATCAAAATATATATGCTTCAGGCATTCTACCTTATGGTGCTTTTGGTAAACTCTTTTGGGAAAAACAATATGCAAAAATGCTAAAATTAGCACATCAAATACATAAATATTATGTTAATAAACAAAATAATTTAAATATCTCTATAAAACTAAATGAAATAAAACTAACTGGACAATTAACTAGAGTACAAGAAAACGGATTAATACGTTGGACACCAAAAAATATTTCTATGCGCGATGTATTCTTACTATGGTTAGAACACATCACCTATTGTGCTATAGGCGGAAAAGGTGATAGTAGGTTAATTGGTATTAATGATACATGGCATTTTCCGAATTTTTCAAAAACACAAGCAAAAAAAATATTATCAACTTTAATATTAGGTTATTCTAATGGAATTAACACGCCCATATTATTACTGTACCAATCTGGAGGATCTTGGATAAATCACATCTTTAATAAAGTAACAAAATCTATTTCATCTGATCCACTTGTACAACAAGAAGCACGTAAAAAATTAATTTATACTTGGCAACACGGCACAAACCAATTTTCTCCATTTAAAGAAAGTAATGACCCCTACCTTCGTAAACTTATTCCATTTGATCTAAATACAATGGATATTACACAAATTACTAATACAACACAACATTATTTATTCAATATTTTAAAATATAAAATACTTTAATACACACCAAAATAATAAAATATTTTCTAATTGATAATAGAAAGTATATAATGTTATTGTGTTACAAGATTTTTCTTGAGTCTAGAATATAAACCACTATAACGATGTGTAATAGTACGTACACTACGCATGATTATTTGATCTGTGCCATATAAAAAAATACTCTGACGTGCTCTAGTAACAGCAGTATATAATAATTCACGAGTCAATATCGGTGTATATTGATTCGGTAATATTATCGTAATACACTTAAATTCAGAACCCTGAGATTTATGAACAGTCATTGCAAAACAAGTTTCATATGCTGGTAACTGATATATCGGGACAATTTTCATAATATTCGTAGGTAATAAAAAATATGCAGATAATTTATTTTCATTATTTGACAATAATATGCCAGTATCTCCGTTATATAATCCTAACGATGGACTATTCTTTAATATAAGAATAGGGCGACCTATATAGTTTCCAGAATTATGTAATTGAATTAAACCCTCTTCATGTAATAATTGTTCAATATAAGAATTTATTTTTTCTATTCCAAACGGTCCATCACGTAATACACATAAGACTCTATATCTATTAAAATGCTCCAAAATACTTTCAGTAGTCATTACAGAACTTTGCAAAATTTTTAAATATGCTGAATATTTCATAGCACAATTAATAATCATTTTTACATAATTTTTATCTAAACATGACATATCATTATAATATATATCTGTATATGTATTAGAAGTTAATGCAGATAATATATGATTATAATCACCTAATTTTATAAAATAAGCTAACTGCCCAATTCCAGAATTTTCGCTAAACCTATAATTTTTATTTAATGTACATATTCCATCTATAATCCCATTATAATTACTGAAATTAGTATATGTATTACATCCAATAAACTCATCAGTATTAGAACAAACTATATCATGACCAGTGCATTGCTTAACTTCTTGACTGAGTCGATTGGAATAATGAAATTTTTTAAATTTACATAAATCCTGAAATATAAAACCAGGTTCTACTGAAGATAATTGATGTTGATCACCAAAAAAAATCACTTTCGTTTCAGGTTTAAGTGCTAATGCTACTTGAGCTAAAATAGATAAACTAATCATAGAAGCTTCATCAATTACTAATAAATCTAAAGATTTATAACTTAAATTACTATAGTAAAAATTATTCCCTTTATGTAACCAATTTTTAAGAAAACTATGTAACGTCATTGCTTTTTCTGGTATATTGGAAAAATAACATGTATCTAATTGTGAAATACCACCTATCATGCTATTAAACGACGCAGTTAATAAAGCTGCTGCTTTTCCAGTTGGAGCAGTTATCTTAATATTCATAGCGTTATTACTACTATATAATAGTATAGCTGCGATCATTTTAGCGATCATCGAAGTTTTCCCGGTACCAGGCCCTCCAGAGATTAATACTCTATTACGTATTATTCCAATGGCTGCTGCTATTTTATGCCAACTGATCTCAGTGTAATTATCGGGAAATAATTGATTCAAAATATTAAACACTCTTTTTACATGAAAAGTTTCAGAACAGCATTCTTGACTAAAAAAACGAGCTACTATACATTCGTCCTGCCACATATTATACAAATATAAACGACCATTCTCTAGTACCAAAGGAGTTACTAATGCTCCATTGCTAACGGCAGGAGATTTATATAACAAATCTAACCAATCATCTATTGATAGTATCCCTAATTTTTTATGTATTTCGTGTAATAATTCAGAATGCATTTCCGTAAATAATTCACCGGAAACTAATAATGATATAGGAAGGCAAACATGACCAGATCTAACAAATGCACTTAAGCTAACGCTAGCTAACGCTAATACATCTTTCACATTATGATGTAAATTATTGCGGCTCGACAAAGTTAATAATCTCGCAAATTGTATATCTAAAAAATTACATATTCCTAGTTTTAAAAATTTTTCAATAATATATTCCATAAAAAATAAAATTCTAATATCAAATTCAAATATACAAAACTTTAGTTGTCTATAAAAATTTAAATAAAAAATTTTTTACTGAAATTTGAATTTCATAATGCATCAATATTATGTGCAACATAATTATTTTATAATAACGTTGTATACATATATTTATAAATATTTTATTAATAAATTGATTAATAATAAATACGTAACCATACAATCATCCCTGATATATAAAATATTTTTTTATTTTACATATAAAAATTTAAAAAATAAATTTTTATAACTTATATTATTATTTATTTACCTAAAATAAATTATCTAATTTTTCAATAAATTGGAATTTTGGATACGAAAAATATACTCCATTGCTGCATTTTTTTCCATTCATTCCACGTATAAATAAAATATATACTCCGCCAAAATCTTTTTCATATTTATATGATTCTAATCTACTTCTCAAAAATCTATGTAATGCTAAAGTATAAAGTTGATATTGTAATTCATAACGATACTTAATAATTTCTTGTTCCATATTATAATTAATATAAAAATTATTATCTGGACCTAACCAATTTGTTTTATAATCTACTAAATAATACTGTTGATTCCAACGAAAAACTAAATCAATAAATCCATTTAGCATCCCTCTAACTTCTAAAAAATTTAAAGAAGGCGCCATATATGATAAAACATCATATTTCTTACACAAAGCATCTAATTTTTTTAAATTTAAGTTTTTATTAATAGGTAAATAAAATTGTAATTCAGTCCTTTTATCATTAGGACATATTTTTGCAAGAGTTAAATTTTCATAATTCAGAGAAGTATTTACTATTTTATATATCCATGCTCTAATAAGCGCACCCCACATAGTATCAATCTTATATTTATCCATATAAATATATAATCTTTTTATATCAATAGCATCTCTAATGTCTAACACTTCTAAAATATTATGCAAAAAACTTCCAAAAATTCTTCCTTTAGGGAAAAGGTGAGGAGTTAATGATAAAGAATTATGTTGTTCATGAGAAAAATTATCATTAATATCACGCAACATTTGTGTTGTACAACATAATATACCGTTATTACTCTTTTTTAACTCACTAAAACTGGTCATATTCCATGAAATAATATTTTTCAATATTTTTCGTGTTTTTGCCGATAAAACTTGACCAGATGTGGTTAAAGATAAAGCAGAAAAAGATCTTTTCATTTTTGAAATAATACGAAAAGAAATATTCTCTGCTGAATTAATACATAGTTCTATTAAATTTTGTTTTATCTTTTTAAAATCTCCATAACTATTTTTCTGTATTAAATAACCCACCGCACTTCTATGTAACTCATTAATATTAGATTTTTTTTTATATCTATGCGTTATTGCTCCAATACCTATTGAACAATGATAAATACTACGAGTTAAAGCTACATATAGTAATCTTAAATCTTCTAATAAACGTTCTTCATCTGAAAATACTAAATTTGATTCTAACTCATTAAAATCTAAACAAGATTTATATGAATTTCTATCATGAAAAAAAATATTTTTTTTATAATTAAAATCCGCAATAAACGGTAGAAATACTAAAGGAAACTCTAAACCTTTAGACTTGTGTATCGTGCTAATTTTAATTAATGATCGATTACTACCTGATCGTAATTTATAATCCTGTATTTCATTACTTGTATGTCGCGACATATTAGATACTAACCATTCTACAAGCATATATTCATCTTGCAATGAACTCGATGCATCTTGTAATAATTCACCTAAATGTAAAATATTTATTAAACTAGATTCCCCGCCAATTATAGATAATAATTTTTCTGGTACCTTATAATAAAAAATTATTTTTTTTATCATTAGTAAAATTCCATGTTTTTTCCACACTGAATTATATTCAGAAAAATTCTCTAATATAGATTCCCATTTAGATTCATCATTATTGACGCTATCAATCTCAAACGCGCTAAAATTAAAAAAAATAGTTGCTAAAGCAGTACAGATCCTAAAACGATCTAAATATAAAACTGCTTGTAATAATAATAGTAATTCATAAGACTCTATTGTTTCAAAAATACTTTTAGAATTTGATAAAAATACTGCCGATATATTTGCTTGTAGTAAAGCAGTACGCATCAGCAATGCTTCTTTATGAGTACGTACTAATATAGTTATATCCGATGGCTGTAATAATCTCTTATGCGATTTATTTTTTAACCAAGCGTTACCATTATTAATTTCACATAACAAATCATACAAAACAATAGCGCATTCTTCTGCCATTGCATGCTGATAGGACTCAATAGTAATCGTTTCAGAAGGGTGTAACCAAAAACACATTGGTTTTTGTAATTTATTATTTATAATAAACCGATATGCATTGTCATTATCAGCAGATTTAGAAGGAATAAATGGCATATCTGCAAAAATAAAGGGATTAGATATAGATTGGAATAAACTATTAACGGCATTGACCATACCTGATGATGAACGCCAATTAATATTAAAATAGTATTTATCTTTAATAACTTGACGCGCTTTCATATATGCAAACACATCAGCACCACGAAAAGCATAAATTGCTTGTTTTGGATCTCCTATTAAAATTAAACCATTATTTATACGATTATCATATAATACACGAAAAATATTAAACTGTTTCTCATCAGTATCTTGAAATTCATCAATAATAGCTACCGGATAATATCCACGTATTATATCTGCTAAATTATTTTTAACGCTATTATCAGATAAATTACACTCTAACACATTAATAATATCATTAAAAGTAATAGAAGATCTTAAGTACCGCGTTCTATTTAAATCATTACGGATTTCATAAATCGCAATATCAAACACTAATGCTTTAAAAGATGCTAATTTTTTATATAAAATTGTTATTGAATCAAATAAAAAATATAAAGCATTCTTTTTATAATTATTACATATTTTCAGTGCTCTCGTGCTAAATCTGTACAAATCTTTGGGTACAATATGATCAACCGTCGGACAACTAACCCATCGATTAATTCTATCGATCCAACATGATAAATTTTTTTTATTATATATCTTGCGATTAATCTTATAAGAATTAATCGCAATCATTATCTCATATCTATTTATATTCCATGCATTCTTAAGTTGTTTGATATACAAAATTATTTCTTCATAAAAAGAAGAAATTCCTATTCTTTTCGTATGCGTGTCATACCCACAAAATATTGGATATGATCCATATATAAAAGGCAAAATATCATTTAATAAACTATATGAATCTTTCCAATATTCTTGAACTAAACTCACTATATTACACGGAAGCCCATAAAAATTTCTTCTCCAAAAATCTTCACACATTTGTTGATAAAATATTTTTTCATCATCAACAATAGTTGTATGAAATAACATATTTAATTCTATTGCATGACTATTCAAGATATTTTGACAAAAACTATGTATAGTAAATATAGATGCTTGATCTATTTCTTGCTCTGCTGCAGATAATATACAAATTGCGGCAGATATGTTCTTGATTTGCTTTAATAAACTAGAAAATATATAATTCGTACTAAACCCAGATATACAATCTAATCGAAACTGGTGAATACTTTCTCTTATACGATACCGAAGCTCTCGCGCCGAAGATTTCGTGAAAGTCACTACAAGTATTTCCTGTACCGTTAAAGGCCGAAAAAAATCAAATCTGCTACCCAAACATAATAATAATCTAATATAAATTATTATTAAAGCATACGTCTTACCAGTACCTGCAGAAGCTTCTATTAAACGAGTACCATATAACGGTAATTCTAATACATGCAACCTGTACATATATAACTATGCATACATCTAAATTAGAAACACACTTAATTTTTAATTATTAACTGTAACATACATAAAACTTAGTAATTTTTATATTAAAAATAATGATATAATCAAATGTTGAAGTCATATTATCAATTGTTATTATACTGAATTAAAACTAAATAGTACATTATTGACATAATGTAAATGTATCCTATTAAAAATATAATACAACAATATTAAAAATCGACAAACATTACTGTTTAAAAAAATCATTAATCAATCACTATCTACACAATCACGCAATAATTTATTTATCTGAATTTTATTTTTAGTTTTAGAATCTACTCTTTTTACTATCACCGCACAATAAGTATTAACTTTTCCATTCTTATCTGGAAAACTTCCAGGGATCACTACTGAACCCGCCGGGACACGACCATAAAATACACAACCGCTATCACGATCATATATTTTAGTACTTTGTCCAATAAATACTCCCATAGAAATTACGGCGCCTTTTTCAACAATTACTCCTTCTGCAATTTCAGAACGAGCGCCAATAAAACAATAATCTTCAATAATAGTCGGATTAACTTGTAACGGTTCTAAAACACCTCCAATCCCAACGCCTCCCGATAAATGCACATATTTCCCAATTTGAGCACAAGACCCAACTGTAGCCCAAGTATCAATCATTGAGCCTACATCAATATACGCACCAATATTAATATAAGATGGCATAATTACTGTATCATTAGCAATATAAGCTCCATACCGAACAGTAGCTGGTGGAACTACTCGTAAATTTTTATTAATAAAATTCTGGGGATTCCATCTAGAAAATTTTAAAGAAAATTTATCAAAAAAATAATTATCACCCCAATTAGTCAATTTGTTTTCTAAAACAGAAAAAGATAATATGATTGCTTTTTTTAACCATTGATGTGTTACCCAAACACCATTAATATTTTCTGAGACGCGTAACATTCCACTATCTAATAATCTTAAGACTTCTAAAATCGCATCAACAACAGAATCACGATTTTTACTCTTATCATGTTGTAAAAAAAAATCTTTTTTTTCAAAAGCTATTTCTATTATATTTTTTAATATTTGCATATCTTATTAACCTATACAATATAATTACCTCAAAATAACAAATTAACCATAAATCATTTCATAAATATTATATATAATACAGAATTTCATATTAATAAATACACATAAAAAATCCACAATAAAATTGTACTAATATACATGTAACCCCTAAATTTCATTACTATTTATACACTATACTGACACAACGTTTTTAGTAAACTAATCATTAAATTTAAATACTGTAAATATTAAAATATAATGAATAAATTATTCATTATATTTTAATATTACAACATTCCGACATTAAACATTAATAAATATAATAATAAAATTTAATTTTTAAAAATCTCTAAATATTTCAGACAAATCTCATAAATTGGCATGGGTAATAACCTCTGGAAAACACTCTTCATCCCGTAAAGTTAACACTTCACATCCGCTATTAGTCACAGCAATAGTATGTTCATATTGCGCAGATAAGCTATGATCTCGTGTTTTTACAGTCCAGCCATCATTTTGGTCAGTAAAAACATGTCGACTACCTGTATTAACCATTGGCTCTATCGTTAAAGTCATACCAGATTGTAACACACAATTATCATCATCCGCATCATAATGCAATACATGAGGTGGCTCATGAAAAAATTTTCCAGTACCATGACCGCAATATTCCCTAACCACCGAAAAATTTGCGTGTTCAACAAATTTTTGAATAGATCTACCTATATCACGAAGACGTAAACCCGGTTTAATCATACGAATCGCTAAATAAAGGCTCTTTTGAGTTACCTGACATAAACGTTGTCCTAAAACTGTAGGTTTACCTACAAAAAACATTTTAGAGGTATCCGCGTATAATCCATTTTTAATCACTGTAACATCAATATTAATAATATCTCCTGATCGCAATTTAAGCGCGTTATTTGGTATACCATGACAAACTACATCATTAACTGATGTACAAATAGATTTAGGAAACCCTTTATACCCAAGCGGGGCGGGAATAGCATCTTGTACTTGTGTAATATAATTATGACAAATAGTATTTAATTCCTCGGTGCTAACCCCAGGTTTGATATGACGCGCAATCATTTCTAATACTTCCGCTGCTAATCTTCCCGAAAGACGCATCTTTTCTATATCTATAGACGATTTGATAATAATATTCATAATTTAAAAATCCAAAACAAATACATTTGAAACATTTCAGTAATTAAATGCTACAATAGCATACTTAATTCCCTAAATATTTAAATAAATTAACACATATTAGTATATGAAAAATAATTTCATTAACCTTATCTATAGATTACTATTCTGAATCAATCATAATACACTGAAATTAGTATAACATATACAATATAATTTATCCATATTTAGAATATTTAAAATTCTACAATATTGCCACATAATATATCCAACACTTAATTTCATTAGGAGATATATAAAATGGAACAACTTTCTATACGAGATATGCTAAAAGCAGGAGTACATTTTGGACATCAAACACGTTATTGGAATCCTAAAATGAAGCCTTTTATTTTTGGGATACGTAATAAAATACATATTATTAATCTAGAAATAACTATGTTAATGTTTAAACAAGCACTATTTGAATTAAAAAATATTACTTCATTAAAAGGTAAAATTTTATTTGTAGGCACTAAACGCGCAGCTCGAGAAGCAATAAAAAAAACAGCATTATCGTGTAATCAATTTTTTGTCAATCACCGGTGGTTAGGTGGAATGTTGACGAATTGGAAAACAGTGCGTCAATCTATAAAACGTTTAAAAGATTTAGAACATCAGTCAAAAGACGGTACCTTTAAAAAGGTAACAAAAAAAGAAGCATTAATATTAAATCGAGAACTTATTAGTTTAGAAAATAGTTTAGGAGGTATCAAAAATATGGGGGGGCTACCAGAAGCAATTTTTGCTATTGGAGCAACACATGAACAGATCGCCATAAAAGAAGCGCGCAGTTTAGGTATTTCAGTCTTTGCAATAGTAGACACTAATTCTAATCCAGATGGAATTGATTTTATTATTCCAGGAAATGATGATGCAATACGTGCAATTAATCTATATCTAGGAATTGTATCTAATACAATTCAAAATAATTAGACTTAAAATTTATTTTAATCATACACATAATAACTATGCTACTTACTATAGTAACATTACTCTAATGTATAATATTTCTTATGTAAAATCACTATGAAAAAGAATATAGCTAATATTAATAATAATTTAATTAAAGAACTACGCAGGCGCACTAATATTGGAATACTAGAATGTAAACAATCATTAATTCAAGCTAATGGAAATATTGAGTTAGCTATAGAAAATATGAGAAAATCTGGCGCAAAAACTACTGATGACAAATCTAATCGTACAACAAAAAAAGGTATAATTCTAATAAAATTAACACCTAATAAACAACTCGGCGTCATGATAGAAATAAATTGTGAAACTGATTTCGTATCAAGAAATAATATTTTTCAAGAATTTGCTAAAACTGTTATGATGACAGCATTACGTGAAAATATTAATGATGTCAATTTAATAAATACTATGTTTATAAAACAAAAAGCCAATACGATAGCAATACTAGGAGAAAATATAAATATAAATAGACTCATTATTTTACAAGGACAATATTTAGAATATTATATACATGGATTAAAAATTGGCGTCATAATTGCAACTAACAAAAAAATTGGTAATGACATAATAAAGCATATCGCTATGCATATAGC
The DNA here is from genome assembly GCF_023585745.1 of Candidatus Blochmannia ocreatus. Lineage (NCBI taxonomy): Bacteria > Pseudomonadati > Pseudomonadota > Gammaproteobacteria > Enterobacterales > Enterobacteriaceae > Candidatus Blochmanniella > Candidatus Blochmannia ocreatus (nom. nud.). The sequence goes on from NZ_CP097762.1 coordinate 284,152, forward strand.
TTCCGAAAAACCAAAATATATTAATGTCGAAGATATTCCAAGTGACGTGATAAAACGTGAATACCATATTCAAATGGAAATTGCCATGAAATCGGGAAAACCAAATAATATTTTAGAAAAAATAGCCAAAGGACGAATGAATAAATTCATCAATGAGATAGTGTTAAAAAAACAAAAATTTATTATGGATACTGATAAAACAATAGAAAATCTATTAAATGACCATAATATTGAAATTAATAACTTTGCGCGATTTGAAATTGGCGAATTTTATATAAATTAATATTTATACAAAATTGACAAATATATACTATCATATATTCTGCTAAATAAGTACTTTAGGTATGATATGTTCTTAACTATTTTAAAAAACTATATTTAATGCATGCATAGATAAGAGGCATCGATATTATATGTATCTGATCCAATAATTTAACTCAATCGATACTTAGTTCTATTTAGTCATTTTGTGAGGAATATGATTAATGGTAACTCACACTCAACCAATTTATCGACGCGTTGTACTTAAAATTAGTGGCGAAGCATTGCAAGGGTCCGAAGGGTTTGGAATAAACATAAGTGTATTAAACCGAATGGTTATAGAAGTTAAAGAACTTATTAAAATAGGCATTCAAATAGGTATAGTAATAGGAGGAGGCAACTTATTTAGAGGAACGGGTTTAGTAAAATCTGGTATAAACCGAGTAGTTGGGGATCATATGGGTATGTTGGCAACAATAATGAATGGATTAGCTATGAGAAGCGCATTAAACCATATGTATGTCCATGCTTGCCTTATGTCATCCATTTCGCTAAACGGCATGTGCGAAGATTATAACTGGATAAAAGCTATTAATTTATTATCCAATAATTGGGTGGTAATTTTTGCGGCTGGCACTGGAAATCCATTATTTACTACCGATTCTGCTGCATGTTTACGAGGTATTGAAGTGCAAGCAGATGCGGTACTAAAGGCCACTAAAGTAGACGGTGTATTTTCTACTGATCCAATAAAACATCCTGATGCTATATTATACGAACAACTAAGTTACCAAGATGTTTTAAATAAAGAATTAAAAATCATGGATCTAACAGCATTTACATTAGCTCGAGATCATGAGTTACCAATACGTGTATTCAATATAAATAAACATGGTGCATTAAAAAGAATAATAATGGGATATAAAGAAGGTACTTTAATAAGTAAATAATATCTAGACACTTTATATACAATTAAATCTAATAAATTAACTTTTTCTTAAATATGAAATAGGTATCTATCTTGATAGAAAAGATTATAATTGAATTAGAATCACAACTAAAAAAATGTATTAACACCTTTAAAAAACACATTAATACTATTCATATAGGTAAAGTGTCTATAAACATGTTAAATAACATACAGATAAACTACTACGGTGCATTAGTGCCAATACGTCAAGTATCTAATATTACTGTAGAAAACCCCCGTACATTAACTGTTAATGTTTTTGATATTAAAATAATTAAATTAGTAGAAAAAGCTATTAATACTTCTGAATTGGAATTAAATCCAATCTCTTGCGGTAATATAATTAAAATTGTATTGCCAATGTTAACGGAAGAACGTCGTATTACTTTAACAAAAGTGGTACGTTCAGAATCAGAAAAAAGTAAAATTTCTATAAGAAATATACGACGTATTGCTAATGATAAAATCAAATTTTTATTAAAAAACAAAGAAATTAATGAAGATATAATGCATAATTATCACAATAAAATTCAAAAATTAACAGATACTTATATTAAAGAAATCAATTTTATATTATCAAAAAAAGAAATGGAATTAATGAAATTTTGAATGCTGCATATGCACTATACATAATCATCTGTATAAAAATATACAAATGTAATTTATACACTTAACTCACTTTTCTAAATTATATTATAAGTATGCAATCTATAACTATACTAGGCAGTACTGGCTCTGTAGGACAGGCTACTATTTCTGTGGTCCAACAACATTCTAGCAAATTTTGTGTACGCGCCTTAGTAGCTAAAAATAATGTATCTATAATGACCAATCAATGTTTGACTATATGTCCTAAATACGCATGTATGATAGACGAAAACGCTGCTAAGATGTTAAAATCAAATTTAATTGCCGCTGGAAAAAATGATATCCAAGTATTATCTGGAATAACTAACGCATGCGCATTAGCAATGCTAGATGATGTAGAGATGGTGATGTCCGCCATAGTTGGAATAGCCGGATTAAAACCGACTTTTTCTGCCATTCGTGCTGGAAAAAAAATTCTTTTAGCTAATAAAGAAACTTTAATTACTTGTGGAAAATTTTTTATGCAAGAGGCTGAAACACATAACGCTACTATATTACCTATAGATAGCGAACATAATGCTATTTTTCAGAACTTACCAATAAAATGTCAAAAAAATCTAGGACGTTTTCCTTTATCTAAATATGGTATATCAAAAATTGTACTAACAGCCTCCGGAGGAGTGTTTAGAAAAATACCTCAAGAACAATTATCTTCAGTAACTCCAGAACAAGCCTGCACCCATCCTAATTGGTCTATGGGCAATAAAATATCAGTAGATTCTGCCACTATGATGAATAAAGGTCTAGAATACATAGAAGCACGTTACTTATTTAACGCCAAATCTAATGAAATACAAATTTTACTACATCCACAATCTATTGTGCATGCTATAGTACATTATACAGATGGAAACATGTTAGCTCACTTAGCTATTCCAGATATGAAAATTCCTATTGCATACGCTATGGCTTATCCTAATAGGATGCCTCTGAAAATGCCGTCTTACATAAATACTAATTGTTTAAACACACTGCATTTTGCAGAATTAGACTATCATAGTTATCCTTGCTTACAATTAGCAATAGACGCAAATAACTCTGGCCAAGCTGCAACTATAATTTTAAACGCAGCTAATGAAATAGCCGTAGAAGCATTTTTACATAAAATTATTTCTTTTAATAAAATACCTGATATTATAAGTAATGTACTTGATGTCGTTCATTTTAATGACCCTAATAATATAGAAGAGATACTTTACATAGACAAACAAGCTCGAGCAAAAACAACATCATTATGTTATGTAAAAAAATAAATAATGATTTGCAAAAACATTTTTTATCATACTCATATATACTGTATATATAAAAGCTATTATGTCATATATATTAAGTAATAGCTAACTAATCACAATTGATGTATGTCAACTAACTAATAAAAAAATTTTTGTATATATTAAGATATTTGATTTAAATAATAAACACGTGTGATATCATCTAAAAATAAACAAAACATTAGCACTTTTTCATCTAATGTATTACCGCGACACGTTGCCATAATAATGGATGGAAACAGACGTTGGGCAAACACTCGAGGGAAATTACGTATTGTTGGACACAAAGCTGGGCTAGATGCAGCTCGCAGAGCTGTAAATTTTGCTATAAATTATAAACTTGATGCATTAACATTATATGCATTTAGTAGTGAAAACTGGAAACGACCCAGCGGGGAAATAAAATCTCTAATGCAATTATTTTCTCATGCTCTAAACAAAGAAATACACACACTCCATAAAAATAATATCAAATTACGCATTATTGGAGATATAAACAAATTTACTGTTGAACTTCAAAAAAATATTAAAAATTCTGAACAATTAACTGCTAAAAATAATGGACTTACACTTAATATTGCAGCAAATTATGGAGGACGTTGGGATATTATCCAAGGTGTTAAACAACTTGCTACACAAGTACAAAAAGGAATGTTGAATCCTAATCAAATTAATGAGGATACTTTATGTAAATGTGTTTGTATGAATGAATTAGCGCCAGTAGATTTAGTAATTCGTACAGGAGGTGAGTATAGAATTAGTAACTTTTTACTCTGGCAAATAGCATATGCTGAATTATTCTTTACAGATGTGCTATGGCCAGATTTCAACGATATGATCTTTAAAAATGCACTCAATACTTTTACTAAACGAGAGCGTCGATTTGGCAGTAATGCATCTGCATAATCTACATCTTATAAAATATAAGAATATAAATATGTGTTAAAACACCGAATTATTAGTACATGTATATTAATACCTGTTATTATATTAACATTAATAACATTATCTACAACACAATTTTCGATTTGTGCAGCTGCTGTTTGTTTAATAAACGCATGGGAATGGGGCAAAATAATGCGTTTTTCCTCAATGAATCAAATAATATGGATCAGTACCATATTTTTTTTGTTAAGTCTCATCATTACAATAGTAGTGACACAAAATATTTTTTCTATAAAACATTGGAAAATTATTTGGTATTTTATCGGAAATATAACTATAATCTGGTGGATATTATCATTTATATTAATAATATATTATCCATACTCTACTTTTTTTTGGAAAAAATCTATTTTTTTACGTTACTGTTTTGGAATATTAATAATTTTACCATTCTTTTTGGGAATATTAACATTACATCAACTTCATTATATTAACAAAAATTTCATTAACACATGGTGGTTACTATACATACTAATATTAGTATGGGTTAACGACTCTAGCGCCTATATTATAGGTCGTACTTTAGGGCAACATAAACTATTACCTTCCATATCTCCTGAAAAAACTTGGGAAGGATGTATTGGTGGAATCCTTATATCTATAGGAACTTCATGGTTATTAATTAAATATATTATAACACATAATACTGTTTTTATGATGTCTCCTCACATCATATTTATTTATTCTATAATTTCCATCATTACTTCCGTAATAGGAGATTTAAACGAAAGCATGTTTAAACGAACATCAGGAATCAAAGATAGCGGTAATATAATCCCTGGACATGGAGGACTACTAGATCGTACCGATAGTGTAACCGCTGCAATACCCATATTCACCTATCTAATATTATTAGATTTGTCTTAACATTATTAAGAATAGAGAACTTATAAAAATTATGTTATCACATTTTTTTTGGAATTTAATCACATTTATTTTAACACTAAGCATATTAATCACTATTCATGAATATGGACATTTTTTAGCAGCACGTTTCTTGAACGTAAAAATAGAAAAATTTTCTATAGGATTTGGTCCAGTGTTATGGAGTTGGAAAGACCAAAAAAAAGATACAGAATACGCAATTTCTGCTATTCTTTTTGGCGGATATATAAAATTATTTGACGCGCCAAAATCAATTAATAAACAATATACTCAAAAATATAATAATACATTTAATTCAAAAAAAACTTGGGAAAAAATTATTATTATAGTTGCTGGACCTATTATGAATTTCCTATTATCAATTATATTATATATAATAATTTTTATTATAGGAACACCAACACACAAACCAATTATACAATCTATTATCCCTGATTCTATCGCAGATCAATCTGGCTTATTATCTAATTTAGAAATCCAATCTATTAATAATGTTCATACACATAATTGGGATGCAATACGATTAGAGATACTAAATAATATTGGAAAAAAAAATATTGTTATTTCCACAATAGAAATATGTCAAAATAATACAAATATAAAAACTTATACTTTAAATATACCTGATAACTGGTTTAATAAATCTATTAATTATATTAACGACCCCGTAATTTCTTTAGGTATTGTACCTATTGATACATATATAATACCAACTATATTTAAAATCCGCCCAAACTCTGCTGCTCAACAATCAGGCCTAAAAATAGGAGATAAAATTATTAAAATTAATGAACAAACAATAACTAATTGGGAATCAGTTATTAAAATAATAAAAAATAACCTTACAAACAACTTAAACATTACTATTGCACGTGAAAATAAAACAATAAATCTAAATTTAAATCTACAATCTAATAAAATACATTGCATTCACCCAAATACAATAGAAGAAATCATTGGATTTATACCAAAAGTTATTTCTAAACCAACAAAAAATTTTTTATTAAAAAATAAATATGGATATTTTGATGCAATATTACATTCTTGTAAAAAAGTTTGGAAATTAATATATTTTACAATCAATACACTATTTCAAGCAATTCTCGGAAATATTAATATCATACAGCTTATAGGAGGACCAATTTCAATAGCACAAAAAGCCGGAGAAACAGCAAAATATGGATTTATCTATTACTTAATGTTTCTATCTGTAATTAGTATTAATTTAGGCATTATAAATCTACTGCCATTTCCATCATTAGATGGAGGACACCTGTTTTTTCTCATAATAGAAAAAATTATCGGAAAACTAATACCTAAAAAAATAAAGCATTTTATCCATATTATAGGATATATAATACTAATGTCCGTAATAAGTATAGCATTGTTTAATGACATAAATAAATTATGGCAATGCTAATCAATACATTTTAACTAAATAAAAATAATAATGCGATGAAAAAGATACTTATAGCATTCTTATTAATCATTAGTAACGCAGGATACAGCGCTGATATTATTGTAAAAAAAATTCTTTTTAATGGATTAAAGAGAATTTCTCCAGATACAATATTATGTAATTTACCCATAAAAATAGGACTTCACATTAATGAAGAAAATATTTCGGATAGTATCAAGACATTATTTGCTACAGGATATTTTGAAGAAATTACTATTTCTAAAGAAATAGAAGATGATGGCGTTCTTTTAATCCAAGTAAAAGAACGACCTATAATTAATAATATTAATATCAATGGGAATAAATTAATTAAAAATGATGTAATAAAAAACATACTGAATTCAAAAAAAATAAAAATAGGAGAACCATTTAATGAACATTCCATTTTTGAAGTAAAACAAGAATTAGAAAAATTTTATCACCACTTTGGAAAATTTTTATCAGTAATTAAAATAGAAAATAAACCTATCTCCAATAATCGTGTTGATTTGTATATCATATTAACTGAAGGTAAAACCGCTACAGTAAAACAAATCAATATTTTTGGAAATCATGTATTCAATAAAAAACAATTATTATCACAATTTACATTATATAAACAGACAAAATGGTGGCATTTTCCATATAAAAAACAATATAAAAAACAGAAATTTTTTCAAGATTTAGATGAGCTACGTAATTTTTATTTAAATCGAGGTTATGCTAAATTCCATATAGATGAAATACAAATTGATTTAACACCGGATAAAAAAAATGTTTGTCTTTCGATATATATTACTGAAGGCACAACACATACCCTTGATTCTATAGTACTCAAGGGTAATATAACAAATTTATTTCCAAACATTAAACAACATATAAACATTGCACCAAACGAACTTTATAGTAATAATAAAATTAAAGAAATAGAATACAATATACGACATATACTAAACACGCATGGTTACGTTAAACCAAATGTTTCAATAAAATCTGATATTAGCAAAAATAAAACAGTAAAATTATATATATATGTTGATACAGGTTATCCTTTTTATGTACGAGAAATTAAACTTGCGGGAAACTACTTCACTAAAGATGAAGTTATCCGCAGAGAAATACATCAAAATGAACAAACACTACTAAATTACATACACACTATTCAAGATCAAAATAGACTGAAAAAATTACGTTATCTCAAAACTGTAAATGCATATATTACCCCGGTACCAAACACACTAAACCAAATTGATATCGTTTATGAAATTGATGAACATAATACTGGAAATATAAATTTAAGCCTTGGAATTGGAACAGAAAGCGGATTAAATGCCCAATTTGGAATGTACCAAAATAATATATTAGGATCAGGCAATACCATATCTATTAATGGGACTAAGAATTATTATCAAACTTACGCAGAAATATCTGCTTTAAAGCCATATTATGGCATTAACAATATTAATATAGGAGGAAAAATATTTTACTATGATTTAAACCGAAACAATACAAATTGGTCAGATTATAATTTAAAAAATTATGGTATTAATATCAACTATGCATATCCAATCACTGAATATAATAAATTTAATATAGGACTAAATTATATATATAATTATCTAAATAAAATATCCCCACAAATAGTAGTATGGCGTTACCTAAAATCTACAGGTATTCATTTTAAAACCTCATCAAATTATAATGATATATACCCCGAAAAAACCATTAATTTCCTTGCAAATGATATTCTGCTGCTATCAGGATGGACGTATGATAACTTAAATCATGCATATTTTCCTACCTCCGGATCAGAAATTACTATATCGAATATCTTAACATTACCCAAATCAGACAATAAATATTATAAGATTATAATTAACAACCATAACTATATACCTTTAGACCAACATCAAAATTGGATACTTAAAAAATCTATATACGCCGGATATGCTGGTAGTATAAATAAAAAAGAAAGCCCTTTCTACGATAACTTCTATGCTGGTGGTATTGAAACAATTAGAGGATTTAAACTAAACAGTATTGGACCAAAAGCCGCATATTATCGCTGTAATAACTCAAATGATGATTATAATCAATGCTCAATAAAAAATTCTCAAGATACGATAGGAGGTAATGCGATAGCCCTTATACAAACTGAACTGATAGTTCCATTAAAATTTTTAAACAAACAATACTCCGATCTAGCACGAATTTCATTATTTTTAGATGCAGGTACAGTATGGGATACTCTCTGGAAAAATACAGAAGCTACAAAATCTGCAGGCATTGAAGATTATAGCAACGCAAAAAATATTCGTATATCTGGAGGAATATCATTAAAATGGATATCTCCTATTGGACCTGTAATTTTTTCTTATTCAAAATTAATAAAAAAACACTCGGGAGATATAGAAGAACCTTTTCAATTTAGTATTGGAAAAATATGGTAAATATATATGCTATATATATATAATATATAATTAAATAATCAGTTTAATATCATTAAAAGTTAAGGAGTCTACAGTGAATAAGTGGATATATATGTTAAGCGCTATTGTTTGGATCACACAAGTGTTGCCTGCTAATGCTGCAAATAAAATTGCAATAGTAAATGTCTCTAGTGTTTTTCAAAACTCTTCACAACGCGCTAAAGTTATTAAACAACTCGAGCACGAATTTAAAGAGCGCGCTAACGATCTAGAAAATATGGAAAATGAATTACAACTACAAATGCAAACATTGCAACGTGATGGAAACACTATGAAAACAGAAGAACGCAATAAACTAGAAAAATCTCTTATAAGTCAACGTGAAATTTTTACTAATAAAGCTAAAGAATTCCAGAAAGATAATCACTCACGTCAAACAGAAGAAAGAGATAAAATACTTAACACTATCCATAATTTAGTAACAAATATTGCTAAACAAGAAAATTACGATATAGTTATCGATTCTAACGCAGTCGTATATAACAATAGTTATATAGCAGATATCACAAATTCTGTAATGAAAAAAATTGGATAAATTATCATGATACGACTAGATGATTTAGCACAAAAACTAAATGCTCAATTATATGGGGATAAAGATATTATTATTACTGGTATTGCCTCCATAAATAATGCGCAAGCAGGGCATATAACGTTTTTAAAAGATCAACGCCTTTTAAATCAACTAGATTCCTGTCGTGCATCAGCAATAATATTATCTAAAAATAATTTAATTTTCTGTAAAATTTCAGCATTAGTAGTAAAAAATCCTTATCTTGCTTATATAAAAACAGCTCAACTAATAGAATCTAATCCTATATTTAACAATCATATCGCATCTGAAGCAAGTATTGCGTCAGATGCGATATTAGGAAAACGAGTAGGAATCGGCGCCTATGTAACTATAGAATCCGGAGTTATCATAGAAGATGATGTAATTATTGGTCCTAATAGCTTCATCGGAAGACATACAAAAATAAGCGCTGGAACACATATATGGGCTAATGTTAGCATACATCACGCAGTAGAAATTGGTAAATTCTGTCGTATACAATCTGGAACAATTATTGGATCTGATGGTTTCGGATATATAAAAAATCATGGAACATGGATAAAAGTTCCACATTTAGGAAAAGTAAAAATTGGAAACAACGTAGAAATAGGTGCATGTACTACTATTGATCGCGGCACACTAGATAATACTAACATTGAAAATGGAGTAATTATTGATAATCAATGCCAAATAGCACATAATGTTAAAATTGGCGAACATACAGCAATAGCAGGTGGAGTCATTATGGGCGGTAGTTTAACTATCGGAAAAAATTGTATGATAGGTGGAGCTAGCGTAATAAATGGACATATAAATATCTGTGATAACGTTACAATTACCGGAATGAGCATGGTAATGAGATCTATAACAAAACCAGGTATATATTCATCAGGTATTCCTGTGCAACCTAACACGACATGGTGGAAGACTGCTGCTTTAATTATACGTATACATAAAATAAATAAACGTATAAAAACTATAGAACAACACATTAAAAAACTATTTTTTCTATTACAAAGCAATAAAAATAATTTTTTATTCATCCTGTTAGGATAAAACAGGATTCATGTTGTAAATACAACTTTTATCTTACACAGGAATACATTTTGATTACCAATGATTGTATTTTACATATTGAAGAAGTTTTAGAACTGTTACCACATAGATTCCCATTTTTATTAATTGATCGTGTATTAAAATTTGAAAAAGGAAAATTTTTAAGAGCAATAAAAAACGTATCTTTTAATGAACCATTTTTTCAAGGTCATTTTCCGGGGAAACCTATCTTTCCAGGAGTGTTAATCTTAGAAGCTATGGCTCAGGCTACCGGTATCTTAGCTTTTAAAAGTACAGGGAAATTAGCTCCAGGAGAATTATATTATTTTGCAGCTATAGACGCAGCACGATTTAAACGTCCAGTGCAACCAGGAGATCAAATGATCCTTGATGTTGAATTTATCAAGGAAAGACGCGGAGTCGCACGTTTTAAAGGTATTGCTACAGTAAATAAAAAAATGGCCTGTGAAGCATCAATGATGTGTGCTCGCAGAAAGGAAATCTAAATAAATGGTTAATAATTCCTCTACTATAATACACCCTAGTTCCATAATAGAAAACGGCGCCATTATCCATGATAATGTACATATTGGACCATTTTGTTTTATCGGCGCACAAGTCGAAATAGGAGCGCGCACTTTACTAAAATCCCATATTGTAATTAATGGAATTACTTATATAGGAGAAGACAACAAAATTTATCAGTTCGCCTCACTTGGAGAAATAAATCAAGATTTAAAGTACGCTAAAGAACCAACCCGTATAGAAATTGGTCACTATAATCAAATTAGAGAAAACGTTACTATCCATCGCGGCACAATACAGGGAAAACAAGTTACTAAAATAGGTAACAATAATTTATTTATGATAAACGTACATATCGCGCATGATTGTGTAATAGGGGATCATTGTGTATTAGCTAATAATGTTACCTTAGGAGGGCACGTACGAATAGACAGTCACACTATTATCGGGGGAATGACTGCAATTCATCAATTTTGCCTCATAGGAGCGCATGTTATGATCGGCGGATGCTCTGGAGTGACACAAGATATTCCTCCATTTATAATAGCACAAGGCAATCACGCTACTCCTTTTGGATTAAATATTGAAGGATTAAAAAGAAGAGGTTTTAATAGAGCTACTATACACGCTATTCGAGATGCTTATAAAATTTTATATCGTAGTAATAAAACGATTGAAGGAGCAAAAATAGCTTTAAAAAGGCTCGCTGTGGAACACCCTATCATTAATGAATTTATAGAGTTTCTCAAAAGATCTCAAAGAGGAATTATTCGTTAAATGATTGTTCATAGTAAACATCGACCAATCATGATAGGAATGGTAGCGGGTGAAATGTCCGGAGATTTTTTAGGAGCAGGATTAATTAAAGAATTAAAAAAACACCTAAAAAACGTATATTTCTTTGGAATAGGCGGCGCTAAAATGCAATCTGAGAATATGCAATCTTGGTATAATATAGAAGAACTATCTATAATAGGCATTATTGAAATTTTAACTAAAATACCCAAAATACTATATATCCGAAAAAATATAATTAGAAAATTTATACAACTAAAAATTGATATTTTCATCGGCATTGATTCTCCAGACTTTAATATTACTTTAGAAAAAAAATTAAAAGCTCATGGAATTCATACCGTCCATTATGTTAGCCCATCAATATGGGCTTGGAGGAAAAATCGTATTTTTAAGTTAAAAAAAGCAATCGATAAAATTCTAGTACTCCTACCGTTTGAAAAAAAAATATATGATCAATACAAAATACCATGTCATTTTGTTGGACACTCTCTTGCAGATCATATACCATTAATCCCTGATAAAATTACAGCACGTCAAAAACTTGGTATTCCTATAAATGCACGTTGCTTAGTATTATTACCCGGCAGTAGAATTACAGAAATAAAAATGTTAACTCCCGATTTTTTAACATGCGCCAAATTATTAAAATATCATTACCCTGATCTAAAAATTTTAGTGCCATTAAATACTCAAAAATCCATTAAAAAATTTATTGATATTTCGGAAAACTCTATTAAATGTCGTGTACTATATACTCAAAAAACATGGGAAATCATAATGGCAGCTGATGTTGCTCTAGTAGCATCTGGAACAGCCACCCTAGAATGTATGTTGGTTAAATGTCCTATGGTCGTAGCGTATCGCATTAATCCATTAACATTTATGTTAATTAAATACTTAATAAAGGTTCCATGGATATCACTTCCTAATCTATTAGCAAATTGTGAATTGGTAAAAGAATTTATCCAACACGATTGTAAGCCAAAAAAATTAACCGAAACATTAATAGATTTATTAAATAATAATAATACACCACAACAAGTGATATTAAAAAATAAATTTACTCAAATACATTATTATATAAAATGTAATGCAAATAAATTAGCTGCTAAAACTATTTTAGAATTAATTAAATAAGTCTAAAATACTTTATTAAAAATATAAACTATTATCTAATAAAGAAAATTGAATTTGATTAAATCACTATAAATAATTTCAGTAATAAACAAAATAAAATCTGAAGATTTATCTAAAATGCGTAATAACTACACAATAATATTAAACCCAAGAACTAATTTTGCATTATAGTTAGTTCACACATTAGATAAACATACAAAATTAAATTAAATAATATAAAAATATTTACTCTCTTAGAGAGATAAAATCCTAATATCAATAAAAATTGATAAATTAAACACTTCATAAATAAAATTGATTTTTGTACGCAACAAATTATATATAATGTAACTATAAAACTAAATCTAGTTCTAATTAATAGATATTGTATTAATACTGAATATAACTAACTTATATTAAGGTTAGATACACTTATTCACGAAAAAAACAAAATAATTTTACTATATTAAAATTATATAAGATATAAATATAATTATATTATATATACAATATATAAAATATAGACTTTTCACAAAAAAAATATTTTCTAATTATTTTGAATTCAAAAAAATAAATACTACAATAGAACTAATGATTGTTGAATAACAATTTTCATAAGAAATATATAATTAACATAAAAATATACTATATTTAGACAATTAAGCATAATTTCTATTCAAATTATTAACAAATGAAAAATACACGTTTTATCCATCTGCATACACATAGCGATTACTCTTTGATCGATGGAGTGTCTACAATTAAAAAATTAATAAATAAAGTTGCATCTCTAAACATGCCCGCATTAGCTCTCACCGACTTTAATAATTTATTCGGATGCATTAAATTTTACGATCTTGCACACACATTCGGAATTAAACCTATCATAGGTGCAGATTTTTTAATAAAAGATAATGATTACAATAACATTGTACTCAATGAGTTAACCTGTTTAACTACTAATAAACAAGGTTTTTATCATTTAATTGCACTTATTTCAAAATCTTACAAAAATAGACGTAACAATATTACGCCTACAATTCAACGAAATTGGCTTACAACGTATAACGCAGGACTAATTATATTATCCGGTGGATGCAGAGGCGATATTGGGCAAGCTTTATTAAAAAAGGAAAAATTAAAAATAGAACAATACGTAAATTTTTATAAAAAATACTTTCCAAATAGATTCTATTTGGAATTAATACGTACTCATAGAAAACATGAAGAGACGTATTTACAAGAAGCAATAGAATTATCAATTAATAAAAATTTACCAGTTGTCGCTACTAATGATATACGATTTGTTGAAAAAGAAGATTTTTTAGCACATGAGATCCGAGTAGCTATTCATAATGGAATAACTCTAAATAATTCTCAACACTCTTCTAAATACAGTAACCAACAATTTATGAAGAGCGAGAAAGAAATGTGTGAATTATTCTCTGATATTCCAGAATCTTTAGAAAACAGTGTAGAAATTGCCTATAAATGTAACGTTACTTTAAAATTAAAAGGATCTTTTTTACCTAAATTTCCTAATAATGATAATCAATCTACTACAGATTTACTCATTGCGCAAGCAAAAAAAGGATTAGAAACTCGACTAATTTGCCTGTTTCCAAATTCTACGGAACGTCATGCGAAAAGAAAACCTTATGATTTAAGATTAAAACATGAACTAAAAGTAATTAATGATATGGGATTGCCTGGATATTTTTTAATCGTTATGGAATTTATAATATGGGCTAAAAATCACGCTATACCAGTAGGTCCAGGTAGAGGGTCTGGAGCAAGTTCATTGGTAGCTTATGCTTTAAGAATCACAGAACTTGATCCATTAAAATTTGATTTACTATTTGAACGTTTTCTAAATCCAGAACGTATATCTATGCCTGATCTAGACATTGATTTTTGCATGGAACACCGAGATTTAGTGATTGAACATGTTATTAACACTTATGGAGCTGAATCTGTATCTCAAATCATTACATTCGGGACTATGGCTGCCAAAGCGGTAATCCGAGACGTAGGACGTGTGTTAGGTCATTCATATGCATTTGTCAATAATATTGCTAAATTAATCCCATTAGAATTCGGAATAACATTAAAAAAAGCTTTTTCTATAGAACCCCAACTAATATCACTTTATAATAATAATGAAGATGTAAAAAATTTAATTGATATTGCTTCTCAATTAGAGGGTATTGTAAGAAATATAAGTAAACATGCTGGAGGACTAGTAATAGCTCCTACAAAAATCACTGATTTTTCCCCTTTATACTATGATAAAGATAGTAATCATTCAATGACTCAATTTGATAAAAATGACATAGAGCGCATTGGTTTAATAAAATTTGATTTTCTCGGGCTACGTACTTTAACGATTATTAATAATACATTAAAAATAATTAACAACAACGTACATATACATCAAAAAAAAACTGCTCTTGATATATATACAATACCACTAAACGATCAAAAAAGTTTTTCTATGTTACAATCCGCCGAAACTACTGCAGTATTTCAATTAGAATCACGCGGAATAAAAGAACTTATTAAACGTTTAAAACCTGATTGTTTTGAAGATTTAATAGCATTAATTGCATTATATCGACCTGGACCATTACAATCCGGTATGGTAGACAATTTTATCAATAGAAAACACGGTCACGAAAAAATTTATTACCCGGATTACCAATGGGAACACAAAATCCTACGACCAGTATTAGAATCTACTTATGGGATTATATTATATCAAGAACAAGTTATGCAGATAGCGCAAGTACTAGCAAATTACACACTTGGTCATGCAGATATACTAAGACGAGCTATTGGTAAAAAAAAACCTGCAGATATGGAAAAACAACGCGCTATTTTCAGAGCTGGGGCTATAAAAAATGGTATAAATAGCACATTAGCAATGAAAATTTTTAATTTGGTCGAAAAATTTGCTGGATACGGTTTCAACAAGTCTCATTCTGCTGCATATGCATTACTTTCATATCAAACATTATGGCTGAAAACACATTATCCCGCCGAATTCATGGCAGCAGTATTAAGTGCTGATATGGATAACTTAAATAAAATAGCGCACTTAATAAGTGAATGTAAAAAAATGAAACTGACCGTTTTACCCCCAAATATCAATACTAGTCAATATCAATTTCATGTTAATAAAAACAAAGAAATTGTGTACGGATTCGGAGCTATCAAAGGTTTAGGCAATACTTCTATAGACACTATAATAACATCTCGTAACCAAGACGGAAATTTTACAGGATTATCTAATTTATGTGAACGTATTAATAATAAAAAAATAAATCATCGTATTTTTGAAAAACTAATTTTTTCTGGAGCTTGTGATACTTTCAAAATACATCGGTCTACCTTAGTAAATTCTCTACATAATACACTAAAATATGCTAATCAGCATAATTGGGAAATAAAAAATAAACAATCCAACATATTTGAAAAAAATATAAAAAATATCGATCTAACAAATATTAAACATTACACTCAAACGACATCAATCTATTCCAATCAAATACTTCTAAAAAAAGAAAAAGAAATGCTTGGATTATATTTAACCCATCACCCTACCGTACAATATAAAAAAATGATAAAACCTTTTTTACCAAATATCATTGATATTTCCAATATTAAATATATACAACCAAATAAAGAAATATATATTTTTGGGCTATTAACATCAATTAAAACAAAATTAAATAATAAAAAAAAACATATTATATTTGGTGTAATAGAAGATCACTCTGAAAAAACAGAAATAATAATATTTGAAAAAATACTTGATAAATATCAGCATTGTTTAAAAGAAAACAATTTTCTACTTGTTAAAGGAATCACTAAAACACATAAAATATATAATAATTGTGCAATAATTGCGCAAAAATTACAAGATATCGATGATATTTATAAAAAACATGCAACTAGTTTATCTATTATACTACAAGAAAAAAATACTAACATTCAATTATTAAATAATATTCGATTTTTTTTAGAAAAAAATCGATTTGGAACATTACCAATATATTTTCTCTATCAAAAAAATAATATACAAATAAGATTATGTTGCGGAACACAATGGTATATTACTCTTAATAATCAATTATTAATTAACTTATGCAATCTTATTGGGGACAAACACGTTAAATTAGAATTTAATAATTGTTGAGACTAGACTATATGAATGTAAATTTTCTTGATTTTGAAAAACCTATTTTAGATTTAGAAGAAAAAATTAATTCTTTAACCGTAATAGCACAATCAGATAAAAAAATTGATAAAAACATCAATGAAGAAATTCATTATCTCTATGTAAAAAAAAATAATCTTATACAAAAGATTTTTTCCAATTTAAACGCCTGGCAAATTTCTCAATTAGCTCGACATCCAAACCGTCCCTATACATTGGATTATATTAAATATATATTTAATGATTTTGATGAATTATCTGGAGATAGAATATACGCGGATGATAAAGCTATTGTAGGAGGAATAGCAAGATTAGATGCTCGTCCAATAATGATTATTGGACATCAAAAGGGTCGAAATACTCCAGAAAAAATCAAAAGAAATTTTGGTATGCCTGCTCCAGAAGGCTATAGAAAAGCATTACGCCTAATGAAAATGGCAGCAAGATTTAAAATGCCTATAATTACTTTTATTGATACTCCTGGTGCTTATCCTGGAATTGATGCAGAAAAACGTGGACAATCTGCAGCAATTGCTAAAAATTTACGCACAATGTCAATATTAAAAATACCGATTATTTGTACTGTTATTGGAGAAGGTGGTTCCGGAGGAGCATTAGCTATTAGCGTAGGAGATAAAATTAATATGTTAGAATATAGTACATACTCCGTAATTTCTCCGGAAGGATGTGCCTCTATTCTATGGAGAAACGTGAAAAAAGCCCCCATAGCGGCTGAAGCCATGGGCATTACTTCATATCGACTAAAAAAACTAAAACTCATTGATAATATAATTCCTGAACCATTGGGTGGCGCACATAGAAATATGTTATCTACATCTATTGCATTAAAAACTCAATTACTGCTAGATTTAAAGGAATTAGATTCTTTAAAAGAAAATGAATTATTAAAACGCAGATATAATAGATTAATGAATTATGGATATTGTTGATATTTATCATAAATAAATACATTAATATTTAAAATTATATAACAACACAGTTTTAAATATTAAATTATTAATTTTTTGATGAAATTAATATATAAAAATAATCTGTATTATACCATATGATTATTACAAATATACCTGAAAAAAATCGCGATCTATATCATAGAGTAGCACAATCTATATCTGGATACAACAAAATTCTACTATCCTATAGTGGAGGGCTAGATTCTACAGTACTATTGGATATTTTAACAACATTAAGAGACCATTTCAATAATTTAGTGTCGTATCCATTCTCTATAAGAGCAATACACATACAACATAATATTAGCAAATACGCCAATGACTGGGCAATACACTGCTTTAAACAATGTAATGTTAGAAATGTCCCACTTTCTGTAGTACATATAAAATATCCAACTACTGACAATAAAAAAAGTAATATAGAATGTTTGGCGCGTAATATCCGATATAACATATTATTTAATCATTTAAATTCTGGAGAAATTCTTCTTACTGCACACCATTTAGATGATCAAACAGAAAGTTTTTTCCTCGCATTAAAAAGAGGAAGCGGACCATTAGGATTATCTGGTATAAAACAAACTATTTTAACAAATAAAAATAAATGTAAATTATTACGACCATTATTAGATTTTTCTCGAAAAGAACTAAAAATATATGCTAATAACAAAAAACTTACTTGGATTGAAGATGATAGTAATTTCAATACCAAATTTGATCGTAATTTTTTGCGAATAAAGATCCTACCATTACTATATAATCGTTGGCCACACTTTAATAAAGTCGTTACACGTTCTGCAAAATTATGTGAAGATCAGGAAAATTTATTAAAAGAACTATTATCAAATACTTTAAAAACAGTAATTAATTCTAAAGACTATTATTCTTTATCATTTAAACCATTATTTCAATATAGCGCATTAAAAAGACGCGCTATAATACGTCTGTGGTTATCTATGCTAGATATAAAGATGCCTTCTTATCAATTAACAAACCGTATTTGGAACGAAGTAGTGTTAAGCAAACAAGATGCGCAACCAAGCTTACAATTAAGTAATTGTATTTGTCGTCGATTTAAAGAAAAACTATATATTTTACCTATAAATATGAAATATTCTTTTAAAACTACGAAACTAGATTGGAATAAAATACATAATACAATATTACTCCCAACTAACTTAGGGTTATTATTACGCTACCCATTAAATATAACACTTCATACACAAAAAAAATTACCATGTCTTAACTCAAGTATCATAAAAAAACTACAACCAAATATTCTTTGTAATTACATTAAAAATTTTAATAAAATATTAACAGTATGCACTGTAAGACCTCCTAGTGCCCATGAACAAGTATCGATATTATTTGGTCACACAAACAATACAATATATATTGTCAACAAACGACATGGAAAATATTTAAAAAAAATTTGGCAAGAATTTAATATACCACCATGGCTAAGAAGTCGTATCCCTTTGCTATTTTATAACAATACTTTAATTAGTGCTATAGGAGTATTTATCACAAAACACGGAAGATATTATAATACTAATAATAAAAAAAACAATACACTATCATGGCAGATATCTTGGGTGCAAGATACATCTACATACAAAATATTTAAACAAAGCATAAAAATTCAATTAGAATAATTTTAAATTAAAGATATAAAAATAAATATCCAAATTATCATACATTATTTATTTTAATACTAAATGAATAGTAACATCATGTATTCTGTAATACAATTATTTATTAAAAAATAAATAATTGTATTACTTTTTTAAAAAGATAAAAATTTTTACCTTATAAATAAAAAATTTCTTTATTTAAAAAATCCACTAACATATTTAATTTAACTTTTCTTACATTTTTACTTTTACGATCCCTATATTCTACTTCTCCTTTAGTTAAACCTTTATCACTAATAACAAGCATGTGTGGTATTCCAATTAACTCCATATCAGTAAATATAGTTCCTAGATATTCTTGACGATCATCTATTAATATATCCATTCCTATTATAGGCATCTGCAAAAGTTTTTCATATACGCTCTCTGCTACTTTTTTGACCTCAACAGAACTATGCATATTAATTGGTATAATCACTAATTTAAATGGAGCTATTATCGTCGGCCATAAAATACCATTTTTATCATAATTTTGTTCAATTAAAACAGCAACAATACGAGTAATTCCTATTCCATAACAACCCATTTCTATTGAAATATTATTTTTGCTACTTTTTTTCACTGTATCATAAATAAAATTTGAATATTTTTGACCTAACTGAAATATATGACCGATTTCTGTGCAATTTTGCATTATAGGCATACTTTTTCCACCATTATGAAAATTAACATCAGATTCTTCACATAAATCTTTTATTATTGGTAATAATATATCTTTATTCCAATTCATATTAAAAAAATACTTACCACTTACATCAGAACCAGCAATAAAATTATCCAAAACAGCTGCATTATAATCTATAATTAAAGGAACAGACAAATTTATAGGACCTAAAAAATTAGGTTGCGCTCCAGTTAACTTATATATTTCTTCTACATTAACATATGATAATAATACATAACCATACCTTTCTAAGATCATCTTAATTTTTTTGTCACTAATTTTAGAATTAGCGCGTATCACTATACCTAAAAAAGAATTAGGGCTTTTCACGTATCTAGTACTAATTTGTAGTAATACAGTTTTTACAATACTATTAACAGATAAATTAAATTTACTAATTAATTCTTCCAGAGAACTAATTGATGAATCTTCTACTAACCGAATCGTCTCATTAATAAATATTTCTTTAAATGGTATCGATGTAAATTTAATGCAAGAAGATAATTTAAGATTACTAAAATTATTATTAAATTCTATAGGCAGCGCAATAGTGTCTTCCCCAGTTTCAGAATATGCTTGAAACTCATGCGATAACATTCCTCCAATCTTACCCGGATTAGCCTGAACAACACAAAATTTTAATCCAATACGATTAAAAATATTAATATATGCTTCATGCATTTCATTATATGTCTTTTGAAGAGATTCTTTATTAATATGAAAAGAATATCCATCTTTCATAAGAAACTCTCTTGCTCTTATTACACCAGATCTTGGTCGTGCTTCATCCCGATATTTAGTATGAATTTGATATACAATTAACGGAAACCTATTATGTGATATAATGTCTTTAGAAAAAACTTTAGATACCAATTCTTCATGAGTCGGACCTAATACAAATCCTTTATTATTACGATTCCTAAAATATAATAATTCTTTACCATATTTTATTAAACGTCCGCTCTTTTCCCATAAATCTGCTGGCTGAACAATAGGCATTAATATTTCCAATGCACCTATTTTACACATTTCTTCTCTAATAATATTTTCTATTTTTTTTAAAACACGTAAACCGGTAGGTAACCAAACATAAAGCCCAGATGATATACACCGAACTAAACCTGCTCGCAACATTAATTTATGACTAATAACCGAACAACTCTTAGGGCTATCTCTAAGAGTAGCTAATAAATATTTGCTAGTACGCATTATCTCTTGCTTTTTTAAATAAAAGATAAAAATGTCTTTTTCTTATAAGAACATATTTAATATTTAAAAATAAGTATTTGTTATGTTAACAACATTTTAAAAAAATAAGATTTTATCTATATCAAATTAACTATAATAATGACTATGCAGAATTTTCTCAAAAAAACTATAAATTTACAGAAATACTAACTAAAAATATTTAATCTTTAAATTAAACAGTTAATATTTTTCAAAATTTCATATTTATACTGAATAAAACTCGTAAAACTGTCTTAAATATAATATAAATAATATTTTTTATGCAACACATCCCAATAAAATCAATCTATATATGCTAACACAGCATATATTACATGATATAATTTAAAATAAAATTTTAATAGAATTATATAATGTAATGAAACTTCTAAAATCTATCTATAATAGAATGTTATACGTTATATAACATCTAAATCAAATATCTAAACTAGAGTCCATATATTAATGTATCTAATTACACTAATTAATAAAAACTAAAATTAAATGAACCATTGTACTACTAATATTTCTGACAAAACTACAAAATATAACCAATACTTTAAAAAAGTAAAACAAAAATTTTTAATTCCATTGAAATCACTAGCCAATTTTACATAAAAACATAATATACTAATTTAATTATAATTGCACTTATACAGCATATAAAATACCACAAACACATCACATTACGTTTAAATATATAAAACATTTCATGTATCACTATTTTATCAAAAATATATTATTTTAAAATTTAAATATTAAATCTACTCTGTAAATAATTAACATTAATACCATCACCTTTCTGGAATAAAGCGTCAGTCAAAATCTTTTTTTGTAATTCAATATTCGTATTTATTCCATCAATTATTAATTCTGATAATGCATTTTTCATACGTGCTATAGCTATATCGCGTGTTTCTCCAAAACAAATTAATTTTCCTATCATAGAGTCATAACACGATGGGACTTCATATCCAGAATAAATATGAGACTCCCAACGCACTCCAAATCCTCCTGGAGCATGAAATCTAGTAATACGTCCAGAACTAGGAAGACAATTCCAAGAATCTTCAGCATTTATTCTGCATTCTATAGAATGACCTGTAGACTTAACCATATTTTGCTTGATATTTAGTGTACACCCAGAAGCAATTCGCAATTGTGCTTTAACTAAATCTATTCCAGTAATCATCTCTGTAATTGTATGTTCTACTTGAATTCGAGTATTCATTTCAATGAAAAAAAAATTATCATTTTCATATAAAAATTCAAAAGTTCCTACACCACGATAACCAATATCATAACACGCTCTTACACAACTTTCTCCAATGCGTTTTTTAATATCAGGATTAATATTTATAGCAGGAGTTTCCTCTATTAATTTTTGATGTCTTCTTTGTATGGAACAATCACGCTCTGTCAAATAAATTACGTTTCCTTTTCCATCAGATATAACTTGTATTTCTATATGCCTCGGATTTTCTAAATATCTTTCAACATAAATTTCATCATTATTAAACATAGCTTTTGATTCCGAACGCACTATCTGCATGGCATATGGTAAATCTGATACTTTTTTAACAACACGCATGCCTCTACCACCGCCGCCGTGAGCAGATTTTACAATTACTGGATAACAAACTTCATGTAAATTTTTATGTGAAAAATTATTATTTGAACATTTGTCAAATTCATAATACCAACCCGGCACAGAAACAATTCCAGATTTTTTCATAGCAGTAATAGCAGATATTTTATTACCCATAATACGAATAGTTTCTGAACAGGGTCCAATAAAAATAAAACCAGAACGTTCAACTTGTTCAGCAAAATCAGCATTTTCTGATAAAAAACCATAACCAGGGTGAATACCAGATGCTCCGGTAATTTCTGCAGCCGTAATAATAGCAGGAATATTCAAATAACTACGTTCTGATTCTGATGGTCCTATACAAATAGTCTCATCAGATAATAATACATGTTTTAAATACCGATCTGCAATAGAATAAACAGCTACCGTTTTTATATTTAATTCTCTGCACGCACGCAATATACGCAATGCTATTTCACCTCGATTTGCAATTATAATTTTATCTAACATTCTAATTCTATTCCTTCACTCAATAACAAATAATGGTTCATTAAATTCAACTGGTTGCCCATTTTTAAGAAAAATGGATTTTATTGTTCCTGATTTATCTGATTGAATTTGATTCATCACTTTCATAGCTTCAATAATGCACAAAATATCTCCCACTTTTACCATTTGACCTACTGACACGAATGGACTAGCCTGCTTGTTAGGGG
This sequence comes from Candidatus Blochmannia ocreatus, assembly GCF_023585745.1. Lineage (NCBI taxonomy): Bacteria > Pseudomonadati > Pseudomonadota > Gammaproteobacteria > Enterobacterales > Enterobacteriaceae > Candidatus Blochmanniella > Candidatus Blochmannia ocreatus (nom. nud.). Next base: position 308,189 of record NZ_CP097762.1, read on the forward strand.
CCGCATAAAAAATACCCACCATTGGTGAACGTACAATATAACCATTTGTCAATTTAGAATGTTTATAGTTCTTTGTATCTATATTAGTAGAATCACATACCGCAATATCCGATTCTGATTGTACAGATGCATAATTTAATGCAGATGACATATCGCGCGTCAAACGATCAACACGTATCGCTTTATTGCCCTCAACAATTTCTAATTTAGAAATATTAGATTCTTCAATTAATTTAATTATTTTTTTTATTTTACGAATATCCATAACATCAGCCTATATTTATCTATTATTTATTAATTTTTTGCAACAAATGCGATCGAGCCATATGTATAGCACAATAATATCCATGTGCTCCAAATCCACAAATTATTCCAAGCGCAATATCAGATAAATATGAACACTGCCGGAACTGTTCCCTAGCATATATATTGGAAAGATGTATTTCTACAAAAGGTATATTCACTGCTAAAAACGCATCTCGTAACGCTATACTAGTATGAGTAAATGATGCAGGATTAATTATAATAAAATCTGTATTGTCAATACTTTGATGTATACGATCAACTAATTCATGTTCTGCATTAGATTGAAAATGATCCATATACATACCTAAAGATTTAGCAATATCATATAACTCCATAACAATATCAGATAAACTTCGGCATCCATAAATTTTTGGTTCACGTATACCTAATAAATTCAAGTTAGGTCCATTTATTAACAAAATACGAAACATGTTTACCATAACTTATCCTTATACTAGTTCGTAATATAAGTATTATTTTATCATAATTAATATATACAACTATAATAAATTTATTATATAATGTTTTATGTTTTATTTAATATAAAGACACGAATATACTGTTTTTAACTAGCATCTATCTTTTTATAAAAAAGATAATTTTCACAACCAAAATATTACTATGAGCTGTAGAAAATGATACACAATTTCTATTATTATCATATAATAACATTTAATATGACTCTATAATAACACTGGAGTAATAGTGTATATAATAGTTAATATGTTTAATACAAAAGTCACATATCTGACACTTTATTTAACTAGAATTAACTATAATATAGTAACCCATACTATATGGGAATATAACATGAATCAATATAATGATTCTACAAATTATTCACTTACATAAATATATATAATATATAAACTTAAATGACTTACCAACTAAGTTATTTGAAAATTTTAAAAAATTATTTAATGAATATATGTATAATCTAATATTTTTAGAAATAAAATTAATTATATATATTAAACAATACTGTTTTAATTTTTTATGTTTAAAAAATTTCGAGGCATATTTTCTAGTGATTTATCTATTGATCTTGGTACTGCTAATACCCTTATATATTTAAAAGGACAGGGCATAGTATTAAATGAACCATCTGTTGTAGCAATTAGACAAGATCGTGGAGGTATGCCAAAAAGTGTGGCAGCAGTAGGTCATGCTGCAAAACAAATGTTAGGACGCACTCCTGGAAATATCGCTGCTATTCGTCCAATGAAAGATGGAGTAATAGCTGATTTTTTCGTTACTGAAAAAATGTTACAACATTTTATTAAACAAGTGCATAGTAACAGTTTTATGAAACCTAGTCCTAGAGTATTAGTATGTGTGCCAGTAGGCGCGACACAAGTGGAACGAAGAGCTATACGTGAATCGGCACAAGGAGCTGGAGCTCGTGAGGTCTTCTTAATAGAAGAACCAATGGCGGCAGCCATCGGAGCTGGATTACCAGTATCAGAAGCTACTGGTTCTATGGTAGTAGATATAGGAGGCGGCACTACTGAAGTAGCAGTAATTTCATTAAATGGTGTAGTATATTCCTCATCCGTTAGGATAGGAGGAGACAGATTTGATGAATCCATTATCAGTTATATCAGAAAGCATTATGGCTCTTTAATAGGAGAAGTAACTTCAGAACGAATAAAACACACAATAGGTTCTGCTTATGCAGATGATGAACTACGTGAAATGAAAGTACGTGGCAGAAATTTAGCAGAAGGAATACCAAAAAGCTTCACACTAAATAACAAAGAAATTTTAGAAGCATTACAAGAACCATTAACTGGAATAGTAAGTTCAGTAATGGTTGCATTAGAACAATGTCCGCCAGAATTAGCATCAGATATTTCTGAATATGGAATGGTACTAACTGGAGGAGGAGCATTATTAAAAAATATCGATCGTCTTATAACCACAGAGACTAGCATACCTGTAGTAGTTGCAGAAGACCCTCTGACTTGTGTTGCACGAGGCGGAGGTAAAGCTCTTGATATGATTGACTTATATGGAAGAGATTTATTTAGCGAAGAATAAATTTTTCTGTTTTATAAAGATCAATTATCATTTAAAATAACTACAAGATAAACTTGTATATAATATTATATTGCACATGTAATTTTAATTACATTAAAAGAAATAACACAAATCAGGCACTTTTATATGTATAATACTATACACAATAAGTTTCCTCATTTAGAATTACGTCTCTTATTAGCAGTAATAATATCTGGTCTAATTATCGTAACAGATAAAAAATTAAATATACTACTACCGTTAAAAAATTATATAGAAGACTCTATGTATTTATTATATTGTCTATGCGACAAACCTCGATACATATTAAATTTTACTTTAAAAAGACTATCGGAATATAATAATCTAATTATAGAAAATAATATGTTACGTCAAGAATTATTACTAAAAAAAAGCGAATTATTACTAATAGAGCAGTATAAAAAAGACAATTTCAAATTATATGAATTAATAAATACTCCATTAATTTTAAATAAAAAAAAAATAATCACCAGAGTATTATTTATAAATACAGATCCATATAACAATACAATTCTGATAAATCATGGAAAAATTAACGATATTTACATCGGACAACCCGTACTTACTGATAAAGGAATAGTAGGACAAGTAATCTCAACTAATAAACATACCAGTCGTATTTTATTAATTTGTGACCCAAAACATGCTTTATCTGTTCAAATACAACGTAATGATATACGGATTATTTTAGCAGGCTTTGGATATAATGCAGATTTACAAGCAGAACATCTAGGAAAAATTGATGTATCTATAGGAGACATATTAGTAACATCTGGACTAGATGGAAGATTTCCAGAAGGATACCCAGTAGCAATCGTATCAAATATAGTGAAAAATGCAAAAAAAGATCTTACTATAATCCAAGCTCATCCTACGGTAAAATTACAATATTTACGCTATGTAATACTTATCTGGATATAACATAACCCATCATTACCTTTCAAACAATATAAATAAACAGATATAAATGCAACGTACTCACAAATTTCGGACTATATATAGCTCTTTTATAATTGCAATTATTCTGCAACTTATTCCAATTTTTCCGAAAACATGGTATTTCTACCCATCCTGGTCGCTAATGTTATTAATATACTGGACTACAATATGCCCAAATCAAGTAAATATAGGAACTGGATTCATACTAGGATTAATTACAGATATTGCTCTTGGTTCTAATTTAGGTATATGTTCTTTATCTTTTAGTATTCTTAATTATTTAACAATTCGAAAAATTTATTTTTTTAAACATACTCCAATTTGGCAACAATCCTGTATAATTGTATTATTTTCATTCCTGAATCAAAATATTATTTTTTTTGCAAAAATTCTAACAATAGAGATATCATACACACCAAAAATATTTTGTAATTGTTTACTAGATGGTAGTATCTGGGCTATATTTATTTTTGTGCACAAAAAAATTATAAAATTTAACGAATGATATAATATAAATCATTTCTGATAAACATTTTATGTTTTCAACTTTACTAGCATCAATAAAATTAACACAGAAATAATATTATTTATTGTTTTTACAAAAAAAATAACGCATAATAATTGCGATTATAAAAAATATAAAAACAGGATTTTTTTAAAATACAATAATTTTATTAACGCACAATATATAAATATTAAATTGTAAATAGTATAAAATTCTATATACGGTGAAATAATTAATAAAATCATAAAAATAACCCAATACTACAACATAATCTTTCTAAGAAAGCACCTAAAAATCATAAAAATTATTTTAGAATTTTATTGAAAATTCTAAAAACACCACTTGCAAATAGTGCATTTATACTTTGAGTATAAATAAAATGATTCATAATAGGAATGATATGAACTTAAATCTTGTTAGCGAACAATTATTAATCCCTAATGATCTCCAACACGATGACCTCGCATCGATATTAGATATGACTAAAAAATTACAGATAGACTATTCTGATATTTACTTAAAATCGTCTGTACATGAAACATGGATTTTAGAAGATAATATTATTAAATCTGGATCCTATACTATAGATCAAGGCGCAGGGATACGAATAATTATAGGAGACAAAACTGGATTTGCATATACTGATCAATTGAATTTAAATACATTAATGCAAAGTATGAAATACGCCGCTGATATTGCACATAAAAATCCTAAAAATGATAATATACAAAAATATAAATACATTTCTTCTAAAACACAAAAACTCACTAATAATACATATCACAATATAAATCCATTATCTAATATATCCACAGAAGAAAAAATTGAATTGTTAATGTGTATAAATAAAATCGCTAAAATTACTGATTCTAGAGTAAAAACAGTAAAAGCTCATTTATCTGGTTCTTATGAACAAATACTAATAGCAGCGACAGATGGAACATTAGCAGCTGATATACGACCGTTAATATATATTTCTATAATCATACAAGTAGAACATAATGGTAAAATAGAACAAGGTGTAAGCGGAGGAGGCGGAAGATGTGGGTACACTTTCTTCTCTGAACCCTTTAAAAATGGTGACACAAGAATAGAATATTGGACTAAAAAAGCAGTACTCATGGGTTTAGTAAATTTAGAATCTATAGCAGCACCAGCCGGTACTATGACTGTAGTATTAGGATCTGGGTGGCCAGGGATACTATTACATGAAGCAATAGGACACGGATTAGAAGGAGATTTTAATAGACGAGGCAGCTCCGCATTTTCAAAAAAAATTGGAAAACCAATAGCTTCTGAATTATGTACAATAGTAGATGATGCAACAATACCAGGGGCTCGTGGATCATTATTTATTGATGATGAAGGAGTTCCTGGTCAATACAATATTTTAATAAAAAACGGAATTTTAAAAAAATATATGCAAGATAAACTAAATGCAAAATTAATGGATACCCTGCCCACAGGTAATGGCAGGAGAGAAAATTATTCATCATTACCTATGCCTAGAATGACTAATACCTATATGTTACCCGGAACATTAACCCCAGAAGAAATAATTGATAGCGTTATTTATGGAATTTATGCTAAAAACTTTAGTGGAGGACAAGTAGATATCACATCAGGAAAATTTGTTTTTTCTACTTCTGAAGCCTTTTTAATAGAAAAAGGTCGTATTACTAAATCCATAAAAGGAGCGACATTAATCGGTTCAGGCATTGAAATTATGCAGAATATTTCTATGATTGGAAATGATCTATCTTTAGATGCAGGTGTAGGAACATGCATAAAAAATGGTCAAAGCCTACCGGTAGGAGTAGGGCAGCCTACTATAAAACTAAATAAAATTGTTGTTGGAGGAACCAATTAATTTATCAGAACCATATACAAAATTGAAAAAATTTTTATATTTAAATGTTATATAATTCATTTGTAATACTGACCTTCAATATAAATGTAAAAATTTTTAAAATTTTATTATCTACTAAAAATTGGTAATCAATGCTTCTTACGTTAAGTATTATATAATCATTGCAACTCTGACTATATAATTAATAAAAATCAACATTTTTAATTAACTAAAATGTATACTTTGTCTAATTTTAATATTTGTATTATCAGAATGATTATCTGAATTTTTAAATTGTATTTACAATTCACGATCTTTACTATAGGAGTAACACATGCATCATACACATGATATAACACAACAATGCAACTCTTTAAAAGAAACAGTAAACCATGCACTAAATATAGCGCACAAATATTCAAATACAGCAGAAATATCAATTACCAAAACTATAGGTATTACTATAAGTACTAGATACGGTAACTTAGAAAACGTAGAATTTAATAATAATACCATATTAAAAGTTACCGTATTTTGCGGGCAAAAAAAAGGCAGTGCTTTCTCAAGCAATCTCCACGAAAAAACATTAACATACACAATTAAACATGCGATAGATATTGCCACTTATACTTCCTTAGATCCATATTCAGGAATTGCTGATAAAGAATTATTATCGTTCAACGCTATGCATTTAGATTTATGTCATCCAATTAATTTAGACACTAAATTAGGAGCCAATTTAGCTGCTATTTCAGAACAAACAGCATTAAAATATGACAAACGTATTATTTATACTGAAGGGGGAAAATTTTCTAGTTCCCTTACCATTAAAGCATTTGGCAACAGCCATGGTATGCTACAAAGTTACACAAGTACTCAACATTATCTATGTTGTAGTATAATAGCTGAAAGTAACGGTATTATGGAACAAAATTATGCTTATACATTAAGTCGATCCTTAAATGATTTACGTTCACCTGAATGGGTTGGAACAGAATGCGCTAAAAGAACACTAGCTCAATTGCACTCTAAAAAATTAAAAACTATGGAATCTCCAATATTATTTTCTGCAGATATGGCTACAAGTCTATTCCAACACTTAGCAACAGCTATTCATGGAGATAACGTATATCGTAAAACCACATTTTTATTAAATTCATTAAAAACACAAATCTTTCCTAATTGGATATCAATTGAAGAATACCCACATATATTAAAAGGGTGGGGATCCGCGCCATTTGATAATGAAGGAGTACAAACAAAAAATCGTACTATTATAAAACATGGTATATTAAATACTTGGTTGTTAAATAGTTATTCTGCCCGTAAAATAGGATTAAAAAGCACTGGCCATGCTAATAACATCTATAATTGGCATATTAGTTATAAAAATTATAATTTTTCAGAATTAGTAAAGCTTATGAACCGTGGATTAATTGTTACTAATATAATGGGTCAAGGTGTTAATATAATAACTGGCGATTATTCAAAAGGTGTATCAGGTTTTTGGGTAGAAAATGGAAATATCCAATATCCAGTACACGAAATTACTATAGCTGGTAATTTAAGAAAAATGTTTTATAATATTGATTCCATTGGATGTGATATTGAAACACGTGGAAATATCATATGCGGATCCGTACTTATATCATCCATGATGATAGCAGGTATCTAAAAAGCAAAAAATTTTTTTTAATTAAAAAATCAAATTTTCCCATATTCATACTATGAATTGTTATATAAATAACAATCAAATTGGTCGCCCAACAAACACACACTTATGTGTAAGTCTATATCTATTCATACAGAAAATCAATTCTATACTAAATAATAGTAAAATTTTTTATAAAAATAGAATACTAACATATATTATTATATGTATATCAATAACTAAAACTCATTGTGTATTTATACCTAAAATTACACCGATAAATTTATCAAAAAAAATACTATCATTATTATCTTCAATTAATACATACATTTGCATATATTAAAACAGTTATTACCTTACATAATTCATGAGCTTAAGATAAACACTGCCTATATCTGTTAAAATATTTATCCCAGGTACATAACATATCAAAACACACAATCCAAATTGTGATAAATAAAGACCACTAAACATATATGATAACAAAATAAATTCATTAAATAAATAAATTATAATTTTTCATTATATAAATAAATCATCTATATGTATCTAATGTTCTTATAAAGAAGAAATTAATTTTTTAATGTTATTATCTCGTTATATATTTATATATAATTGAATAATATTTTTATTAAAACTTAATTAATTTTACTTAAACAAAATTTAAAAATATATTTTACTAAAATAGAAATTTTAATAATTTTAAAGTTCTAAACACACATATTTAATAAATCTAAAAATAATATTTATATTTCGTATTAAAAATTTTAAAATAACGAAAATATAACTATACTATAATATAATTTATTTATTTTCCCAAATCAGTAAGAAACTATTTATTTCTCTTTTGTAACGAATATATTGAATATAATTAATTCGTCCCCATATATCCAATTATCTGATTACGGAAAAGTCACATGAAAACATCCAGATTGTTGCAATCTAAAAACAAATCAAGAGAGATAATTCCATGAATGTTGAACAACCCAAACGCATAGAAATTCCTGTGTTACCTTTGCGTGACGTGGTGATATATCCCCATATGGTTATTCCATTATTCGTAGGTCGAGAAAAATCTATCAAATGTTTAGAATCTGCAATGAATAACGATAAAAAAATTATGTTAGTAGCTCAAAAAGATGCTTCTACTGATGAACCAAGTATTAATGATTTATTTCTAGTAGGAACAGTGTCAACAATATTACAAATGTTAAAACTTCCAGATGGAACAGTAAAGGTTTTAGTAGAAGGATTAAAAAGAGCCAAAATTATTGAAATTATAGATACCGGTAATCATTTCACAGCAAATGCAACTAGCTCTTTCGAAACCAAAGAACTAAATGAACGTGAACAAAAAGTATTGATGCGGGCTGTTATTCATCAATTTGAAGGATATATTAAATTAAATAAAAAAATACCTTTTGAAGTTTTAACATCTTTAAATAATATCAACAATGCGGATAGACTTGCCGATACTATAGCTGCTCACATGCCCCTAAAATTAAATGATAAACAATCTATATTAGAAATGTCAGACGTTACAGAACGGCTAGAATATTTAATTGCCACAATAGATACAGAAATTGAATTATTACAAATAGAACGTCGCATTCGTAATCGCGTAAAAAAACAAATGGAAAAAAGTCAACGTGAATATTATTTAAATGAACAAATGAAAGCTATACAAAAAGAGCTGGGAGAGCTAGATGACATCATTGATGAGAATGAATCTTTAAAAAGAAAAATAGAAACGGCAAAAATGCCAAAAGAAGCTAAAAATAAAGTAGAATCAGAATGGCAAAAATTGAAGATGATGTCCCCAATGTCTGCTGAAGCCACTGTGGTACGTGGCTACATTGATTGGATACTATCAGTCCCTTGGCACGCAAGAAGTAAAATGAAAAAAAATTTACTAAAAGCGCAAGAAAGCCTAGACAAAGACCACTATGGGCTAGACCGAGTTAAAGATCGTATATTAGAATATCTAGCAGTACAAAACAGAATCAATAAAATGAAGGGACCAATATTATGTTTAGTAGGACCTCCTGGGGTTGGAAAAACCTCCCTAGGTCAATCTATAGCTAAAGCTACTGGTCGTAAGTATGTTCGTATGGCATTAGGTGGTATGCGTGATGAAGCGGAAATTAGAGGACATAGGAGAACTTATATTGGTTCCATGCCTGGAAAGCTTATACAAAAAATTTCCAAAATTGGAGTAAAGAATCCACTATTTCTTTTAGATGAAATAGATAAAATATCTTTAGATATGCGCGGAGATCCTGCTGCTGCTTTATTGGAAGTATTAGATCCTGAACAAAATACTACTTTCAATGATCATTATCTAGAAATAGATTACGACTTATCTGATGTTATGTTTGTTGCCACCTCCAATTCTATGGATATTCCAAGCCCATTACTCGACAGAATGGAAGTAATAAAACTGTCTGGATATACCGAAGATGAAAAATTAAATATAGCTAAAAAACATTTGCTTAATAAGCAAATAGAACGTAACGCTTTAAAACCTGGGGAATTAACAATTCAAGATGATGCATTGATTGGAATAATTAGAAATTACACACGCGAAGCTGGAGTGCGTAATTTAGAACGTGAAATATCTAAATTATGTCGTAAAACAGTAAAAATATTACTAATGAATAAAAAAATTAAATGCATAACTATTGACAAAAATAACCTAAAAGATTTTTTAGGAATACAACGTTACGATTGCACTACATATGACCAAGAAAACAGAATCGGTCAGGTCATAGGATTAGCTTGGACTGAGGTAGGAGGCGATCTATTGACTATCGAAACTGCTTGTGTACCGGGAAAAGGCAAATTAACATACACTGGATCATTAGGTGAAGTTATGCAAGAATCCATACAAGCCGCTCTAACCGTAGTAAGAGCCCGTGCAGATAAATTAGGTATAAACAATGATTTCTACGAAAAGAAAGATATTCATGTTCATGTTCCAGAAGGCGCAACACCAAAAGATGGACCGAGCGCTGGTATAGCTATGTGTACTGCTTTAGTATCATGTTTAACCGGAAATTCTGTAAAAGCTAATATAGCAATGACAGGAGAAATAACGTTAAGAGGACAAATACTTCCTATAGGTGGACTAAAAGAAAAATTACTCGCAGCACATCGAGGAGGTATAAAAACAGTGCTAATACCGTATGAAAACAAAAGAGATTTAGAAGACATACCAAAAATTGTAGTAAATAATTTAAATATATATCCAGTAAAACAAATAGACGAAGTCTTGAAATTAGCTTTACAAAAAAATGCTATTCCCACAAATTTTCCAATAAAATCCACACCTAAAAAAAACCAGCTAGTAGTATAATACTACGTTATCTATTTTTTATTAATAGAACTTATTCATATAAGTATCATAATAATTATGCGATTAATCAAATATACTAAATAAAATAAAAATACCAACACACATTATTAAATAATACAAAAACATATACGTTGTAATAACATAAAAATATAAACAATAATAACCGTTATATTAATTTTCAAACTTATAAAATATCACCATATAATCAATAAAATTCATTTTTAATCCAATACTGTCACTCAGTATAATTAATATAAAAAATTATTTTTTAAAAAAAATACGATTTCATATTAAAACATAAAAATTAGTGTAATCTTTTACAAAAGATAATTTTTATATATTACACAAATATATAATTTATAAAATTATAAATTTTATAGATAACATTCAATTATATTAATAACATATAGCTATAGTAAAATATTTTAAAAAATATATTACAAACTTATATTAATAAGTTTTATTAACCGTATAAAACACAAATTTACTCAATAATAAAATATTATTTTTATTGAAATTTTAAAAAAATATATATAAAATCCAAGCTTGGGATGTTATGTAATTTAATAATAATAATATTTGTAAACCCGGTCAGGTCTGAAAAGAAGCAGCCGTATCAAAGAATTGTTTTAAACATTTTACTTAACATCCCAGATTTATTTTGTAAAAATCACTATCCATTTATACTATATACATAAAATATTTTATATAAAAATTTCTATATAAATAAAAACTAATAAGATTTTAATAAAAATTACAACATATGCATACCAAAAAATATATGTTTATAACGTGTATACGTTAACTACATTAAAATGTATAATTTATAAGGTATAATATATATTTAGTGAATACCATATATGAATATATAAATTAAAAAATCTTTATTAAATCCAAAAAAAATATTTTTATTAAAATATAAATATTTTATTTTATTTAAATTAATTACTTTGCATATCATTAATGATAATTAATTTTATTTGAAATATTAAATAAAAATTATTTTTAATATAGATAATTTATTAATTCTACATCAAAACACAAAATATTTACTGAAATTTTCATTTATTCAAAAAATCTACATTTATATTAAAAATATAATTAAATCTTAAAATCTATAAAATTAATACAATAAAATATATTTAACATATAATATATTCCAAAACGGAAAATAAAAAATTAATAAAATAATAAAATTTAAAAATATAAAATATTCAAAGTTGTTTTTTTAAATAAAAATAATATTTACTAACCATACAATAATTTTATTTATTTTTAATAATATAATTTCTATATGTATATTAATTACATTATTATTTTACTTTAGGCTAAATATGATAAGCGTTGTGAATCAACAATTAGCATTAATTAAAAAAAATATAAAATTTGTACCTAATTATCCTAAAAAAGGCATTTTATTTAGAGATATAACTACTTTATTAAAAAATCCAAAAGCTTACTCTGCTAGTATTACACTTTTAGCTCATCACTATAAAAATTATAAATTAAATAAAATTGTCGGAATAGAAGCTCGTGGTTTTCTGTTTAGCGCACCATTAGCATTAATATTAAAACTGGGGTTTATCCCAGCGCGTAAATCAGGTAAATTACCGCGTAACACTGTTAGTGAACCATATATTTTAGAATATGATAGCGGACGATTAGAAATACATACTGATTCAATTAAACCAGGAGACAAAATACTTATTATAGATGACTTATTAGCAACAGGTGGAACAATCGCAGCTGTAGTCAAATTAATAAGACGTTTAGGGGGAGAAGTCAATCATGCTGGTTTTCTAATAGATTTAAAAAATTTAGGAGGAAAATCATTCTTAAAAACCATAGGAATTAATTCTTATAGCCTAGTGATGTTTTCCGATAATTAAAAATTAAATAATTTGAGTATTATTCTATGAACTATCAAGTACTTGCTCGCAAATGGCGTCCAAAAAAATTTTCAGATGTAGTGGGACAAACCCATGTCATTACAGCGATTAAATACAGTTTCTTATTAAAAAAAATTCATCACGCCTACTTATTTAGCGGAACAAGAGGTATAGGGAAAACTACTATCGCAAGATTATTTGCAAAAGGATTAAACTGTACAACCGGCATAACATATGATATATGCTGCGCGTGCAATAATTGTCATGATATTCAATCAAATTGTTTTATCGACCTCATCGAAATAGACGCAGCATCACGCGCTAAAGTAGAAGAAACAAGAGAATTTCTAGACAATGTACAATATACACCATCTCGAGGTCGCTTTAAAATATATCTAATAGATGAAGTACACATGCTATCTCGACATAGTTTTAATGCCTTACTAAAAACACTAGAAGAACCTCCTAAGCACGTTAAATTTATTTTAGTCACCACTGAATATCAAAAACTACCTGAAACCATATTATCTAGATGTCTTCAATTTCACTTAAAACCTTTAAGTATTTCGCAATTAATTAATCAACTTAAATACATTCTTAGTCAAGAAAAAATCACAATAGAAGCTTATGCCTTAGAAACAATAGCACATGCATCTAAAGGATGTTTGCGGGATGCACTAAGTTTAACAGAACAAGCGATCGTATTAGGAAATAATAATATAACTGATGAAGTTATTAATAATATGTTCGGCATCGTAAACATAAAGCATCCGTTATCCTTAGTTAAAAATTTAATTAATGGTGATATAAATACTATAATGCGCCAAATTCAAAATTTTTCCAATCTAGGAGTTAACTGGGATCTTATTTTAAGCGAAATGCTTACCATTTTACAAAAAATATCCACAAACCAATTTTTAGCAAATTCTGAATTTACACAAATCCCATTATCCGAAACAAATAACTATATAAATCAATGTATATATAAACTAAGTAAACTTATCAATCCAGAAATGGTACAATTATATTACCAAATATTATTATCAGGTCGCAAAGAATTACCTTATGCTCCTAATAATCGCGTAGGAATAGAAATGATTATGCTAAGAGCCTTAGCATTTAAAGCTTCTAATCTAGATCATAGATATTACAAAAAACCACAAAATAACATAGATATAAATATCACAGAGCCAAATCTTAGTACTAAAACATCAGAACAACATGAAAAAAAAAATAATATTACTCATTATATTAGTAATGATCCCACACATGAAAGTCATGATATATTCAACATAATTAAAAAAAACACAACATTACATCTACACTCTAATTCTCATGTATCTAAACACTCACACGATACTGCTATACCACAAATCTCTAAATCTATATCTAAAAATAATCCAAAAAACATTACTATTTACATATTAAAAGCACGAGAAACATTATTAAAAGCTGAAAGACATAAAACATCAAATAAAACATATAATGCTTCTAATACAATAGAAACATTAAATAAAACAACACATAAAATACTAGAAAGATTTTCTAATATTCCCACAAAAACATTAAAAAATCTTCCTTATAATCCTAGTGTAAATAATACTATTTTATATACACCATTTAAAACCAATCTTATAGATAAGAACGCTCCAAAAATCCTAAACAATAATAATAATAAAAAAAATAATGTAATACTGAACAATATACTCAAAGAAGTAATCAATAAAAATACATGGGTCTCACAAATATATAGATTACAATTACCAGAAGATGCAAAAAAATTAGCTATGAACTCTTGGAAAGAACACATCTCTGAAAAAAAAATTTGTTTACATATTCGCTCTCACTATAAAAATTTAAATTTTCAAAAATTAATAGATATAATACAACACGCACTTAGCAAAGATATTGGCCAACCTATTTTACTAATAATCAAAAAAGATGATGATAACTCTATCCAGACTCCACTGGAATATATTAAAACTGTGTATATAAAAAAAATATCAAAAATAAAAAAAGAACTTTCCTATGATTATAACATAAAAATTATTAAAGATTTTTTTTCAGCAAAAATAGATATAAAAAGCACAAAAATTCTTGAATAAAAATTCAAATAAACTGCAAATTATAAAAAGCATATCGTTTGTATTTATATGAAACTTTAATACATAAAGAATATATATCGTTATAATACTAACATCCGCTAAAAATAGTTACATTGACAATAGCATTAAACATAATTAACTCAAAATCTCAACTAACATATTAGCACTGTCATAAAATATAAACTTTATTTATATAATATAATTGATTTTTTAATTTATTAGAATTATTCAAAATATATAAAAATTCATTACTAATAAATATTAAATAATAATTTTGTAACTATCCAAATTAACATATACAACTAATAATATAAATTATTATTATTTTAATAATACTATAAATATATATTTACCACCCTAAAAATTAATATTCATTTTCAACATAAACATGTTATCATCTAGTGTGTATGTTAATTTTAAATATTTATTGGTTTAATTTTTATAATATCCCACTAAAAGGTAATATCTTGTGACACGTATAGTATTATTGGGACCACCTGGTTCAGGAAAAGGTACTCAAGCTCATCTTATTTCACAAAGACATAATATACCGAACATTTCTACAGGAATAATATTAAGACAAGCATTACATCAAAGCTCGTATAATCAAAATGATAATATTCCAAAAAATATTATAAATGTGGTAAAAACTGGACAATTAGTCCAAGACGATATAATCGTACAACTAATAAACACACGTATTAATAAAAATGATTGCCATAACGGATTTTTATTAGATGGATTTCCTAGAACAATACCACAAGCTCTATATATGAAAAAATACAAAATACATATAAATTATGTAATAGAATTTGTAGTATCACAGTCAGTTGTTGTTACTAGAATCACCGGAAGACGCGTACACCTCGCTTCAGGAAGAACTTACCATACTAAATTTAATCCCCCTAAAAATCATGGTCTAGATGATATAACAGGCGATCGTCTTACCATCAGACAAGACGATCGCGCTAATACTATTAAACAAAGATTAAAAATCTATTACAAACATACTAAACCATTAACTCTTTTTTATCAAAAAGAAGCTAAAAACAAAAAAATACAATATTTTTCTATTAATGGAAATCGAACGATCCCTGAAATTTATAAAGAACTAATAAATATAATTCCGAATTAATACAAAAATAGAATATTACTAATTTTAGTATACTGATTTTAATAGTAAAATTTATTTATTTTTAAAATTTAAATATATTTTTTAACTGTAACTTTATAAAAGAACAAACATTCTTTTCATAAAAATGCTAAAACTATAAAATTTACATATCCCAACACAAAAATTTATACAATTCAATACAATTGAATTGTCAACAAAAATTAATATTCTTCAAAAAAAATTAAACTATCTACGTACTACGTTTAATGGAAATTTCAAAAATATAATACTATTATTTTTTTCATCTATTTTAATCATAGATCCATATTTATTCCACTTACCTAATGCTATTATTTTTAATGTATCCGTTTTAGATTTACAAATCTTATAAATAACTGGCTTATGCGTATGGCCATGAATCATAACATCTGCGCGATTTGCAATTAACATATCTATTGCCAATTTTAAACTAATACTAACACTGTTCTTCGGTTTATTTTTAATTTTTCTACACTTTATACACCAAAAACGTACAAAATTAAAAATTTTTAAACGCACAGTTAACGGTAACAATAAAAACAATTTTTGTATCAAAATATTCCGATAAAATTTTCGAAACAATTGATATAATCTATCATTAACACATAATATATCACCATGCAAAATAATTATCTTTATTCCTGATGCTAATTTCAAAACTTTTTCTGCAGGCAATAATATCATACCACAAGATTCTGCATATTTTCTTCCCAATAAAAAATCATGATTCCCATGAATAAAATAACAAGGAATTTTTTTATTTAACTCCTTTAAAGCATTAGCAACATCAATATGTAATAAATTATTATCATCATCTCCTAACCAAATTTCAAATAAATCTCCTAAAATATACAAGGCTTGAGCACGAATTGCCTGATGCTTCAAAAAATATAAAAAACCATTGGTAACATCTGGAGATCGCATACATAAATGCACATCTGAAATAAAAAAAAGAGACATATAATCTATATTAATAGTTGTTGCTCATATATCAACTCAATTAAATGAAAAAATTAAAACATTAACCTTAAATAAATACTCGTGCGTACTAATAAATTCTAATTTACTCAAGATCTAACTATTTAGTAGTTTACATATATTAAACAAAATATCTATAATATTATTATATTAAACATAAGAAATTATATAAAAACTTTTATATATTTTATAATAATACTTTTTTATTAAAAAAAGAAAGATTTGATATTAATTGATTAAATTGTATTTTTTATTAAAATATCCAAAATTAAAAACAAAAAATATAACAATAAATATGTTATTGTTATATTTTAGTTATATAAAATAAAGAAATTAAAATGCTTAAAATCTTTAATACCTTAACAAAAAAAAAAGAAAAAATTGTCCCTATCACTCACGGAAAAATTAACATATACGTTTGTGGAGTTACAACTTATGATTTATGTCATATTGGACATGCAAGAACCTTCATAATATTTGATATTATAATACGTTACCTACGCCATTGCGGTTATCAAATAAATTATACCAGAAATATTACAGATATAGACGATAAGATAATAAAAAAATCTCAAGAAAATCATGAAACTATTACACAGTTCACCGCACGCATGATTACAGAAATGCATATTGACTTAGACGCATTAAACATATTACGTCCAAATCATGAACCAAAAGTTACTGAATATATTGATGATATCATCACATTTATTGGTCAATTAATCAAAAAAAAACACGCATATATATCTCCTAATGGAGATGTAATATTTTCATTAAAAAATATAAGTAATTATGGAATCTTATCTAATCTGCGTAATACTTCTTATAAAACCAATAATACATTTAAAAAATCAATTTTTAAAAAAAATCCTATGGATTTTGTATTATGGAAAACTTCAAAATTAAACGAACCAAGATGGGCATCCCCATGGGGATTTGGCCGTCCTGGCTGGCATATTGAATGTTCTGCAATAAATTATGCTATCTTTGGGACAAAATTAGACATTCATGGCGGAGGATCAGATTTAATATTCCCACATCATGATAATGAAATAGCTCAATCTGAAAGCATTTATCATAGCCCTTATGCTAAAACATGGATTCATACTGGCATGCTATTAATTAATAAAGAAAAAATGTCAAAATCATTAAATAATGTTTTTACCATACGTGATATTTTAAAGCGTTACAATTCAGAAACAATAAGATTTTTCTTACTATCCGCTCATTATCGAAGCCAATTAAAATATGATGAACAAAACCTTAAAAATGCTCACAAATCTTTAAAACACCTCTATATCGCTTTACAAAACACTAATCCAGCCCTCCAACCAATTGGAGGAGAAAATTTTATAGAACAATTTATTTCTGCGATAAATGATGATTTTAACACTCCAGCAGCCTATTCCGTTCTATTTAAAATTGCTAATAAATTAAATAATTTAAAAACTCAAAAACACCCGCTCACTCATGGTTTAGCCTCTACTTTAAAATATTTAGCTAATATTATTGGATTACTATACCAAAAACCAGAAATATTCTTACAACAAAATACATTCATAAAAAAAAATCGTTATGAAAAAATTCAAAAATTAATTCAATATCGTGAATATGCACGTAAAAATAACCAATGGAAACTAGCAGATAGAATAAGAAACATACTAAATAATTTAGGAATAAGATTGGAAGATAATAACACAGGCAAAACAAAATGGTATTTTGATAAAAGATAAAAAATTAAATTTATTACTAAATACCATATAAAATATATAATAATATTATTCACGAATATGATAATAATATGCTTGTAAAGTATTTTGAATGAGTGTTGCTACTGTCATCGGACCAACTCCACCTGGCACTGGTGTTATATAAGACGCTCTTTTGAGAGCACTAGGAAAATGTATATCACCTACAATGCTTCCATCATTTAATCTATTAATACCCACATCGATAACTATCGCCCCTTGTTTTATCCAAGAACCAGGTATAAAATTGGCTTTACCTACCGCTACAATTAGCAAATCAGCATTTTCTATATATATTTTTAAATTTTTAGTAAAACGATGAGTTATTGATACAGTACATCCTGCTAATAATAATTCCATGCTCATAGGTCGACCTACTATATTCGATGCACCGACTACTACTGCATGTAAAATAAACATATCTATATTGTATCGTTCTAATAACGTAATAATACCCCGTGAAGTACAAGGTCTTAACACCGGGGAACGTTGACATAAACGACCAATATTATACGGATGAAAACCATCAACATCTTTATCAGGAGATATACGTTCTAAAATATTTATTTTGTTCAATTTGCTTGGCAGAGGCAACTGCAAAAGAATACCATCCACACGAATATCTTTATTTAAAACATCAATTAACTTAAAAATTTCATACTCTGTAACTGTAATTGGTAAAATATACAGAAATGAAACAAAACCAACCTGTTCACATGCTTTTTTTTTACTAATAACATATATCTCAGAAATTGGATCATGTCCTATCAAAATCATAGCTAATCCCGGAGCTCTATTACCAGAATTAATATTCTTATGAACTTGACATGCTATTTCTTTTTTAATTTCTTCGGAAATATGCTTACCATCAATTATTTTAGCGACCATTTTAATAATTATCCAATTATTATATATTAATATAATATTATTGTAGATATTCATATTAATTATAAATTATGTTGATTTCCTTAATTCACTAAATTTACCTTATAAAAAATATATAAAAGAAAATTTAATATAATTGCAGATATATTAAAATACTTTATACTTAGTATAATATGATTAATGCGCCCTTAACTCAATCGGACAGAGTAACAGCCTTCTAAGCTGTAAGCTATAGGTTCAAGTCCTATAGGGCGCATCATAATAACACAAAACATAAATACAAATAAATAATTTTTGCAATCACATGTATTTACATCACACATTAATAATGCTATTTATTAACAAACACTTTAATAAATAATTAATAATACTATGATTATAGGAATTATGTTTGCTATAATATCTGGATTATTATGGGGTCTAATATTTGTTGGTCCTCTATTAATACCAGAATATCCGAGTATCCTACAAGCATCAGGTCGTTATATTGCGTTTGGGTTAATATCATTACCATTATCATGGTATAATAGAAAATACTTACGACAATTACTTCTACAAGATTGGTTAGAAGCAATAAAATTAGTAGTTACAGGACATTTAATATATTATACATGTTTAACATGTGCTATTCAACGAATAGGAGCTCCGATTTCAACAGCTATCATAGGAACTATACCCTTAACATTGACTATAGTAACATTCATTTTTTATCCAGATAAAAAAATATCAAAAAACACCCTATTAATTTCCTTATTTTTAATTGGAACAGGTTTATTATGTGTCAATATTTCTGAACTTCAGTATAAAAAGTGCATATTCAGTATATGGCAATACATAAGTGGCATAATCTTAGCAATTGCATCAGTATTATGTTGGACATGGTATGCATTAAGAAATACATATTGGTTAAAAACACATCCATCCTGTAAACCTATGACTTGGGCTAATGTGCAAGGAATAGTTATACTGCCATTATCTTGCTTAATTTATTTTCTAGTATGTACCTTATATCCAAATTTAACTCAAGAAGAATTTAAATTACCTTTCGGACCTAGACCAATTTTTTTTATTTTACTAATGATAATAATTGGATTTTGTTGCTCTTGGTTGGGTACGTTTTTTTGGAACGAAGCTAGTCAAAGACTTCCGGCTACATTAATTGGGCCATTAATAATATTTGAAACCATTTCCGGTTTAATTTATTCATTTATACATAGACGATCATGGCCATCACCACTAATAATAGTAGGCATATTTTTACTATTATCTGGAGTAACATATATTACAAAAATTTATAAAAATACACACTAACATATTTATATAAATTACCAAAAAAATTAAGATTTAAAAAAATAACACACATGAACAATTCAATGATTATTTCTTTTTAACTATAAAAATTTAAAAATCATGTGTTAGTAGAACACATGCATAAAGCAAATCTCTATGTAATACTACATAATGTATTCATGTAGCTGTTGTAACTATTACAAAATCTTAGATATCATTTTTCTGTGACCGTTAATTGACATAACAATACCAAATCCTGCCATTAATCCTGACAACGATGAACCTCCATAACTTATTAATGGCAATGGAACACCTACTATTGGTAATAGCCCGCTAACCATACCGATATTTACAATAACACATATGCATAATACTAACATAAATCCTCCTACAATTAATCGACCAAACATATGCGATATACTTATAGCAATAAAAAAACCACGAAATATTATTCCCAAATACAAACACAATAATACTATTATCCCCAAAAAACCTAATTCTTCACCTAAAACTGAAAAAATAAAATCAGTATGACGCTCAGGCAAAAATTCTAACCGTGATTGAGTCCCATGTAACCATCCCTTTCCAGTAAAACCCCCTGAACCTATCGCAATTTTAGATTGAATAATATGATACCCTGATCCTAAAGGATCCAATTCTGGATGTAATAACGTTTTAATTCTATCTTGTTGGTACTTATGCATACAAAATAACCAAAATATAGGAATAACAAAAATTATTAGCAACAATGTTGATACAATTAATTTCCAACTAATTCCAGATAAAAATAATACAAATAAACCAGAACTAATTATCAACATCGCTGTACCTAAATCTGGCTGTAAAAATACAAATACCGTAGGAAAAAATATAAGTAATAAAGTAACACTAATATTCATTAGTGATGGGGGGTGAGAAGCTTTACTCAAATAATTAGCTACCATAAGTAAAACAGAAATTTTTACTATTTCTGATGGTTGAAATCTGATAATACCAAAATCTAACCAACGTTGAGCCCCTTTACTAATTTGCCCCATAATGTTCACTAATATTAATAATATAATACAACAAACATATACATAAGGCGTTAAAACTTCATAAGTCCTAGGAGGAATCTGCGCTAATATTAACATAATTATCATACCACCTATAACTTGCAATATTCTTAAACGTATTATTTCAAAATTTTGTCCACAAGCACTCCACATTATAAAAATACCATATAATAACAAAATAATAATTAACAAAAACAACTTCACATCAATATGATATTTATTCCATATTGAATATCTTCCAATAATTTGTTTCATAAATACATAATAATTAATTGTTTATAACAAACCATGTTTATACTATTTCATCAAAACATAATCAAATATTTTTCTTGTAATCGTGCCTGTCGATAACCCAATTCCTCCGTTTTCTAAAATTATAACTACAGCTACTGTAGGTTTCTCGTATGGAGCAAAAGCAGTCATTAATTTATGATCTTTAAGATATATAGAAATACTATTTTGATCATATTTTTGACTGGATTTTAAACTAAATAATTGCGCAGTACCAGATTTTGCTGCAGCTTTATATGAAGCATCAGAAAAACTGCTATTCACTGTTCCATTAGGACGATTAGCAGCCCCAAACATTCCATCTTTAGCAATTTTCCATACATTAGATTTTGGATCGCCTACTTGATCATATTTTATTTGACGATATGGAATATGATCTTTATCTAAAATAATACTATTAAGCAAATGTGGTATGCGCACATTACCATCATTAATTAATGTTACTAAAGCTTTAGACATCTGAACAGGTGTTGCTGTCCAATATCCTTGCCCTATTCCTACAGAAATAGTATCACCCTGATACCAAGGTTTTTTAAAACGCTGGATTTTCCATGCTTTTGTTGGCATCACGCCTGTCAATTCTTCAAATATATCTATACCAGTAGCTCTGCCATAGCCAAATTTACTCATCCATTCGGATAAATTATCTATTCCCATTTTATATGCTATCTGATAAAAAAAAGTATCAGACGATTCTTCAATTGCTTTAGTAATATTCAACTCTCCATGTCCCCATCGTTTCCAATCTCGAAAACGTTTGTCTGATCCTGGTAATTGCCACCAACCAGGATCAAAAAATAAAAAATTTTTATTAATTATACCCAAAATTAATGCAGATACTGAAATATAAGGTTTTACTGTAGATGCTGGAGGATACATACCTTGAGTAGCGCGATTAAGTAAAGGACAATTGCTATCACGCAGTAATGTACTATATTCTGAATTAGATATACCGTTAACAAATAAATTTGGATCATAACTAGGATGTGAAATTAAAGATAGAATACCTCCATCTCTCGGATCTAACACAATTACAGAAGATCTACTGCCCGTTAATAATTTTATTATATATTGTTGTAAACTAACATCTAATGTTAAAATAATATTTTTTCCTGGTATAGGAGGTTGCTCATATAATTTTCTAATAACTTTTCCACGATTATTAATTTCTACCACTCCATAACCAGGAGTTCCACATAAAATATTTTCATAATAACGTTCAATACCCAATCTACCTATACTAAGAGCATTAGAAAAACAACGATCATTAAATATTCCTAGTTTATTGAATTGTTTTATATCCTCTTTATTAACTTTAGATACATATCCTATAACATGAGTTAAAACTGATCCATAAGGATAATAACGACGTTGATAACCTTTAATTTTTACTCCAGAAAATTTAAATTTATTCACCGCAAAACGAGCCTGTTGCTCCTCAGTTAAATTTACTTTAATAGGTAAATTATCAAATTTAGAGGCTCGCTTAAGTACATGTTCAAAACGTATAATATCATTGTCACTTAAATTTAATAAAGATTTTAACTCATGAATAGTATAATATAAATTATCAGTATTATCTGGAACAATTTCTAATTGATAAACGGTACGATTTGATGCTAATTCCATGCCATTACGGTCATAAATAATACCTCTTTTTGGTAGTATTGGAATAATTTTAATACGATTTTTATTAGAAAAAGTAGTATACAATTGAAAATTCACTATTTGAATTTGATACAAATTAATAAATAAAACACTAATAATTAATAAAATAACAACATACGCAATTACCATACGACGTATAAATAAAACTAATTCAACTGAATAATTATTAAAAATTTGAAAATTACTTACATTCATTACATTAATATTTATTAATATTATTTTCTAAAAAACACTACTTCATTAATTTATGACCAATACATAAATATTGTCTCCTATAACATAAATTTTAAACGATTTTACGCTAACTCCAAAGTTTCTCCAATTCATATTTTTTTCGAATCTCTTCTTGCATAATATGCACTATTACATCACCTAAATCCACCAAAACCCATTCACCTGTTGCTATACCTTCAGTCCCATAAGGTTTTACACCTATACCACGCGATTTACGTAAAATACCTTGTGATATTGAAATCACATGACGAGACGAAGTACCAGTGCAAATAATCATTATATCTGTAATACTACTTTTATTATGCATATCAAAAAATACAATATTTTTTCCTTGCATGATACTCATCATATCAATTAAAAAATCCTTTAAAATATCAGATTGCATAATATATTCCTAAATATACATTTATAACACACGCAAAATACTACTACATAATTTATATACTGACACAGTAAATACTGTATAAATAACATGCAAATTGTTTTAATATTTAATATTACGAATAACATACACCTACATCTAATACTTATTAAAAATAAAAAAAATTTGACAAAATTTATAACCTGTTAAAAACTTTGTCATGATAAATATCAATATCAATGCCTATACCAATATAATACTTATTACATTGTTTATATTATCATTTAGTATCAATCAAGTATTTAATAAAAAGCAATTATTCAAATACAAAAATAATTAACATAAAATAATCTATTATTTTAATTG
Organism: Candidatus Blochmannia ocreatus; assembly: GCF_023585745.1. NCBI lineage: Bacteria > Pseudomonadati > Pseudomonadota > Gammaproteobacteria > Enterobacterales > Enterobacteriaceae > Candidatus Blochmanniella > Candidatus Blochmannia ocreatus (nom. nud.). The sequence goes on from NZ_CP097762.1 coordinate 332,878, forward strand.
AAATACGCACAATTCATTTCAAATACTTCGCGCACTACTTTCACGCAATACATTAATTAATAATTAAATTTATATTTAAAAATAAATTTAATTATTATATGCCGCTTTATCATTATATTATTTAATATTTATTTTCATGCAATAATATTTCATGAATTAGATCAATCAAATATTCTATAAACTAGATAAGATCCTTGTATTAAGGATACAATATTTATTTATTTTCTATACAAATTATTATTATAATATCTTTATAATTAAAATATCCAAACTAGATACACATCATATCTAATATTTAAAACAAACAAGCTACACTATACTAATGTGTCTAACATAACATACTAGATAATTCTTCAAAAATTGACTGTGATAAACAAATATAATCTTTTTTATATCGCAATTCAGTTTCTGCTAAAAATCTTACCACTTCATATAATTGAGATACATTTAATCGTCTTGCAGCTTTAAATAACAATGCATAACGATATTTTTTATGAATTTTATATTTTTGAGGCATATCAAACAAAGACCCTTTTTTCAACATAAAATTCTTTATGTCAACTATTACTAATATTTCATATATAATCTTGAAAAATAATCTATCCAAACTTCCTTCTATAAAACTTAATCTTTTTAAGATACGATCCGAACGTTTTTTATCCCCTAATAAAATTGATTCTATCCAATGATTTATGCTAAAACATGATAAATCACTTAAAAATTCCTTAACAATCATACAATCTAAATGCTTATTCGAATAAATTAAAGACAAATTTTGTAACATTTGATTTAATAACTCTAAATTACCCTCATAATAGTAACATAACATTTGACATATTGAATCTTCAACTATTAACTGTAAAGTTTTAGCTTTATTTTTTACCCACGTTATTAATCTTATATCTGTCAACGCATCACAATTAACACATCTTCCTGGTACAGGCAAATAATGTAAAAAAGAAGAAATATGACTGCTAACAATTTTATTTAATGCATTAATATATAAAATTAATATAATATCATCATGAATAACGGAAAATAACAAAGATGCATTTTTCTTAAAATCAGATATTGGATAATTACGTGAAAATATTAATGACAATGTCTTTTTCTTGTCAAACAAATCTGCAGTTTTAAACAAATTAATAATATCATTCCAACATGAGTAAATATTTAATTCAACGATAATATGTCTACTAAAACCTAAAACCTTGGATGCCTCCACAATATTTAAATAACTATCACGTAATATATAAGTATCATTACCCAACAATAAATACATTGATTTAAGTTCTTTCTTTAATTCTGTAACTAATTGTTCGGGGTATATCCAAGGTATCATAATATTATTTTTAATAAATATTAAATCTAAAATTATTCCTTTTATATATGAAAGAATTATTTATTCTAAAATACATAAAGATTTTTTATAAAAAAATAATTTATATATAATTTTTTTCGCTGCATCTTGATACATTTCAGTAATTATATTGTTGTTTTGAACACTTTTAGACAAAGCACTCCTAGGATCTCCTATTAAAGATCGACATAAATGCACTTTAATACACTCCCAATCTTTATTGGGTGGTATTAATATATTGATTTTTACATCCAACATTAATTGATATTCAGCTTCTTCCCCATTTTTAAAGACAGAAGTAGTAATATAGCGCTCTAAAACATTTACAATATGTAAGTAAAAAATATATGAATTTCTAGGAAAAAAATCATTATTTACATCATTAAAAACATTTATTTTTTTCTTATATAATTCAGTTTTAATAGCACTAACAATCGGATGGCATGGATCATAACTACTTAATAATACAGTTTCTATTCCATCAATTGAAGAATTATACAATAAATTGTTAGATGTATTTTTATATAACCTATAACTACATCCTTCTACCATAACACTTGCAATCAAAATATATATTATTAATATATAACATGTAAGATTCATTGTGTAACGATATTAATCGCTTTATTTTTGATATACACTATGTTTATAATTTTTCTTGTAACTAAGATAGTATCTAAAATACCTTTTTCTTCCAAAATTTTATATAAAAAATTTTTATCACTATTCCAAGGAACATAAATTTTATGTCGCATCTTTCCATCCACCTGTACTGATATAAATGTCCTATCATTTTGAATTGCAGAAGCATCTATAGATGGCCACGATACACAATCAATATCTTGTTTTCCGCCTAAGGCTTGCCATAAAACAAAACTAATATGCGGAGTAAATGGATATAATAAACGCACCACAACTAATAATGCTTCCTGTAGGATCGCTCTATCCGGACCACTTGCTTTCTCAGCAGTGTTTAATATATTCACTAATTTCATAATAGCAGCTAAAGCTGTATTAAACGATTTCCTGCGATCTATATCATCAGTGACTTTTTCTATAGTTTTATGTATACTAAAGCGAATAAATTTTTGTGCAGAATTAAGTGATAAATCATCGCATAAATTATCTATTGGACCATTATTATGCACATGTTCATATACTAAATTCCAAACACGTTTAAGAAAACGTTGCGCACCTATCAAACCAGATTCATTCCATTCTAAAGTTTCTGTAATTGGAGCAGCAAACATTATAAAAAATCGCACTGTATCAGCGCCATATTTTTTTATAATTTTACTAGGATCAACCCCATTATTTTTGGATTTTGACATTTTACAAGTACCAGTATAAATAAGATTATGTCCATCTTTATCTATAGCTTTCACAATACGCCCTGCTTTGTCTCTACTCACTATTGCGTCAGTAGAATTAACCCATATGCGCTGATTATCATCAGCAATATAATAAAATGCATCTGATACAACCATACCTTGACATATCAAACTTACTGCAGGTTCATCCGATGATAATAACCCTATATCTCGCATTAATTTATGATAAAAACGAAAATACAGTAAATGCATCACAGCATGTTCTATTCCACCTATATATTGATCCACTGGCAACCAATAATTAGCAGCACATGAATTTAACATACCTTTATTATAATGAGGACAAGAATAACGCGCATAATACCAAGAAGATTCCATAAAAGTATCAAAAGTATCAGTATCACGAATAGCAATACGCCCTTTATAGTTAGTATATATCCAATCAGTATATTCTTTTAAGGAACTATTAATATAATTATTTAATTGATTTTTGGTAAATAATGTTTTTGTAGGTAAAGTTACCGGCAAATTTTCAACAGCTACTGGTTTTACTGATCCATCTTCCAGCGTTACCATAGGAATAGGTACACCCCAATATCGTTGCCTAGAAATATTCCAATCTTTCAAACGATATTTTATTGAATATTTGGCGATACCATATTTAATCAATTTTTTAGAAATCATATTATTAGCCACATTTGAATGAAATCCATTAAATTCATTAGAATTACACAAAATTCCATCACTAATCATTGCTTTTTCACAAATATTATCTTGAGTTCCATCATTATTCTTAATCACTTGTTTAACTGGCAAATTATATTTACGCGCAAAATCTAAATCTCTTTGATTATGCGCTGGTACAGCAGCAATTGCAGATTCTTTTCCTTCTAATTCTATAAAAGAAGAAGAAAAAAAATTAACAATCCAAATTGGTAATATATTATGAGTTATCGGGTGTATTGCATACATATTAGTAAACACACCCTGTTGTTCACGATATGAAAAATCTTTACTATCTATGTCAGAACAAGATATATCATTGCTTTTAACAAAATTAACTACATCAATATTAAATTGAGCAGCTTTTGCAGTGATAGGATGATCTATAGATACTACTACGTAAGTAATTCCCATAAAAATATCTAATCGCGTCATATATATTGATAATACATCATCACAATCTAAAACTTTAAAAGTAACATTCATACCAACTGAACGCCCAATCCAATTACGTTGCATAACTTTAACTTGTTCAGGCCAATGTTTTAATGTATCTAAACCTTGTAATAACTGATCAGCATACATAGTAATCTTTATAAACCATTGAGACATTTTTTTATACTGAACACGAGTTTGACAACGCCAACAACAATTATTAATAACCTGCTCATTTGCTAAAACTGTTAAATGATATGGACACCAATTTACAAATGTTAATTTTTTATATATCAAACCTCTTTCATACAATACAATAAATAACCATTGTTCCCAACGGTAATATTCAGGATGACAAGTAATAATCTCTCTATTCCAATCATACGCAAACCCTAATAATCTTAATTGACGCTTCATAGAACAAATATTAGAATATGTCCAAGATTCTGGATCCATTTTATTTATCATAGCCGCGTGTTCTGCGGGTAATCCAAATGCATCCCAACCTATCGGTTGAAGTACATTTTTCCCTAACATACGCTGATAACGCGAAATTACATCACCAATTGTGTAATTCCTTACATGACCCATATGCAAATTTCCAGAAGGATATGGAATCATAGATAAACAATAATACTTTTCTTGATCACTATATTCTGTTACTGAAAACGTTTTGTTCTCATACCAATGATGTTGCACAACGCTTTCAATTTCACTAGGCGTGTATAATTTCTTCATAAGAATTTAGTTCTAAATATTATTAATTAATAAATTAAATTAATTACAGACATAAATATACTTATAATAATGTATTTTAAGTATACAAATACTAACTAATATAGTAAACGCATAATATGATTATTGTTAGTTATACATCAATGTAAAATATATATGAACATCAGTATATTAAATAATATTTAATCTAAAAAAAAATTAGAATTACGTTTATATATAATTTTAAAATTTAAACATAAAAAAACACATATAAAAAATAAAGAAACACTCCAAAATAATTTTGATCCAAACTTTGCGTACGGTGTTAAACCAGTAGTAGGCGCCACAGTCGCATTAAGTACTGAAGAAATAAATTGTAATAATCGAACTTGCACCGAACCATCGGCATTAATAATTGCAGTAACCCCATTATTTGTACTACACAGCAAAGGTCTACCTAATTCTAAAGCACGCATACGAGCTATTTGCAGATATTGCCATGGCTCTGTAGAATCCCCAAACCATGCATTATTTGCAACAGTTAATAAAAAATCAGTATCAGGACTAAAATTATTACGCATTTGTTTCCCACAAATTATTTCATAACAAATAACCGCAGTTATCTTAACCTGTGACGTAATTAAAGGATTTTGTATATACGAACCTTTTTGCATAAAAAAAACCGGCATATCAAGTATGTTAAACAACAATTTAATAAAACTTTTTTGACAAGGATATGTTTCTGTAAACAACACTAAATGATGCTTATCATATCTATTAATACTCGGATATTTGTAAGGCTGAAAATTTCCCAAAACTATAATACTATTATAATAACAATAAATATTTTTAATATTGTTTATTCCAATAATACCAGTAATTAAATTAGTCTGAAAAGCACTAAGTTTTTTATCTAGGATAGTTAACATATAACTATAATCCTTTTCATTACCTGGAATTGCCGATTCTGGCCAAATAATAATTTTTGTTGTTCCTAAAAGAGTCAAAGTATGTCGAACATATGTTCGTAATATATGCTCAACATAGTTAACATCCCATTTAATTTTCTGATCAATATTACCTTGCACTAAAGATACATGCACTGCACGTTTTGGTTGTACAGAATACCAATGTAGACATGTTAAACACCATAAACATAATAATATTCCTGCAGCAATCATAGCTGGTAATAATGATCTTTGTATTATTGATACCGATAATAATCCACTGATTAAAACTAAAACAAATGTAACTCCTTCCACACCAAAAATTGGCGCTATACTCTTAAGTGGCCCATCAATCTGACTATATCCTAATTGTAACCAAGGAAACCCTGTAAACATATACTCTCGAACATATTCAATAATAGACCATAACACTGGGATAATACTTACTGTATATCGTAATGGCATAATTTTTAAATATGAACGTATAACAGATAAAACTATAGAAAAAAATATAGGAAATAATGCTAAATATAACAGAAAAAAAATAATTAAAATTATTACAATATAATTACTAATATTACTAAATCTATGTAAACTAATATACATCCATTGCAAACCGCTACCAAAAAATCCAATTCCCCAAAAAAATGCATAAAATGCAGATTGTTTCCATGTCGATTCTAATACTTTTATTAATAATATAGTTAGAGAAATAATACTAGCTGGCCAAAAATTATATGAAGAAAATGCTAAAATAGCAAATAATCCAGAAAATAACATTATAAATGCCCAAAAAAATTTCTGGTATCTACAATAAAAACCATAATATTTTATATAATGTTGCATTAAATATCTTCTGCAGACGTATACAATGAATTTTTAGGAATTTTTACATGCAATTGTACGATACGATGACTATCTGTAAGAACTACCTTAAAAATATAACCTAAAATATTAATAGATTCTCCATTTTTGGGTAAATGCCCAAAAGCTTGCACAACAAACCCACCAATAGTATCTATTTCTTCATTATAAAAAGTAGTATTAAACATTTTATTAAAATCTACAACAGGAGTTAAAGCATTAACAATAAAAGCATATTGGCTAATCTGACGAATATCACAATTATTTTTAATATCATATTCATCTTCAATTTCACCTACTATCAATTCTAAAATATCTTCTATAGTAATTAAACCAGACATACCTCCAAACTCATCGATTACAATTGCCATATGACATCGCTGAATACGAAACTCCTTTAGCATTCTGTCTACGCCTTTGTTTTCTGGAACAACTAAAGCTGGACGTAAAATATTATCAATATTGTACAATTGTGATTTATCTAAAATAAATGGTAATAAATCTTTAGCAATTAAAACACCTTTAATTCTATCCTGATTACCATATAATACCGGGAATCTAGAATGAGCAGAATCTATAATAATTTTTAATTGTTCATCCCAAGATTGTGTATTTTTCAGATAAATTATTTGAGCTCTGGGCACCATAATATCCCTAACTTTTTGTTCTACAATTTCCATAACTCCTTCTAACATATCTCGAGTATCTGAATCTATTAAAGAATTCTGCTCAAAATCACGTATTAAACTTAATAAATCATTACGATTTTTAGGGCTACTATGAAAAAGGTGGTGTAATATAAACGTAAAAAAATTTTTTTTACGAATACAACTAACATTTTCCTCCAAATCATTAGCATTCATAATATCATTGTAACATATTTTATAAAAATTTAATCACTTATATGTAGTATAGCAACATGTTTTATATCCACATAATTGAATAATAATGATTTCCATTTTTTGCATTAACAAAGCATCTGTATCGTAAATATGATTATATCCCAATAAATGCAATGCACCATGAATAACTATATGAGCCCAATGCACACGACTATATCTTGGGATGTTTATCTGATTAGATTCATGTTCTATAACTTGACGGCAAATTACAATATCTCCAAGCAATGATGATTTAACATTCATTGGAGGCGCAAAAGGAAATGATAAAACGTTAGTTGGATAATCTTTTCCTGCGTAATACCAATTTAAATAACACATTTCCTCTATATCTACCACACGAATAGTCAATTCTATTTTTTTTTATATGTGGCAAATACATTATTTACCCAAAAAAGAAATTGTTCTTCAGAAGGCAATCCATATAAATTTTTGCACACTAATTGCAAATTTAAAATTATTTTGTTATGAAACATAAATTTATACCTTTATATTTAAAATTATAAATTACATAATTTTTTAAATTATTTATTTATTTAATATTAAAAATAAAATTACATGTATCACTATATAAAATATATAAACAAATAATAACTTCTACTTTTTACACCAAGTCTCATAAGCATCTATTATACGAGTAACTATTGCGTGACGTACTGAATCTTCTTTAGAAAAAAAATTAAAACTAATATCTTTAATTTTAGATAAAACTTGAATAGCATGTATCAACCCAGATAATTGATTTTTTGGTAAATCAACTTGTGTAATATCTCCTGTAATAATCGCAGTGGAATTAAACCCAATACGAGTCAGAAACATCTTCATTTGAGTAACAGTCGTATTTTGACTTTCATCTAAAATAACAACGGAATCATTCAATGTACGACCACGCATATAAGCTAACGGAGCTACATCTATAACATTCTTGTGTACTAACTGCTCTACTTTTTCATGACCAAGTATACTAAATAAAGCATCATATAATGGACGTATATACGGATCAGATTTTTGATTTAAATCACCTGGTAAAAAACCTAATTTTTCCCCTGCTTCAATAGCTGGACGAGTTAAAACAATGTATTTTCTTTTACGACGTTCTAATAAATCTATCGCGGCAGCGATTGCTAAATAAGTCTTACCAGTTCCAGCCGGTCCTATTCCAAATGTTATATCATAACTAAAAATATTAGAAATATATTGCGCTTGATTAGGAGTACGGGGCTTCACTATATTACTTTTCATAATAAATTGTTTTAAGGAATCATAAACATAATCTGTCGATTTTATTGATAATCTTTCTAACCCTTGAATTTGTTTAACAGTCAAATATACTTTCTTTGGACTAATATCATTAATTACTCCAACTTCAACTTCTGTGTCTGAATATAAAGCTAATAAAACATTAGCTGCAGTATTAATAGCAATTAATTTTCCTATTAATTTAAATACATTGTCGTAACGATTAATTACTACGCCTAATTGATGCTCTAACTGTTTTAAATTATCATCAAAAGGTCCGCATAAACTCATTAAACGCCTATTATTAATAGGATTTAATCTAATTTCTTTCTTTACATAATCCAAGTAATATCTCCAAATATTTAAAACATTTCCACTATATTCGGAACACTAATGTTCATTGCTACCATAACTATCTAAAATAAATAGGGTATATTTTACATTAAATATATATATTCTTAATATATAAAACTAATTTATAGATGATGAGGTAATCTCAAAGCATCTGAGATTAAAGTATATCAATCCATACGTCAAGAATATACATTCTCAGTTAAATCAAACAATATGTTATATATTAATATAGATATATTATCTATAATGTATAATATTGCAAAATAAATATATAGTTTTATTAATAAATAAAGCTATAAAAATCCTTTTAATTACGCCACGCTCATATCATATGAATAAACTATTTTGCGATGTATTAATATTTGGAGCCGGTATAATCGGCGCATCATTAGCTTTACAACTTTCAAAATCGGGCATTAAAGTAATCATAATAGAACGTCATCATCTTGCTCCAATTAAAAAACAACCATTAACTCGCATTGCAGCTATTAATTATTCCTCAGCAAAATTTTTAAAAACATTTAATATATGGGAAAAAATTTCTTCTGCACTCTATACTTCATACAATCAATTAGAAACTTGGGAATGGAAATCATCAAAAGTAACTTTTCAAGCTTCATATGCAGGTATATCTACCATGGGTTATATTGTTGAAAACATTCGTTTACAATCAGCACTGTGGGAAAATTTAATATCTCAAACAATAAAATTGTTTTGTCCATCAACATTAGTTTCTATAAGTTACAATAACAACGCTTGGAAATCCATTTTAGATAATAGACAAATAATTATTAGCAAAATATTAGTGGGAGCTGATGGAATACATTCACAAATCAGAAAACAATTAGGTATAGGAATTATGGGTTGGAAATATCAACAATGCTGTATGTTAATAACTATTAAAACATTCTTTAAAAAATCTGAAACTATTTGGCAAATTTTCAGTCCCTATGGTCCTATAGGATTCTTACCGTTATATAACGGGTGGGGATCATTAATGTGGTACAATACCCCTGAACAAATTTATAGTTTGCAAAAACTACCCAGAAGAATTTTGGAAAAAATAATAAAATATAACTTTCATGAACAACTAGGGAATTATGTTAAAATATATAACATTACTGTGGTTCCATTAATTAGTCAAAGAGCATATAAATATACTACTCCTCTGGGAGGAGTATTAGTGGGTGACTCAGCGCACTCTTTACATCCCTTAGCAGGACAAGGAATAAACCTTGGGCTACGTGATGTAATCAGTTTATCTAAATTATTAATAACTAACGTCCGGGTCTTTGAAGAACATTCAAGTATAGAAGAAATATTACACAACTATCAAAATACACGTAAATATGATACCTTTCTCATGCAATCTAGCATAGATATGCTATATCTAATTTTTCATAATAATTATTTTCCTATAAAAATTGCTAGAAATATTGCATTTATGATAGTGGAACGTTCTAAATTTTTAAAAAAACAAATACTGAAATATGCATTAGGGCTATGAAATCAACACTCATAAACATTATACTAACAATAGTTTTTATTAAATAAAATATAAAATTTTTGTTTAAAAATATGTTTAAATTAATTTAATAAATAAAACTTCAATTTTCTAATTGAAAATTAAATTGTTTTGTTTCAGTATCATTCATAAAATCTATATATATCCTTACCTTATATGAATCTTTTATACACAAAACCCTTATACTTTGTATAATTATATTGATATATAATTAATAATCAAATATAAAATCTGGGGCACCAGGATTCGAACCTGGAATCACGGGATCAAAACCCGTTGCCTTACCATTTGGCTATGCCCCAAATCATATCCATATATAAATAAACATTTACTTACAAACTAAAACAATACATACCTATCTATGATACTATCATTAATAACACGAATATATTTTATACGTAAAATACGGAAGGCGAGACTTGAACTCGCATACTTTTATAAAGTATCAGACTCTAAACCTGACGCGTCTACCAATTTCGCCACTCCCGTATAGTTTATATACATCATAAAATATACATAATAACTCTCTTGAGTTATGGTCTTATAGTGTAAAAATAGCTACGACGGGATTTGAACCCGTAACCTCAGCATTATGAGTGCTGCGCTCTAACCAATCTGAGCTACGTAGCTACACAACACAGACGTTTATATTTATCTATAGATAAATATCTATAACTTTAATTAAAGAAAAAATATATATTAGTTATAAATATCATACTTCTGAAAGTATGTAATACCATATACTATTCAAATATAATAATCAATTTTATTCTATAAAATAAGAAGTTACATAATTTATTTTTAATATTAATAATAAAACTATTTTTTCTAAATACTTTTATATATAAATTAAACTTAGAATAAATAATTTAGTAAAATACCACAACCCCAACTGATATTAAATACTATTCAATATAACAATATTAATAATTTTAATATAAATTAATTAAATAATAAGTATAGAAAATACCTTTTATTTCAGAAAATATGAATAATTAAAAATTATACATCCAATACCATTCCATTAACAACAATTTTCTTTATTCGATAATTTTCGTCAAAAATAGTTAAATTAGCAATTTTATTTATCTCGATGCTACCCAAATAACCATCTATACCTATAGACTTTGCAGGATATAAGGTAGCCATACGCAGCGCTTCATCCAATGGTATATTGGCATATTGCACCATATTTTTTATTGCCTGAATCATCATTAAAGTTGATCCACTTAATACGCCTGCATTATCTATACATACACCATTGCTATGGTGTATAATTTTATTAGAGAAATAAAACTTAGTTATTACATTACGTGATCCTGCGGGACCAATAGCATCAGTTACTAAAATTATATGGTCTCTTTTAATTTCTTTTGCATATCGTATATTAGCCCAATGCACATGCAATCCATCCGCTATGATACTACAATATATATCAGACGTATCTAAAATTGCTCCAACAATTCCAGGATCACGAGGAAAAATTGATGGCATAGCATTAAACAAATGAGTACCAAAAGTAATACCATAGGAAAAACTACACTTCGCCTGGGCATAAGTGGCGTTAGAATGTCCAATTGCAACACAAATTCCTGCGTCCTTTAATTCTCTTATGAGAACCATATCTAACATTTCTGGAGCAAGAGTAATTTTTTTTACAACATCACTATTATCACATAAATAGTGAATCATCTTCTTATTAGGGACACGAATAAATACAGCATCATGTATCCCCTTTTTTATAGGATTTATAAAAGGACCTTCTAAATGTAAACCCAAAATTTGATTTTTGTTTCTTGACATAAAACCGCGCACAACTTCAATTGCATGATTCATCACAATCTCGCTACTAGTAATTAAAGTTGGCAAAAAACTAATACAACCAAAACGCTGATTAGTTTTCATCATATTATACAATGTATATTCTGAAACTGCATCCAAATTATCACTAAATTGTACACCACCACATCCATTAATTTGCAAATCTATAAATCCAGGCGATAAAATCAAATCTGAAACATCAAATATGTTTATATATCCAGGTAATTTGCTAATAATACAAATATCCTTAATAATATCATTAGAAATTATAAGTGCATGCTCCGTAAGCAACTCTTTACCAGTATATATTTTACCGTTAACCAACGCGTACATATAATATCATATTAAATAGCACTCTACTTATTCCAATTCCCTAAAGTATTTAACTGTTTTCACCTTTAATTCCATGGTTGATAATTCATCACATACTAATATCGCTTTTGGATGTAATTGTAAACAACTAATAGTCCACATATGATTAATACCATCTTCAATAGCTGCACGAACTGCCGCTGCCTTACTTAAACCTGTTGCTATAATCACTATTTCTTTTGATTCCAATAATGTAGCTAGTCCAATAGTCAATGCAAATTTCGGTACCAAATTTAAATTGTTATTAAAAAATCTAGCATTTGATAAACGAGTGTCCTGACTCAATTTTTCTACTCTAGTGCGCGACTTCAAAGAAGAACCTGGTTCATTAAAAGCAACATGCCCGTCTTTACCAACTCCACCAATAAATAAATTAATACCGCCATAAGATTTTATTTTATTTTCATATTCCTGACATTCATATTCAATATCATTAGTAGTACCATTTAATACATAAACGTTTTGTTTCGGAATATCAATATAATTAACAAAATTCATATGTATAAAACTATAATAACTTCTTAAATCTTCTCGAGATAAGCCCAAATATTCATCCATTGTAAATATCACTACATCTTTAAAACTTACTTTATCAGATTTATACATTTTTATAATATTTGCATACATTTGAATTGGAGTTTTGCCTGCAGGCAATCCTAAAACAAAAGGCTTATCAACAGTTGGATGAAAAGCATTAATACAACGCACTACATAATGTGCCACCCATTGAGCAACATGATCAGCAGTATCTAAAAATATAGCTCTCATATTAAATCCTTATTTAAAAGGAAACATTAGTTTTCAAATTAACTCAACTAACAATAAATACTAAAACACACTATTTAATTTGAAAATACTTAAATACCATTATTCAAATTAAAAATTATCCATATTTTATACAAAAACCTGATAATCTAATAGGATTACAAATTTTTACATACTAAGCAAAACTTAAATAATTAACCTGTAATACTACAACACATTTAAACTTATTACTCTAAATATTTTATTAAATAACAAAGATTTTTTATGCAACATTCTATCTTAAATAAAATTAAACGCAAATAACATAATTAATTATTACAAACTGTAATAAAAAATTATATATAAAATATATATATTTAAATACCACTATTTTAATAAATATTAAAATAAAAAATTATACGTAATATACGGCATCAATACACACGTTAAATACTATTAACAAAAAATAAAAATAACCATCTTAAAATAAGATGAATATAATGTATTATTTGTATAATACCAAATATTATGAAAATAAATTTTCATATACTAATATTTTTACAAAAACATCACTTTATCATTAAACAATTTTAATAATTAAAATTATTTGATATTGTGTACTACAATACAAAAATATTTTTATTTTTTTTTACACAAAAATATAACTGTATTAACACACTTGAATGTTAAAATTTTTAATATCAGTAACTTTTTAAAACAAATTTGCAATAAAACTTATTAAAACATATATAAAGAATTTCTTACATTAATATTAGTTGTATATTTAACTACACTAATAAATATAAAGGATATGTATATGAAAGTTCTTAAGAATTTTCAATTCAACTTCATCTATAATATTATTTACAAAGATTTGCAATCAAAAAAAATCAAACAGGTACATACACGATTTCCTCCAGAACCAAATGGGTACTTGCATATTGGACATGCTAAGGCTATTTGTTTAAATTTTGGCATAGCACAATATTACAATGGTAAATGTAATTTACGATTTGATGATACTAATCCAGAAACAGGACGTATAGAATATCGTGAATCTATTAAAAATGATATTAAATGGTTAGGATTTATGTGGGATGGAAACATACACTATACTACAGATTATATTGAAGAACTGTATAACTATGCTATTAAACTAATTAATAAAGGATTAGCATACGTAGATGAATTATCAATGGATGATATTAAAAAATACCGTGGTACATTAAAAAAATCTGGAAAAAATAGTCCATATCGTTCTAGGAGTATTAAAGAAAATTTATTCCAATTTTCTAAAATGCGAGATGGCGGGTTTACAGAAGGTTCAGCGTGTTTACGAGCTAAAATTGATATGTCCTCTCATTCTATAGTAATGCGCGATCCAGTTCTATATCGAATTAAATATGCTACTCACTATCGTATTGGAAATAGTTGGTGTATATACCCAACATATGACTTTAGCCATTGTATTGCAGACGCAATAGAAGGAATCACTCATTCTTTATGTACCTTAGAATTTCAAGAAAACCGTACTTTATATAATTGGATATTAAATAATATTGATATTACCACTACTCATCCTGCTCAATATGAATTTTCTCGATTAAATTTAGCATATACAATTACATCTAAACGTAAACTTAATATTTTAATTAAAAATAATATAGTCGAAGGATGGGATGATCCAAGAATGCCAACTATTTCTGGATTAAGACGACGCGGATATACAGCAGAATCAATCAAAGAATTTTGTTATAGAATTGGTATTAGCAAACAAGACAGTCTAATAAAATTATCATTTTTAGAAGCATGTATTCGTTCCTATTTAAATAAAAGCGCACCAAGAATTATGGCTGTAATAAATCCAATAAAAATTATTATCACTAATTTGCCACAAGAACATACAGAAAATATTCGAGTTCCGAATCACCCAAACTCCCCAGATATGGGGACACGAATTGTAATTTTCAGTAAAGAAATTTTTATAAATAAAAATGATTTTTCTGAGACTGCACTACACACTACACTCCACAAATTAACTATAGGAAAAGAAATAAGATTAAGACATTCTTATATAATAAAAGCAGAATATCTTGAAAAAGATACTTTTGGTAATTTAATTTGCATTTACTGTAGTTATGATCCGTCTACTTTAAATAAACACCCTAAAGATGGGAGAAAAATAACTGGCGTAATTCAATGGGTCTCCGCATATAAATATATAAACACAGAGTTTCGATTCTACAATAATCTATTTCTTCATTCTAATTTATCTACAGTTAAAGACTTTTTACATCACGTTAATCCGAATTCCATAATAACTTATAAAGGTTTCTCAGAAAACAACGAAGAGTTGCTATCTGATAAAAAATTAATTAATCTATGTCAAATTGAACGAGAAGGCTATTTTACTGTAGAAAAATCCCAAAAAAACACTAAAACTATAACACCTACTATAATATTTAGTAGAATTGTAACATTAAAAACACCAAAACTATAAGAAACTATTACAACAAAATTTATATACTATATACACTGACTATAATAATTCAAATAATACTTGCTATCTTTAAGAAAATAATACAAATAAATATATTTCATTTGATTTAATTTTTATTAAACCTAAAAATACAAAAAAACCGTTTTTACCTTAAAATAAATATTTATTAATTACACTAAATTCATAAATGTATCTATTTTGTCTGCACTGAATTAATATTCATTTCATAACAAATCTGATTAACCCATTTTTTCACACGAATTTCCGTCATTTCAGGTTGACGATCTTCATCAATCGCTAATCCAACAAATTTATCTGAATCAATCAAACTTTTAGACCCATCAAAATTATATCCAAATACCGGCCATAATCCTACCACAACAGCGCCATTTTTTGAAATAATATTATATAATATTCTCATAGCATCACAAAAATATTCTGAATAATCTTCTTGATCTCCACATCCAAAAATTGCAACTTTCTTACCAGAAAAATTAATACTTTTTAATACAGGCAAAAAATCATCCCAATCACACTGGGGGTCACCATAATACCAAGTAGGTATGCCAAATAATAATTTGTCATAATTTTCTATATCTTCTTTAGAACTAACGGAAATATCAAAAATATCCGCAATATCAGATCCTAACTGCATACGAATCATATTAGCTAATTTTTCAGTATTACCTGTATCACTACTAAAAAAAATACCTACCAATGATTTTCTCATAATTTCCAACCCATAATATATTATTAACACATATTTTACTAATAATCCTATCTAAATATAGATATATGTCTTATTAAAAAACATTATTGACCTACACATCATAACATAATATGTATTTACGAACCATCTAAAAAAAATCTAAAAGAACAATTTAAAATAACGAAAACGAAAAACATTATGATATATAATGTTATTAAAACTAACTTATAATAAATTTATTTATTTTATCTAATAAATAACTCGGATTATCTCGATGCACCCAATGCTTTGCGTTAGGTACAGTACAAATTTGCGCTTTAGGAAACTGACGATAAATATATTTTATATCGCAATCTTTAATATATGTAGATAATGCACCCTTAATAAATAAAGCAGGACCTCGCCACAACTGATGTATATCCCAGTCACTAATATAGTGATAATTATCTCTGATAGAAAGAAAATTAAACCGCCAAAATCCCTGACAAAAATATTTTAATAAAAATAAAACCATATGTAAATCATACAGCTCTTTTTGCATGATATGCTGTGCATCAATTCTACTAATTACTCCAGATATATTGACACATTCAATCGCATGAAAAATATCATCATGCATATGATTATCATATTTAATGGGGGCGATATCAATAATAATAATCCTACTAACGCGACAAGGCGCTAGAAGTGATAATTGCATCGCAACTTTTCCGCCCATAGAAAAACCAATTACTATACACTTCCTAATTGACAATTTATCTAATAATTTTATAACATCTTCAACCATCACAGAATAACTCATACTCCACTCATGCGGGGAACGCCCATGATTACGCATATCAATTTGCACAACATAATATAATTGTGCTAAATTTTCGGCAATTATATTTAGATTGCTTAGATCTCCAAATAATCCATGAATCATCACTATGGGGTTACCTTGCGATATAGATGTAGGTATTCGCACTCTATAATTAAGCTGCATCATTATCTATTATTAAAATATGATCATTTTATCTATCTAATCTATACAAGATTTTTAATTATGATATACCATATATTTTAGTAAAATATAATACTATTTACTATTATTTAATACATTTAAACCAATATATATATAAAAGCAACCCCTTTTCCAGAGAACGAAAATCTCCACACAATAACACTATTCATGCCAAATTGATGACTCAATACTATATATTATCTCCTGAACCAGACAACACATCACACAAAGTACGATTTGGGACATCAGATCATAGAAATAGCTCTCAGTGGTATAGTTTTAATAAAGCCCATATATTAACAATTAGCCAAATCAATCGTAAAAATACGTACACAACAAGGTATCAATGGACCATATTATATTGGAAAAGATGTATGCATATTCCTTATCCGAATCAGCTTTTATATCTGTACTTGAGGTGCTAACTGCAAATTCTATCAATGTTATTATACAAAATAATTACGGCTATACACCAACACCAATTGTATCACATGCTATCACTCAATATAATAAAACTCATTATCACAACCACACAAAAAGCTAACGGTATTATTATTACATCATCGCATAATCCACCAGATTATGATGGAATTAAATACAACACAATATCTGGATGGCTAGTTTCTCCAGCTATAACGCACGATATTGAACAAATTTCCAATAAATTTTTAATGAAAAACTAAGCACTGTGAAACGTATAACATTAAATAACACGCGAAGAACTGGCTATATACATACCCAAGACTTGTGTTTTAGGTTATATTGTTAAACTATCAAAAATTATTAATATGCAATCTACACAAGGCGCTGGTTTAAAACTAGAGGTGCATCCTTTGAGTGGATCTGGTATAGAATACTGGCAAAATATAGATCAATATTTTAAATTAGATCTAAATTTAATCAGTGATAAAATCGATAAAACTTTTCAAGTTTATTCATATTGATCACAATGGTTGTATTCGAATAGATTACGCCTCTAAAATAGTAATTACTGGAGTATTATCATACAATAATAAATTTAATTCATTTTTAGTTAACGATCCAGATTGCGATAAATATCGTATTATCACTCCCGCAGGTTTTGTGAAACCCCATCATTACCTTATTACTGCCATGTATTATTTTTTCAAAAACCGCATACTATGGCATAGTAACACATTAGCTATGGAAACCACTTATGTTACTAGCTCTGCGATACATCGCGCATCACGTTATTTTCATTATACACTATGAGAAATCCCATCGGGATTCAAATAGTTTTCTACAGGGTTTTATTTAATAGTAAATTAGGTTTCTTAGGTGAGGAAAACGCTGGGCATCTTTTTGGATTTAAATTGTTCTTTATGGGGCACTGATAAAAACGGGCGTATTATATATTTATAAGTAACAGAAATCATTGCTATTAATAATCAATCGTTAAATGAATATTACAAACAAATAATTAAAAATTTTAATATGTTTAGTAGCTATAATATAACTTAAATATCAATTGACCATTCCCAAAAATCTCGTATTACCCAAGCTATATTTAAAAAATCTAATATAATTAAATTAACAAATGACTCTATTATAAATATAATAAATCTGAACTCATCGCATCCAAATATCCCTATGGATGTAATAAAAAATTATCACTAAATGGTTGGATAGCTTGCAGACTATCAGGCACTGAACCAGTATATAAAATTTATTGTGAAAACTTTATAGATTCTTCTCATAAAAAAATTGCAACAGAAATCATAGAACTTATACAATATATAGTAAGCTACTCTTAACTACGTTAAAATATGCAAATAATAAACTTCCATATATTTAAAAACTATAATAATTATAGCATTTAACTTTGATGAATACTATTTGCATGCTACTATGATCAATACATTTTACATTTATGAGTTAAATCAAGATGATATCTTGACCATAAATAAACATTTATACAATTAAACTGTAATTCATTACAAAAAAATTAAAAATTTATGCAAATAAATATTTTTATTACTAATGCGATATATGCGATGGTATGCATTAACTATTAATATTAAACAGTATGATACTGTCTTGTTAAGAAAATAAATTATTTTAAATAAATAAAATTAAATTAAACATAAATCTTCTAGTCAAATAAAAAAATTTAAACATAAAAAATATAATTTCTATATTATGAGATTTATACTCTTTATTGCACTAAAAAATTGAATTTATTTAAATATCAATTTTTTTCATAATATTTATCACTTAATAAATATTACATTTGATACAAAATTTAATTTTTAAAATTTTCATGAAAAACTAGTATCTAAATATTTTTAAAGCACTATAAATTCTATTTAAAATACTCAAAATAATTAAGTCTACATTCTAATTTTATGATATTATTATATTGTTAATAATATACAATATATCGAATATCATTAGTAATTCGTTTCAACAATTTAAACGCCTTAAATAACATGTGCCAAAATACATATATATATCTTTAAAATATATAATACGAAATTTATTTAAAAACATAAAAATATTATATGATGAACAAAGATCATAATACGAGTAGGCCAATACATTTAAATTTAAACATAACACAGCTTCCCATATCAGCTATAGCTTCCATTTTTCACAGAATATCTGGATTCTTATTATTTATAGCTATTGGACCAATCTTATGGTTATTACAATTATCCTTATCGTCTCAAGATAATTTTTATAAAATACAAAAAATTTTTTTAGAAAATTTTTTTATCTTAAGAACTTTTATTTACAGTGTAATAATTACATTGATATATCATATATTTGCAGGGATACGTCAAATTTTAATAGATTTTGGATATTTACATCAAACATTATTTACCGGAATAATAAGTGCAAAAATCATATTCATACTAACTATTTTAATATCAATAATAATCGGATTTTTAATATGGCATCCATAAAAATATTCTTTAAATACCACGGAGTATATGAATGGTTAATAGTAAGATTTTCTGCGATATTAACATTAGGATACATTTTATATTTATTATTTTTTATAGTATTCAGCAATGCCACACCATCTTATGATGACTGGTATGATTTTTTTAATACAAATACTAATAAAATCATCAGTATTATTACTCTAATAGCCATATTAACTCATGCTGGAATAGGCGTCCATCATATACTAGAAGATTATATAAAATTATCTGTATTAAAATTATTAGGAATATGGACAATAAATTCTATATTATTTATATACCTATTATATGGAATAATTATAATTTGGAGCATATAAATGCACAACTTACCAATTAAAGAATTTTTTTCTATAGTCATAGGTGCTGGTGGCTCCGGAATGCAAGTTGCATTACAGATCTCTAAAATGGGTTTTTCTTGCGCCTTAATATCTAAAGTCTTCCCAACCCGTTCTCATACAGTATCAGCCCAAGGAGGCATAACAGTAGCCTTAGGCAATAAACATGAAGATAATTGGCAATGGCATATGTATGATACTGTAAAAGGATCCGATTATATCGGCGATCAAAACGCAATAGAATATATGTGCAAAAATGGACCTAAAGCAGTGATAGATTTAGAACATATGGGATTACCATTTTCTCGGTGTAAAGATGGCCGAATTTACCAGCGCCCATTTGGGGGACAAACTGTATACTATGGAAAATCACAAGCCGCACGCACCGCCGCTGCTGCTGATAGAACCGGCCACGCATTATTACACACGTTATATCAACAAAATTTAAAAAATAAAACTACTATATTTTCAGAATGGTATGCATTAGATTTAGTAAAAAATCAAGACGGTAGAATATTAGGTTGCACCGCATTTTCTATAGAAACTGGAGAATTAATATATTTTAAAGCTCGTGCAACAATTTTAGCAACCGGTGGAGGTGGACGTATTTATAAATCTACTACTAATGCTCATATAAATACCGGTGACGGTATCGGCATGGTAATACGTGCAGGAATCCCGGTGCAAGATATGGAAATGTGGCAATTTCATCCCACTGGGATAGCTGGTGTTGGAATTTTAGTAAGCGAAGGATGTCGTGGAGAAGGAGGGTATCTTATCAACTCCCTAGGAGAAAGATTCATGGAACGATACGCACCTAACGCAAAAGATCTAGCTGGCAGAGATGTAGTGGCACGCGCAATTATGTTAGAAATACAAGAAGGTCGCGGTTATTCAGATGCATACGGCCCTCATGTTAAATTAAAAATAAACCATTTAGGAAAAAAATTATTAGCACTGCGATTGCCTGGAATACTAGAATTAGTAAATACTTTTGCACACATAAATCCTATAAAAGAATTAATTCCAGTTTTTCCTACTTGTCATTATATGATGGGAGGTATTCCAGCAACAATACACGGAGAAGTGCTAACAATAAATGATAAAAATGAAGAAAAAATAGTGCCAGGTTTATTTGCGGTCGGAGAAACTGCGTGCATATCAGTGCACGGTGCTAATCGTCTCGGAGGTAACTCCTTATTAGATTTAATAGTATTCGGTCGAGCTGCAGGGCAACATATACAAAAATATTTATCTGAAGAAGAATACCCAAGATGTAATCCTACTAATTCTGATATAGAAATTGCATTAACTCGATATATCCGTTGGAATACAATAAAATTAAATGAAAAAGAAAATCCAGTCAAAATACGTCAAGACTTACAAAAATGTATGCAAAAAAACTTCTCAGTATTCAGAGAAAAAAATAAAATGCTTAATGGATTAAAAGAACTAAAAGATATAAGAAACAGACTCGACCAAGCCAGTCTAGCAGATAAATCTTATGCATTCAACACTCAACGCGTTGAATGTCTAGAAATCGATAATCTTTTAGAAACTGCCTACGCTACCGCTATGTCTGCTATATTTAGAACTGAAAGCAGAGGCGCGCATAGTCGCTATGATTTTCCTATGCGAGACGATAAAAATTGGTTATGTCACACTTTATATTTACCTAAAGATGATATTATGATTCGCCGATCGGTAAATATGCAACCCAAATTTCGAGCATCCTTTCCTCCAAAAACTCGTATATATTAAAAAACCACGGAATTTTAAAAAATGCACATTAAATTATCTGTTTATCGTTTTCACCCAGAAATTAACAATAATTACTACATGCAGAATTACACACTTGATTTCACAAAAACACATAATTTTACCGTATTAGATGCACTAATAAAATTAAAAACACAAGATCCTACTTTAACTTTTCGTCGTTCTTGCAGAGAAGGAGTATGTGGTTCTGATGGCATGAACATAAACGGAATTAATAAACTAGCATGCACTACCTCTTTAATAAAACTATATAAAGAAAATTATCCAAAACCTATTATAATTCGACCATTAACCGGATTTCCAGTTATTCGAGATTTAGTAGTAGATATGCGCCAATTTTATGAACAATATGAAAAAGTACAACCATTCTTAATAAATTTCCACCATAACCAATCATCACATGAAAATTTACAATCTCCGGAAGAACGATCCAAACTAGATGGATCTTATGAATGTATATTATGTGCATGTTGCTCTAGCGCTTGTCCTTCTGTATGGTGGCATCCAAGCAAATTTATTGGGCCTGCTGGCTTATTAACTTTATACCGTTTTTTAATGGATAGTCGTGATACTAATTATCAAAAAAGATTAGAATCTTTTAATGATTCTTTCAGTGTATTTCGCTGCCACAACATTATGAACTGCATTAATGTATGTCCTAAAAAATTAAACCCTGCTAAAGCTATAGGTCATATAAAACGTATGATAGCAAAAAATGCTATGCGTATAAACAACAAAAAAAAATCATCATAATCACAAAACATATAAGTATATTATCCTATTAACACACACTCATTATATTTTATAAAAATATACACAAAATCTTCAATTTTTTTTAAAATACAACCTGTATTTCATCGTAACTATTACTTAAAATATTTAAAAATAAAAACAAGGATCTTGTCATGCATAACATCACATTACAAAACTGGTCAAATTCTTCATGTCTATCAAAAAACAACCAACTTTATATAGAAGAAATATACAAAATTTTTCTGCAAAATCCCAATTCTGTAGATCCCAGTTGGATAAAAATTTTTCAGTATTTATCTCTTGACAAAAAAATCGACAAAAAAAATGCAAAGCATTTAAACAATACAACATATCTCTCGTCAAAACATGACGCTATCACTAATACACCTAACCAGACTTCTATAACATCCGATATATTTAACAATACTACCTATATACAACTATCACAATTAATCAATGCCTTTAGAACGTATGGATATCAATATGCAATATTAGATCCTTTAAATTTACAAAACAAAACAACACATAATCCTCTTCTAGAATTAGAAAACTATAATTTCTCTTCAAAAAATTTCAAGAACAATATTGACATGACACCATTTGGTTTAAATAAAAAATCAATGAACATTATGGAAGTATACTCGTTGCTTAAAAAAATTTACTGCGGATCAATAGGTATTGAATATATGCATATAATCAATCCAAAAATAATTTTGTGGCTTCAAAAAAAATTAGAATCCTCTACAACAGACTTAAATTTTAACGATGAAGAAAAAAAACAATTTCTTAAAGAAATAGCCGCAGCAGAAGGCCTGGAACGTTACCTGGGAACTAAATTTCCAGGAGTAAAAAGATTTTCATTAGAAGGAGGCGATGCTTTAATTCCTATGTTGAAAGAAACAATACGTCATTCAGTTCATCATCATGGAATTACAGAAATATTTATAGGCATGGCACATAGAGGTCGTTTAAATGTATTAATTAACATTTTAGGAAAAAACCCTAAGAACTTGTTCAATGAATTTTCTAATGCAAATAAAATAAGTAATAAAAGTGGTGATGTAAAATACCATCAAGGATTCTATTCAGATGTTACATTAAATGGTAACACTGTACATTTATCTTTATTATGTAACCCATCACATCTTGAAATTGTAAATCCAGTAGTAATGGGTACCGTCCGAGCACGTATTGACCAACTATCTATACAATCAAAAATTTATCACTGCGATATAACAACCAACAATACAATCCTTCCAATCTTAATTCATGGAGATGCCGCTATTAGTGCTCAAGGAATAGTACAAGAAACTTTTAATTTATCTAAAACCCGAGCATACAGTGTCGGGGGTACAGTACATATTATTATTAATAATCAAATCGGTTTTACTACCTCAAACATACGGGATATGCGCTCTACACAACATTGTACTGATATAGCAAAAATGATACAAGCCCCTATATTTCATGTAAATGCAGATGATATAGAATCAGTAATATACATTACGCGTATTGCATTAAATTTTCGAAATGAGTTTAAACATGACGTAGTAATTGATCTAATATGTTATCGCAGACATGGACATAATGAAGCAGACGAACCCAGCGTCACTCAACCTATAATGTATAAAAAAATTCGAAACCACCCGACATTAATTAATATATATTCCAATGCTTTAAAAAAGCAAAAAATAATTAATCAAGACGACAATATTAAATTAATAAAATCATACCGAGAAATACTAGAAAAAAAACAATGCGTATTGCAAAAATGGCAACCAATTCGCACGAATACTACATTAAATACAAATAACTTAATAAATAACGAAGATATAAAACCATCTAAACACATAACTCAACAATATTTAAAAAATTTAGCTTACCATATCAGTAATATTCCGGCAGAAATTAACATGCATTCCAGGGTAAAAAAAATTTTTTTTGATAGAACAGAAATGGCAAAAGGCAAAAAACTATTCGATTGGGGAGCCGCAGAAATCCTAGCATACGCAACACTGTTAGATCAAGGAATTTCTATTCGTTTATCTGGAGAAGATGTTGCCCGGGGTACTTTTTTTCATAGACATGCTATAATATATGATCAAAATAGTGGTGAAAAATATATTCCCCTAGAACATAGAGGCAAACCTTTAGCGCATAATAAACAAGGACATTTTTTTATATGGGATTCCGTGTTATCTGAAGAAGCAGCGTTAGCCTTCGAATACGGATACGCTAATACAGCAAAAAACATGCTAATAATTTGGGAAGCACAATTCGGAGACTTCTCTAATGGAGCGCAAGTTGTTATTGATCAATTTATTAGTGCTAGTGAACAAAAATGGGGACAATTATGTGGTTTAGTAATGCTCTTACCGCACGGATATGAAGGCCAAGGACCAGAACATTCCTCAGCACGTATAGAAAGGTATCTACAGTTGTGTTCTGAAAACAATATGCAAATCTGTATACCTTCAACACCAGGTCAAATTTATCATAAATTACGCTATCAAGGAACATGCGCGATTAAAAAACCTCTAATTATTATCTCTCCAAAATCTTTGCTCAGACATCCTATGGTTAATACGTCATTAGAAAACTTATCCCATGGATCATTCCAAACTATATTTGGTGAAATAGATAAAAATATACTGATAAATAAAACTAACCGTGTCATTATATGTTCTGGAAAAGTATTTTATGACCTACTGGAGCAACGTCGTAAAAATCAACAACATGATATAGCCATTATTCGTATTGAACAACTGTATCCATTTCCACAATTGCATTTAGAAACCATTCTGAATTCCTATTATGCGCATACAGAAGATTTCGTCTGGTGTCAAGAAGAACCAAAAAATCAAGGCGCTTGGTATTATATGCAGAACCATATACAGAACATAATGCCCTCAAATATTACATTAAAATATATAGGACGTCCTGATGCGGCTGCCCCTGCAACAGGATATTTATCAACACATCAAACACAACAAAAAAAATTAATTAATGATGCATTGCATACAAATTAATTCTTTACACGAAAGGATATAATATGAGTAGTAGTGTAGATATTTTAGTACCAAATTTACCAGAATCAGTTACAGATGCTACTGTAGCTGTTTGGCATAAAAAATCAGGAGATAATATTCAACAAGATGATATCTTGCTAGAAATAGAAACAGATAAAATAATGTTAGAAGTGCCTGCTCCTAATACAGGAGTGCTAATATCTATTTTAGCTCCAGAGGGATCTATAGTAATATCTGGACAAATTTTAGGAAAAATAGAACTAACCTATGATATTCCTGCTGAAAAAGATAATGCACACACCATATCAAAACATCAACAAGCATCTTTCATGTCAATTGCATCTAAAAATATCTTTACTACTAATCAAGATAATGAATTTCATAATGTTTGTTCCCCATCTGTTCGCAAATTAATAGCGGAACATGACTTAAAAAACATAAATATTCAAGGTAGCGGCACAAAAGGACGCATAACACATAAAGATGTAGAAGCACATATCATCCCCCCTAAACAAACTCTACAAGAAAGCACTCAAAAAACATTTGAAAACATACAAACTAATACAAAAATACAAAAATCTTGCGATAATCGTACTACTACACGAGTCACAATGAACCGATTACGACAAAAAATTGCAGAACGACTTGTCGCTGTCACTAATAATACAGCCATGTTAACCACATTTAATGAAGTTAACATGCAACCTATAATAACTATCAAAAATAAATATAAAGAACTATTTCAAAAAAATTATGGGATTAAACTAGGATTTATGTCTTTTTATGTGAAAGCAGTATTAGAAGGTTTACGGAATTTTCCTGAAATTAATGCCTCCATAGATGGAGAAGAAATAGTATACTATAATTATTTTGATATAAATATTGCAGTTTCTACCCCTAGAGGATTAATAACACCAGTATTAAGAAACGTAGATACACTAAGTATCGCAGATATTGAAAAAGATATAAAATCTTTAGCAGAAAAAGGAAGAAATGGCAAGTTAACACTCGAAGAGTTAAGTGGAGGTAATTTTACTATTACTAACGGAGGAGTTTTTGGATCATTAATATCTACTCCTATTATTAATCCACCCCAAAGTGCTATTCTTGGAATGCATGCGATCAAAGATAGACCCGTATCATCAAACGGACAAGTAGTAGTGTTACCCATGATGTATTTGGCGTTATCATATGATCACAGATTAATAGATGGAAAAGATTCAGTAAGATTTTTAGTATACATTAAAGAGTTATTAGAAGATCCAATACGTTTATTATTAAAAATTTAATATAACACCAAATAAATATCACATGATAAAATCACAATAAATACGGTCGTATATTATGAATTTATATGAGTACCAAGCAAAAAAACTGTTAAAAAAATATAATTTACCCATTCCAAATGGTTACAGATTTTCTGCAATAGATGATGTGAAAAATCATATTTTATCAAACCAAATTTCTACTGGACCATGGGTATTAAAATGTCAAATCCAATCTGGAGGCCGAGGAAAAGCTGGAGGAGTACAAATAGTGCACTCTAAAAAAGAAATATTATCATTTACTAATAAATGGCTTGGTAAAACACTAAAAACATACCAAACTGCCGATTCTGGCGAATTAGTACAATCCATATTAATAGAACCAGCGATCGAAATTATACAAGAATTATATTTAAGTATACTAATTGATAGAGAGAAAGCACAAATAACTTGTATGATCTCCAAACAAGGAGGCGTTAATATTGAACAGATTAGTCAAAAAACACCTCATTTAATTTATAAAATAAAAATTAACCCTATATCCGGGTTACAACCTTATCAAGGCAGAATATTAGCATGTAAAATTGGTTTATCAGACAAAAAAATCAATAAATTTGCAGAAATTTTAGTTAAAGCAACACAAATGTTTCTTGAAAAGGAACTTACATTAATAGAAATTAATCCACTAGCTATTACTAATGAAAATAACTTCATATGTTTAGATGCCAAAATTACTATTGATCCAAATGCTATATTTAGACAACCAGAATTGTTTTCAATATATACAGAAGACAACATACATACTCAACAGGAAGTCAATGACTTTAATTACATTCCCTTAACAGGAGGAAACATTGGTTGTATGATAAACGGAGCAGGATTAGCAATGGCTACTATGGATATGATTAAATCATTGGGAGGAACGCCTGCTAATTTTTTAGATATAGGAGGCAACTCTAATAAAAACAGTATCATATCTGCTTTCCACGCTGTTTTAACAGATTCCAAAGTCAAAGCAATACTGGTAAATATCTTCGGTGGTATTATATGTTGCGATCTAGTAGCTGACAGCGTACTCACAACTTTATCTAGATACTACAAATGCATTATTAAAAATAATATGATTCCTATTGTTTTCAGATTAGAAGGCAACAACGCTGAACTAGGTAAAAAAAGATTAATCAATAGTAACCTAAATATTTATGTCACAAATAATTTAATAGATGCTATTCAACAAGTTATAAAAATGGTGAAATTTAAAAATGTCAATATTGATTGATAAAAACACAAAAATAATCTGTCAAGGATTTACAGGTAAAAAAGCTACTCTGCATTCAAAACAAGCATTAAATTATGGAACACAAATAGTAGGAGGAGTAACTCCAGGAAAAGGGGGTAGCACCCATCTTGGATTACCAGTATTTAATACTGTTAATGAAGCATTATATCACACGCATGCATCCACTTCTATAATTTATGTACCTGCTCCTATGTGCAAGGACGCAATTTTAGAAGCAATTCATGCAGGCATTCAATTAATAGTATGTATAACAGAAGGGATTCCAATACTAGACATGCTGATAATCAAACAACAACTCACAAAACATAATACATGTATGATAGGACCAAATTGTCCAGGAATTATTACTCCAGGAGAATGTAAACTTGGAATTATGCCACATCATATACATACTCGGGGAACTATAGGAATTATTTCTAGATCAGGTACTTTAACATATGAAGTAGTAAAACAAATAACTGATTGTAAATTAGGTCAATCTACATGTGTTGGAATAGGAGGAGACCCAATACTCGGGTCTGATTTTATCGATATATTAACACTCTTTGAAAAAGACCCTAAAACATCATTAATAATAATGATTGGTGAAATTGGAGGTAGATCGGAAGAAAACGCCGCAAAATATATTAGACAATATATTAAAAAACCAGTAGTAGCATATATAGCGGGATCTACAGCTCCTAAAGGAAAACGCATGGGGCATGCTGGTGCTATTATCTCTGGACTTGGAAGTACTGTGCAAGAAAAATGTGCTATTTTATCAGAATCAAAAGTACATGTAGTAAAAAATTTTGTTAATATTGGCCAATATATAAAAAACACTATAATGAAATCATAAAAATATTATACATATAAAATAAACTCAACCATATACATAGTTATATGGTTGAGTTTTCATAAAAATGTATTTAAAAATTAATTTTAATTAAACATTATGTTTATGTTAAGTCAATATGTTTGTTATCAAAATAAACACTCTAATTATTACAGATAATTGCATTAAATTAACACCAATATTTGTTGCAACTATAAATTTCTACAACAATCACGCATTACATACTGATCACTCAATACTTTAATTAATTAATAATATGAATATCTTTAATTTATTTTTAAAAACTAATATCCTAGTACAAATCAGCATTTTGATACTTATCATATTTTCTATACTCTCTTGGAGCATCATTTTTCATCGTATTTTTATAATTAAAATAGCAGAAAAAAAATCAAAAATATTTAGAAAAAAATTTTGGTCCGAAATTAATTTATCTAGTCTGTACCAGACCACTATAACTCATCAAAATACATTAAATGGAATAGAACATATTTTCTATACAGGTTTTAAAGAATTTTCTACACTATACCCAATGAAAATATGCTCACCTGAAGTAATAATGACTAGAACTTTAGACACTATGCGCACTACAGTAAATATAGAACTAAAAACATTAGAAAATAATATTCCATTAATTGGAACCATTGGTTCTATAAGTCCATATTTTGGATTATTTGGAACTATATTAGGAATTATGCATATTTTTATTGAACTAGGCTCAATATCAAACAACACATCTAATCAAATAGTTCATATACAAATTATTGCACCAGGAATTTCAGAAGCATTAATTTCTACCGCTATAGGTTTATTCGTAGCTATTCCAGCAGTAATGGCATTTAATTACTTGACGACAAAAATTAATAATTTAGAACAAAACTACGACAATTTTATACAGGAATTCATTACAATGTTATATCATCAATTTTTTTTCAATACTAAAATTACCCAAAATCAGGAATATATACATGCGGAAACAAAATATCAGAAATAAAATTAAATCAGAAATCAATATTGTGCCGCTATTAGATATATTACTAGTATTACTAATTATTTTTATGACAATACCGATAAAATTAATACAAAAATTTGAAGTTAATCTTCCTAACAGCGATATAACAAAAAATTTTATAAAAAATGAAAAAATTACAATTACCATTGAAATTTTAAACAAGGGACTATACAATTTGGTTCTTGATAATACAAAAATAGGACCAATGCCTCTAACACAACTATCATCAGAAATAAATAGTCAAATACATTCTAACAAAACTGCAAATACGCTATGTTTGATAGCTGCATCAAGAACCACAACATATAATGAAATTGTTGTAATATTAAATTTATTACAAATAAATGGTATCCATTCCGTTGGAATATTAACTAATCCGTCTCATTAATAATATTTCTGAAAAACTTAAAAATGACAAAAAAATTTTTTTATCCATCATACAAAACCAAATTTATATACTCTATGATAGCATCCATCATTATACATATGATTATATGTATCTTCTTATATACACGCATAATCGCAGAAAAAAAAAAATACGATACAGACAACAAAATTAATAACGAAAAACACTCAATGTACAATACATTAATCAATGACGAACCAAAAAAAATATTAACAGAAAATAATAATGTTCTGTTATTAAACCAACCCAATCGATTCAAACTCACAGATACACCACAACAAAAACCATCCTCAGTCACACAAAAAAATACAGATCACAGCGACACTACTACTCAAAAAAAACATGCACTAAAAAATAACGTAAAACAAAAAAATATAACAACTGACAATATCGGTCAAAAAAATACGCGTAACAATTCTAACGAATTAGATAATTTATTAAATACATTCATCAATGATATCAAAATCCCTGCTAAAAATAATGCTATTAACAATGACGAAATTAATGCGTATAAAAAAATCATTAGCAAATCAATACAGAATAAATTTTATAATGCTTCTAGTTACTCGGGAAAACAATGTACTATACGAATAAAATTCGCACCTGATGGCGCAATACTATCAGTCTCCTCTATATCAGGAGATCCTGAGCTATGTCAAGCAGCAATAATAGCTGTAAAATCAGCAAAAATTCCGCAACCTCTAAATATAAATATTTATAAAGCTTTTGAAAACACAATATTAAATTTTGCCCCACAATAAATAAAATATTTACATTTTTATAAATAGTAATAATATTTATATGTTAGACATAGTATAATATACTTTGGTAGTACTTAAAAATACACTGTTAACATTTAGGAGAATTTGTTAAAGCTATGCTGTCCTCATTATCGATGTTAATATATTCTTCCATTATACTTGTATGGACATCTATATTACTAGCAGATATGCAAATTAAAATTACTCAAGGTATAAATACAGCATATCCTATTGCTATAATACCTTTTAAATATATCAATAATAATCAATATGATATATTTCAGCCTACTGAAGACATAGCATCAATAATAGCTAATGATTTACGTAATAGCAGTAAATTTAATACAATACCTGTAGAACATTTACCCCATCAACCCGATAACATATCAGATGTTATCCCAATGTTTTGGGAAAAACTGGGTATTAATATAATTGTAATTGGGACAATACAAGAAAACTATGATGAAAGTTATATTATATCTTATAACCTAATAGATACTTCTAAAAATCCAGCATTAGTAATAACTGAAAATCAATTTTCAATAGAAAAAAAATGGCTTCGTTATATAGCTCATACTATCAGTAATGAAATTTTTGAAAAAATAACTGGTATAAAAGGAATATTTTGTACACGTATTGCGTACGTATTACACACTGATCATGATAAATACCCTTTCGAACTATGCATTGCTGACTATGATGGACATAACCAAATATCAATATGTAAGACCCATGAACCATTAATGTCTCCGGCATGGACTCCAGATGGTAATAAAATCGCCTATGTTACCTTCGATTCAGGTCACTCAAAACTTGTAATACAAACACTAAGTACAGGCACAATTAACAATGTTATTAATTTCCCACAGCATAATGGAGCTCCTGCGTTTTCTCCAAACTCTAAAAAATTAGCATTTGCTTTATCAAAAACTGGTAGTTTAAATTTATATATTATGGATTTAGATTCTGGAGAGATTAAACAATTAACTAATAATAGAAATAACAATACTGAACCCAGTTGGTTTCCGGACAATAAAAATATAGCCTATACTTCCGATCAAAGCGGAAAACCACAAATTTATAAAATTAATATTGACACCTATAATAGCACACGAATATCTTGGTCACATACTAGTAACCAAAATCCAGCTGTAAGTTCAGACGGAAAATTTATAATGATGGTTAATAGACACCAAGGAAAACAAAATATAGCTAAAATAAACTTAACAAATAATCAGGAATATATATTAACAGATACTGTACTAGCTAATTCTCCTAGCATAGCACCTAATAATACAATGGTATTATATAGCGATACCAACACTAATATAACAAATAATGTAACAACTTCTACATCTAGTTTAGAATTGATATCTATTGATGGTAAATTTAGAGCTCATATTACAGGAAACAAAAATGACTTAAGATTTCCTACTTGGTCATCAGCATATTTTCATTCGCAATAAAGTTTTATTGAAAAAATTAAATATAAATCTCATAAAATTAATAAAATAAATAACCTATATGCACATAAATATACTTTATAAAAAACTAACATTAATGATTATTATCAGTGCAATAACTAGCGCTTGCACTACAACATTAAATAAAAAAAATAATACTAATTATATTGATTATGATAATGACACAAATTATCTACAGAAATTAAATAGACAGAATACTCAAATAATTCACAAAAAATTAAACATACAAGAATTAAAAGTTAACAATACTATTTATTTTGATTTGAATCAATATGATATTACACACCAATTCTTTAATATATTAAATAATCATGCTGATTTTTTAAGAAATCATCCTTCAAATTCTATACGAATAGAAGGACATACTGATGAACGAGGCACTGCAGAATATAATATTGCGTTAGGTGAACGACGAGCTAATGCTGTAAAATTATACCTTCAAAGCCAAGGGGTGCTACATGAACAAATTTCTACTGTCTCTTATGGCAGAGAAAAACCTGCAATGCACGGTCATAATGAAACAGCGTATTCTAAAAACAGACGTGCCGTTTTAATATACAATAAAACACCATGATTTATGTGTAAAAAAATGATTTTTCTATCAAAATTTAATAATATGATAACTATCATATTATTTATATTTCTTACGTTTTTTGAAAGTAATATAATATATTCACAAGATTTACACAAAAAAATAAATGAAAAAAATAAAAATATTACTCAATTACAACAAATATCCAATGCTCATAGTCAATATTTAATTCAAATACAAAAGCAATTAACCGAAAATCAACACGATATTGATATTTTACGAGGAAATATTCAAGATATTCAATATAATATATCAAACATTATCACTCAACAAGAATCCATGCATCACCAAATAAATAATTTTTTAAAATCAAAAAATTTAAACTTACAATATCGTAATGAAAATAATTCTGATGATGTACCAAATACACAATTACAAAACCAACAAACACATCAACATACTAAAAAATACACAGGTATTGATGCAGAACAACAATCTTATAAAGATGCAGTAAATTTGGTATTAAAAAATAAACAATATGACCAAGCAATACAATTGTTTCATAATTTTGTAAAAAATTATCCAAAATCAATATATCAAGCTAATGCACATTATTGGCTAGGACAATTATACTATCAAAAAGGACAAAAAGATAATGCATCCCATCATTTCGCATTAGTTGTTAAAAATTATCCTAAATCCTCAAAAGCAGCAAATGCATTGTTGAAAATTGGTTTTTTAGTGCAAGAAAAAAAAGTAGACATGGCTAAAAAAATATATCAACAAGTAATAACACTTTATCCAAATAGTGAATCTGCTAAACAAGCTAAAAAGCTTTTATACAGCTTAAAATAATAAGTAAAGAATTTTAAAAATTATTCTTTCTATTAATAATAGAATAACTAAGTGAATCCGTACATAACATATTAAATAAATTTAAACTAACTATACAAAATTCAGTATAGTCTAATCCGACATGGTAAAACTAAACAACATATTAAATATTAATATTTAATTAAATAAAACAAAAAAATTTATAATTTAAATATTTTAATAAAAAATATTTAAATTATATTATTTAATAATATTAAAATATTACTTATTTAAACTAATAACCACACTCGATATTATTTATTTGCATTATATCATTTAATTTTCTATTTTAAACACCGCAATTTTCTATGATTTCTTACTGTATATGATAAAAATTATTATCTAACTAAAATTCATACTATTCACTATGAATGCATACAATACTACTAAATAGTTTTACATAAAATGTTTTCCAGTAAAACGTAATTTTTACGATACATTTTTAGTATTCTAAAATATTTTAGAATAAACATAACAAATTTTTATTTAAAATTAATTACCCTAATATACATTATAAACAAACCCTTACAAATTTTGTGCTATATCAGAACATATCGATTAAAACTTATATATCATCCATCCAACAATGTCACTGTACTAATCCATACAGGACCAAGACCTGAAAAATGACGAGATAAAAAATGCAATCTACCACTAATTAAATTAATACGATATACAGATATATAATTTGATTTTTGACCTGCAACAATCAGAAAGTTCCCAGTATCATCAATCGTGAATCCTCTGGGTTGCGTTTCAGTAATTTGATACCCAACAAATTTTAATTTTTTTGTACGCTGTATTATCTTGAAAAAACTAATAATATTAGTAACTCTATCAGAACAATATAACCAACGACCATTAGAAGTCATATGTATATCAGAAGACCAAAATTGCTGCTTACTAATAAAATTTTTTGGTATCAAACTTATTGTTTGAATAATATTAGGAATACTACAATAATCATCATATTTAATAATATCTATAGTACCCAATAATTCATTAATCACATATGCATAATCTCCAGTCTTATGGAAAACCATATGACGCGGACCCGATCCAATCACACTAGATTTAATACAACCTGGAGTCCAGGGCGTTAATTTCCCACATATATCTATCTTAAATAATTTAATCACATGCTCTTGCAAACAGGGCACCCAAAGCAATACACCATGATTATCTATATTAGCAGAATGACAACCCGACAAATCCGGAATAATTTGTACAGCACAATCCAATACACCAAATTTATTAATAGGTATTACATATACTGCACCTCTTTTGTAAGAGGTGCAGTATAAAAACGTACCATTTATATTGCTCATTAAGTGGGTTGGACTACCAGATAATTTTATACTGCTATTAATTATTAAAAATCCCTCCGAACTTATAGTATAAGTGATGATTCCAAAATCTGGTCGTATCCCAACATATAAAAATTTTTTGTTTGAATTTACAACCATAGGATAGACTTGTCCTGGAGTATTCACTACTTGAACTAATTGTAAAAAACCGTTAATACTGTCCAATTTCCAAACATAAATTTGACAACTATCAGGACTAGCTACATAAACAATTTGCATCATAAATTTCCAAATACATATAAAATTATTTTATATAAATACTATATTCGCATAATATGCATTCATTTAAAATTCTATATCTCAATAAGATATTTTTATAAATTTAAAGTAATAACATAACAATATAAATAGATAAATATAATTTATACAAAAACATGAATCTGCATTTTATACCAATTTTTTAAAAATAAAATTACTTAATTCATATATTGAATACTATTTAAAATTAATATAAAGATTTATATAATATATTCTTAAATATTTACATAACACATGAGGCAATTATGACTACGACTAAACTAAGTTTAATAAGACATGGAGAAAGTCAATGGAATAAAGAAAATCGATTTACCGGATGGGTTGACATAGATTTATCCGAAAAAGGACATACCGAAGCAATATTAGCTGGAAAAATATTAAAAAAAAATGGTTTATTTTTTGAACATGGATATACATCGGTCTTAAAAAGAGCAATTCATACATTATGGTTAATACTAGAACAAATAAACCAAGTATGGTTACCCATCGAAAAATCTTGGAGATTAAACGAACGTCATTACGGAGCTTTACAAGGTCTTAATAAAGACCAAATAATTCAAAAATATGGTTACAATACTGTGCAACAATGGCGACGAAGCTTTAACGCAATACCACCCAAAATCTGTCATCATGAAAATTCTCAATTTATAGCAACAAATGATAAACGCTACAATAACCTAACACCTGAAGAACTACCTAATAGTGAGAGTTTAGCAATGACTTTAAACAGAATACTACCCTATTGGAATTTATCCATACTACCAAATATTAAAAATAAAAAAAATACCATCATAGTAGCACATGGAAATTCCATACGCGCTTTAATAAAGCTTTTAAGCAATATGAATGAATCAGAAATTTTTCAAGTTAATATACCAACAGGAATTCCTTTAATATATGAATTTGATAAAAATACAAATTTGGTTCAACACTACTACTTATATAACGAACCAAATTAAATCACTTAGTATACCACTAATAATCAATGATTAATATCAACTAACTTGCTGCACTTTAAATCACATAAACAATCATAAAATAGTTATACGTACATTTTTAACACCAAATACAACATTTTGTTGCTCATATTTATTGCTTACTATATAATGCACGAAAAGTTATATGTCAATTATTTGTTAAGGTGAAATTTATGAATCGGTTTCCCCGCTTTCAAAATACTGTATCAGAACAAACTAGTAACACAATACAAACATACATACTCCAAGTCTTTGGCTGGATGTCATGCGGATTATTATTAACTGCATTTGTCGCATGGTTTGCTGCCCAAAACCCAGTAATATTGCAATTAATATTTTCTAATCAGATAATATTTTTTGGGCTTATTATTAGCCAGTTAGCATTAGTATTTATTCTTTCTGGAATGGTAACAAGACTCAGTGGTTCTCTCGCAACTACATTGTTTATGTTATATTCCATGCTAACAGGTTTAACCTTATCTAGCATATTTATACTATACACGACCTCTTCTATAGCTAGTGCGTTTTTAGTAACATCTGGTATGTTTGGCGCAATGACATTATACGGATACACTACCAAACGCGATTTAAGCAGTTTTGGTAACTTGTTGTTCATGGGATTAATAGGTATAGTATTGGCGTCATTAATAAATTTGTGGTTAAAAAATACAACATTAATGTGGTTAATTACATATATTGGAGTTATAATATTTGTAGGACTCACAGCCTATGATATTCAAAAACTAAAATCTATCGGATTATCTGTATCTATAGATAATTCTGATCAATTTAGAAAATTATCCATTATAGGAGCGTTAACCTTATACTTAGATTTTGTTAATTTATTTTTAATGATGATTCGTATTTTTGGAAATCGCCGTTAAAATATATAAAATTTATTTCAACAAATCACACCTAAATATTTTTAAAAATTATTTCATGTTAAATATCTAGGTGTGTGTTGTTTACTACAGCATATAATATTATTTTTTTCTACTTCTTCTGTTAAACAGAAACTTTAAGACATCTCCGTCTCGGATACAGTAATTTTTGCCTTCATAAAATATTTTACCGAATTTCTTTGATCCTGATTCTCCCTTATACTTAATAAAATCATTATATTTTATCACTTGTACTTTAATAAAACCATCACTAAAATCACTGTGAACCTTCTGAGAAGCCTCCAAAGCAGTAATTCCCGATTTACATACCCAAGCACGCGCCATGTTTGCATTTACAGTAAAAAAAACACACAAATCTAGCACAGAAAATATCTTACTTGTAATTTCATGTAAAAAATTATTTTTATATAAAATCAATTTATTTTTATTAAATAAAATATTATTTTTACTGTCTAAAAAAAGAGACAAAAAATTGCATAAAATAAATGAAGAGTTTTTAGCAGATAAAAATCTATATAGCTTATCCAAATAAATATTATTCAATCCAGTAGTAATATCATGAGGAGTGTTAATAATATAAATAGTAGGTTTTGCAGTCAAAAGATTAATTTTTCTAAAATACATTTTTTCTGAAACAGCAAACTGTACATTACTCAAAAAAATTCCATCATATAAATAATGCAGACATTTTCTTAATACTGATAACTGTAACTTTATATCATTATTTTTAATAAAAGACTTAGACTGCTTTTCTAACGTAGATATTATTTTTTCACACTGCAAAATATCAAACAAAATAAGTTCATCATTTACAATATTAATGTCCCTGCAGGGATCTATATTATTAAATATATGTGTAATTTTGTTATCAATAAAACAACGAATCATATGAAACAATATCTTCGTTGTATTAATGCAAGAAAAAATTTTATTACCCATACCAATCCCTTGCGCAGCTCCCTTAATTAAACCAGCAACATCAACAAATCTTACTGTGCCCTGTACTACTTCATGAGATTGCGCAATGTCTGCTAACATGTATATTCTATTATCTGGAATATACATTACTGCTACATTAGGTTGAATAGTACAAAAAGGAAAATTAGCAACTCTAACAGATGCATCAGTCAAAATATTAAATAAAGCAGACTTACCAGTATTAGGTAAACCAATAATACTACAATCAATTTGCATAAAATATTATTAAATAACTATAAACAATCTAGTTCTAGTGCTAGATCCACTACAGCGCAATTAGTTTTATTCTAAATACTATATCATTAACGATGTAATATATTCATAACTTTTATAAAATTCCTAGCTACTATATCTTCAGTGCACGCAATAGCTTTATTAATTGCATTATCAATGCTAATACGATCATTAATACTCGGTTTATTTAAAACAAAATCACATACTTTATTTTTATTACCAGGATGTCCTATACCAATACGCAAGCGATAAAAATTACATTTCCTATTTAAACGTAACACTAAATCTTTTACCCCATGATGAGTATCACTGTTTGCTCTGCTACCTAACTTAACACGCACAACACCGGGTAATAAATCAAGCTCATCATAAGCAACTAAAACTTGATCTACACACAATTTATAAAATTTAATACATCTATATACAGACAATCCATTGATGTTCATATACATAGCCGGTATTAATAAATACACAATACCAATATCTAAATTTAATACACCAACATATCCAGAAAGTATATTTTTTTTATTTAAAGAAACTTTATATTTTTTTGCTAAAAACTCAACATATCTAGCGCCAGAATTATGTCTAGTCTCCAGATATCTACATCCAAAATTTCCCAATCCAACTATAAGTTTAATTGTCATATATTTTACAATATACCAATTTAATCAGTTCTATATATAAACCTCATAACATCACTAATAACACAATT